>NZ_JBEOYU010000012.1:0-157051 GCF_040297265.1 Streptomyces sp. NPDC001832
GCGGCGTAGAGCGTCACCGGCAGCGGCTTTCGGGCCGGCCGGGGGTGCGCGGCCACCTCAAGGGCGAACCTCAGAAGGTCACTTCAGGCCGAACGCCCGGATGATCTCCTGGTCGATGCCGAGACCGTCCTCGCCCTCGGCGTGCGCCTTGATCGAGACGAAGCCACCGGCCTTCTCGGGCGTCTTGAACCGGGCGGTCCAGCTGCCCTCGGAGCTCTTGCGCAGCTCCACCGCGTCCCAGCTCTTGCCGTCGTCGTAGCTGACCGACAGCGCCGCCTGCTTCGCCTTCACCGCACCGTCCAGCCACTCCTGTGTACCGGAGCCGATACCGATCTCGGTCCACCGGCCGGCCTCGACGTCACCGGCGAGGTCGGTGTCGACCTTGTAGTCCAGCTGGAGCATCGGGATGTCGGTCCGGTACGGGCCGTTCTCGTCCGTGGCACCCGAGACGAAGCTCCACTCGGTGTGCGTGCGGATGGAGGTCTTCCACACATCGGCATCCCGGGCCGAGTCGAGCACCACGCGGTACGGCAGTCTCTCGGGTGAGAGGTTCGAGGCGGCTCCGGACTGGCCCGTGCCCTTCTTGATCAGGGTGTCACCCTGGTAGAAGGCGTTGGTGGTGGTGGCGGTGAGCTCCTCCCTCGGCATGGCGCCCGAGTGGCCCGCGCCCGAGTCCGTCCACGGGGTGAGGTTGAACTGGATCTGGTTGCCGGGGGTACGGAACGGACCCCAGTAGGCGATACCCAGACGCGGGCGGGTGATCGGCCCGAACCACTTGGCGGGGTAGGTGCGGCCCGCCTTGTAGTCCATTTCGCCACTGCGCATCGCCTGCGCGAATCCGTTCTGCGCTGCGTTGAAGATCGAGTGCTCCTCGTACCAGTACGACGCGCCGGGAAGCGGGTTGACCCACTCCGTACGGCTACTGGGGTACATCTCGTACTGTTCGAAGCCGAGGGCGGGCCCGTATTCCGGGACGTCCCAGCGGTAGCCGCCGCCGAGCGTGTCCTTGTGGCCGTAGAAGGTGTTCTCCACCTTGGCGAGCTGACCGGTCGAGGGGGCGAACTCCAGCGAGCGGTCCGGAATGACGCCGTCGTGACGGTCGACCAGGTCGTACAGGTAGCGCGAGAAACGTTGCTGATCGATCGCCAGCTTGACGCCCCGTTGGACGGACTTGATCAGGTTCTCGCCCGCCAGGCGCTGGACCGAGGCGACAGGAATGGCGGCCTTGGTTCCCTTGGGGGCGTAGCTCTCCATCAGGACGCCGTCACCGTCGTTGACGACGAACAGCGCTTCGGCGCCTGCGGCCACCGCATTGGCGAGCCGGTCGGCGGGAGCGACCGCGTCGCTGCGGCGGATCACGACGGCCTTGCCCTTGGCATCCAGGCCCTTGTAGTCGGCCGCGGCGCCGTTGCCCGCGAAGACACCGGTCAGCTGCTTCTCGCTGTCTTCGGTGACGGCCGCACCGACCTGCGTGGTAACCGGCACGTCACGTCCCTCGGCCGTGACGTCCATGTGCTTCTCGCCCTGCCGCCAACGGGTCAGGAAGGAGAAGCTGCCCTGGGTGACCTTCTTGGTGGGGCTCGCCCACAGCTGGTCGTACATCACAGGGATCTGGTACGCGTCGCGCTGGACGGTGCCGTCCGGTGCGGTACGTGCCATGTCGAATCGCAGCTGCTGGTTCTCGGTCTCCTTCGGCGTCCGCACGCTGATCTTGTGGGCCTTGGACGCGTCGAGGGTGACCGTGGTCGACTTGTCGAGGATGGTCTCCGGGGCCGCGAGGAAGGCCAGGGCCTTCGAGTCGGCGCGGTCACCGGCGACTTCGGTGGTCGCCCAGGCGGTGTAGTTGCCCGGCGGCATCCGCAGCGTGGTCTCGCCCGACACCTGGACAACACCCAGGTTCGGATTGCCGAGCGCGCCGAGGACGACCCGGCCGTTCATCGGCTTGCCATCGCGGTCACGGAGCCTGAGCGTCAGGTCGTACAGCTCCTGCTCCTTGTTCAGGGCGAAGCCGGTGTGCGCGACGACGGTGCCCGCCTC
Organism: Streptomyces sp. NPDC001832; assembly: GCF_040297265.1. Classification (NCBI taxonomy): domain Bacteria; kingdom Bacillati; phylum Actinomycetota; class Actinomycetes; order Kitasatosporales; family Streptomycetaceae; genus Streptomyces; species Streptomyces sp. NPDC001832. Next base: position 2,038 of record NZ_JBEOYU010000012.1, read on the forward strand.
GTCCTTGGCGATGACCTGACCGGAGAACTGGGTGTTGTTCGCGACCGTCGACGGGTCCAGCGAGAGCACGGCCTCGGCGGTGGAACCGGCCGGGACGGTCAGCTGCTTCGTCGACAGGGTGTAGGCGTCGGCGTCCGTGTCCGTGGCCAGGTCGAGGGTGACATCCTTCGTACCGGTGTTGCGGTACGTGATGGTCCGCTGGGCGACCGGGTCGGACGCGGAGTGCGGCCACTTGTAGGAGGCGACCTCGACGGAGCCGGTGGCCTCGATCGTGCTGTCGACCGCCGCCTTCACATCGAGCCGGCCGGTGCCCTGCTCGTACGGGGTGTACGCGTCGAGCTTCTTCGACGTGCTCATCAGCGCGTCCTTGATCCGCTGGCCGGACCAGTCGGGGTGACGCTGCTTCAGGATGGCTGCGGCGCCCGCGACATGCGGGGTCGCCATCGATGTGCCGGACTTCGTCGAGTACATCCGGCTGGCGCCCGGGACCGACTGCGAGGCGGCCGCGTTGATGTCCACGCCCGGTGCGGACAGGTCGGGCTTGAGGCCGAAGGATCTCACCAGCGGGCCCATCGAGGAGAAGCCCGCGCGGTTGTCCCGCTTGTCGACGGCGGCGATGGTGAGCGCCTTCTCCGCCGAGCCGGGCGCGCCGATGGTGCCGGCGCCGTAGGAGTTGCCCGCGGCGATCACGAACAGCGGTCCGCCGTCGGCGGAGAGCGCGTCGACGGCCTGGGACATCGGGTCGGAGCCGTCGTCCGGGATGCTGGAGCCGAGGCTCATGGAGACGACGTCGGCGCCTTCGGCCTTCGCCCACTCCATGGCTTCGATGATGCCGGAGTCCGCGCCGGAACCACCGTCGCCGAGCACCTTGCCGATGATGAGGTCGGAGCCGGGGGCGACGCCCTTGTTGACGCCCTCCGACGCGGCGCCGGAACCCGCGATCGTGGAGGCGACGTGCGTGCCGTGGCCGTTCCTGTCCACGACCTCCTCGCCCGGCACGAAGCTCTTCGTTTCGAGAATGCGGTCCTTGACGTCCGGGTGGGTCGCGTCGATGCCGGTGTCCAGGACGGCGACCTTGGAGCCCTTGCCGTCGTAGCCCTCGGCCCACGCCTGCGGGGCGTTGACCTGCGGCACGGAGTCCTTGAGCGCGGCCTCCACCCGGCCGTCGAGCCAGAGCTTGGCGATGCCGTTGTCCAGCGAACGGGCCGTGGAAGTGCGGGCGATGTCGTTCCAGAAGGCCCGGGTGGTGTCCTTGTCGGCCTTCAGCGCGGCGCCGTGGATGCTCTCCAGGGTGCGGGTCTTCTTCGCGCCGCGAGGGGCAGCGGGCAGCGAACGGCCCTGGCTTGCCGGGTAGGTGGCGATCATCGGGATGCCGCCGGACTTCTTGTCGTCGTACCCCATCTCGGCGAGAGCCGAGACGTTGAACAGCCGACGGTCCAGCTTGCCCGCTGCGATGAGGGAGCCGGCCTCGTCGGGCAGGACGTACAGATCGTCACCGGCCTGCTGGACATGCACGCCGCCGACCGCACCGTCGGGGCGGTCCACGGTGATGGTGTCCTGCTTGCCGGCACCGTCCGAGTAGTGCACCACATCGCCCGTGACCAGGGTGATGTCGTACTCCTTGACAGGGGCGGCGGCCCGGGGGTCGGCGGGCCCGGACTGGCCTGCTGCTGCGGAAGCGGAGCCCGCTGCGGGAAGCAGTGCACCACTCACCAGGGCGACCGAAGTCGCTATGAGCAGTGCCCTGCGTCCCGCGCGAGCGGATCTCGTCCGGCCGGAAGCGGAGGAGGGTGTCAATGTCATGCAGATGTTCTAAAGGCAAAACCACGGCTGCGGTTGAGTTCACACCTGGCGTGAAGCCGCCGTGGCGGTAATCCGCCTTCGAACCCAAATGGTTCGTGGGACGGTTAAGGCCACGGACGGCATGCACCGCCCGGAGTGTTCAGGAGGAGCCGTTAGGTGCCGGTGATGTGCTCGGGGCGTACCGGCGTCCGGTTGAGCTCCAGGCCCGTCGCGTTCCGGATCGCCGCGAGGACGGCCGGGGTCGACGACAGGGTGGGGGCCTCGCCGACGCCACGGAGCCCGTACGGGGCGTGGTCGTCGGCGAGTTCGAGCACATGGACCGGGATCGTCGGGGTGTCGAGGATGGTGGGGATCAGGTAGTCCGTGAAGGACGGGTTGCGCACCTGCGCGGTCTTCGGATCGACGATGATCTCCTCCATGATGGCGACCCCCAGGCCCTGGGTGGTACCGCCCTGGATCTGCCCTTCGACGGACAGCGGGTTGAGGGCCCTGCCGACGTCCTGGGCGCAGGCCAGTTCGATGACCTTGACCAGACCGAGTTCGGTGTCGACCTCGACGACCGCGCGGTGGGCGGCGAAGGAGTACTGGACATGGCCGTTGCCCTGTCCGGTACGGAGGTCGAACGCCTCGGTGGGCCGGTGGCGCCACTCCAGTTCGATGTCGACCGCCTCGTCCTCCAGCACGTCGACCAGATCGGCCAGCACTTCGCCGCCGTCGGTGACGACCTTGCCGCCCTCCAGGAGCAGTTCGGCGGTGGCCCAGGCGGGGTGGTACGCAGCGAACTTGCGGCGGCCCATCTCCAGGACCTTCTCGCGGACGGCCTCGCAGGAGTGTTTCACGGCTCCGCCGGTGACATACGTCTGCCGGGAGGCGGAGGTGGAGCCGGCTGAGCCGACCTGGGTGTCGGCCGGGTGAATGGTGACCTGGGCGACGCCGAGTTCGGTACGGGCGATCTGGGCTTGGACGGTGACGCCGCCCTGCCCGACCTCGGCCATCGCGGTGTGCACGGTCACGACAGGTTCGCCGCCGGTCACCTCCATGCGCACGCGCGCGGTGGAGTAGTCGTCGAAGCCCTCGGAGAAGCCGACGTTCTTGAGACCGACCGCGTAGCCGATGCCACGTACGACGCCTTCGCCGTGTGTGGTGTTGGACAGTCCGCCAGGCAGGGCCCGTACATCGGCCTGCTCGCCGGCCACCTCCCACTGGCGCTCGGGCGGCAGCGGCCTGGCCTTGACCCGGCGCAGCAGCTCGGCGACCGGGGCGGGCGAGTCGACGACCTGTCCGGTCGGCAGGAGGCTGCCCTGCTCCATGGCATTGAGCTGCCTGAACTCGACAGGGTCCATGGAGAGTTCGGCGGCGAGCTTGTCCATCTGGGCCTCGTAGGCGAAGCATGCCTGGACCGCGCCGAAGCCGCGCATGGCGCCGCATGGCGGGTTGTTGGTGTAGAGCGCGATGGCCTCGATGTCGACGTCGTCGATGACATACGGGCCGACGCTGAGCGAGGAGGCGTTGCCGACGACGGCCGGAGAAGCGGAGGCATAGGCTCCGCCGTCCAGTACGATGCGACATTTCATATGGGTCAGCTTGCCGTCACGGGTGGCGCCGTGCTCGTACCAGAGCCTGGCGGGGTGGCGGTGGACGTGTCCGAAGAAGGACTCGAAGCGGTTGTAGACGATCTTGACCGGCTTGCCGGTGCGCAGCGCGAGCAGGCAGGCGTGGATCTGCATCGACAGGTCCTCGCGGCCGCCGAAGGCGCCGCCGACTCCGGAGAGCGTCATACGGACCTTGTCCTCCGGCAGGCCGAGGACGGGGGCGATCTGGCGCAGGTCGGAGTGGAGCCACTGGGTGGCGACGTACAGGTCGATGCCGCCGTCCTCGGCGGGCACGGCAAGACCGGACTCGGGGCCGAGGAAGGCCTGGTCCTGCATGCCGAAGACGTACTCACCGCTCACGATGACATCGGCGCGGGCCGCCGCCGCGTCCGCGTCGCCGCGGACGATGGGCTGGCGGTGGACGATGTTCGGGTGCGGTACGTGCCCGGCGTGATGGTCGCCCCGTCCCTCGTGGACGAGGATCGCGTCGGGGGCGGTGGCGGACGCCTCGTCGGTGATGACGGGCAGCTCGCGGTAGTCGATCGTGATCTTCGCGGCGGCGCGGCGGGCCGTCTCCGGGTGGTCTGCGGCGACGAGCGCCACCGGTTCGCCATGGTGACGGACCTTGCCGTGGGCGAGGACCGGGGTGTCCTGGATCTCGAGCCCGTAGTTCTTCACCGACGTCGGCAGGTCGTCGTAGGTGAGTACGGCGTAGACGCCGGGCGTGGCGAGCGCTTGCGAGGTGTCGACGGAGACGATCTCGGCGTGCGCGACCGTGGAGCGCAGCGTGTGGCCCCAGAGCATGTCCTCGTGCCACATGTCGGAGGAGTAAGCGAACTCGCCGGTGACCTTCAGGATGCCGTCGGGGCGCTGTGTGGACTCGCCGATGCCGCCCTTGGTGCGGGTGCCCTGGTTGATGCTGGTGGGGTTGCCGGTAACGCCCATCGTCAGACCGCTTCTTCCGCGCGGGCGGCCGCGAGGCGGACCGCGTCGAGGATCTTCTCGTAGCCGGTGCAGCGACAGAGGTTGCCGGAGAGCGCCTCGCGGATGTCCGCGTCGGACGGCTGCGGGTTGCGTTCGAGCAGTTCGTCGGCGGCGACCAGCAGACCGGGGGTGCAGAAGCCGCACTGGACGGCTCCGGCGTCGATGAACGCCTGCTGGATCGGGGAGAGTTCACCGGTGTCCCGGGTTTCCTCGCCGGCCGGCTCGGCCTCCCACTGCCGGGCTTTGTCGAGTTCGGTGCCACAGGCGCCGGAGGCTCCCCCACTGCGCTCCGCGGGTGGGAGGTGCCCCCTGCCGGGGTTTGCCTGGGAGCGGTGGGCCGCGAAGTCGGCGAGGCCTTCTACGGTGACGACCTCGCGGCCCTCCACCTGGCCTGCGGCGACCAGACAGGAGCAGACCAGGACACCGTCCAGACGGACCGTGCAGGAACCGCACTCGCCCTGCTCGCAGGCGTTCTTCGAGCCGGGCAGGCCCATCCGCTCACGCAGCACGTAGAGGAGGGACTCGCCCTCCCAGACGTCGTCCGCCTCGTGCCTGCGGCCGTTGACGGTGAAATTGACGCGCATGATCAGGCAGCTCCTTCGGTGCTGCGGCCGTCGCCGCGGTACGACTCCCAGGTCCAGCCGAGGGTGCGGCGGGCCATGATCTTGACTGCGTGCCTGCGATAGCCCGCGGTGCTGCGCACATCGTCGATCGGGTTGCAGGCACCGGCGGCGAGGTCGGCGAACTGCTTGGCGATGGACGGGGTGATGATCGCGCGGCTGTCCCAGAATCCGCCTTCTTCGAGCGCGGCGTTCAGGAATTCCTCGGCCTCCTTCGCCCGTACGGGCGTGGGGGCTGCCGAGCCGATGCCGGTGCGGACCGTACGGGTCTCGGGGTGCAGGGCCAGGCCGAAGGCGCAGACCGCGATGACCATTGCGTTGCGGGTGCCGACCTTGGAGTACTGCTGCGGCCCGTCGGCCTTCTTGATGTGCACGGCCCGGATCAGCTCGTCCGGGGCGAGGGCGTTGCGCTTGACGCCGGTGTAGAAAGCGTCGATCGGGATCATCCTGGTCCCGCGTACGGATTCGGCCTCGACCTCGGCACCCGCGGCGAGCAGCGCCGGGTGGGCGTCTCCGGCGGGAGACGCGGTGCCCAGATTGCCGCCGACGCCACCGCGGTTGCGGATCTGCGGGGATGCGACGGTGTGCGAGGCGAGCGCCAGTCCGGGCAGTTCGGCCCACAGATGCTCCATGATGTGGCTGTACGGTACGCAGGCGCCGAGCCGTACGTGCTCCTGGCCCACCTCCCACTCGGCCAGCTCACCGATGCGGTTCAGGTCCAGGAGGTACTCGGGCCGCCGGTGGTCGAAGTTGATCTCGACCATCACATCGGTACCACCCGCGATGGGCACAGCCGTCGGGTGCCCGGCCTTGGCGGCGAGCGCCTCCTCCCAGCTGGCGGGGCGAAGGAAGTCCATGAGTGGCTCTCTTCTTGTCGATCGGTTCGTTCGCTGGGGCCGGGCCTGCGAGCGTGTGTTCCGGGCGTCGCGCGGCAGACGCCGGATCGACGACAGACCTGGGGACGGCCGGCCCTCGACTGGTCGTTCATGTGTTGTTGACACGGTGCGGGGCCAAGTACACAAGCCCTGCTCCACCTGGTGCAGTCACCGAAACCATGAAGGGGTTGGCTGGTCGATCTCCTCGTCTTGTAGATTCGAACGAATGGCGGGGGTCACTGACCTCACCGCAATACCCAGTTTTCACCCGCACCAACGAAAGAGATCGGCGGCGACGAGATGCGGCTGCGCGCACTGCTGGAGACCGACGCGCTGGGCCTGCGGCTGCTCGGCGGCGGGGACGAGCTGGACCGGTCCGTACGCGGCGTGATGACCACCGACCTGCGGGATCCGAGCCGCTACCTGTCGGGCGGCGAGCTGGTCCTGACGGGCCTGGCCTGGCGCCGGGACGCGACGGACTCGGAGCCGTTCGTACGGATCCTGGCCGCCGCCGGGGTCGCCGGGCTCGCGGCGGGCGAGGCGGAGCTCGGCGACATCCCCGGAGATCTGGTGGAGGCGTGTGCGCGGCACCGGCTGCCGCTCTTCGCCGTCCATGAGACCGTCGCGTTCGCAACGATCACCGAGCATGTGGTGCGCCAGGTGTCCGGTGAGCGTGCGGGCGATCTGGCCGCGGTCGTGGACCGGCACCGCAGGCTCATGACCTCGGGCCCGGCGGGCGGTGGGCCCGAAGTGGTCCTCGATCTGCTCGGCTCCGACCTCGACCTGCACGCCTGGGTGCTCTCCCCCACCGGCCGGCAGATCGCCGGTGCCGGTGACACACCACTGGCCGGACCGGTCGGCGCGGCGCTCGCCGGCCACCATCTGGCCGCCACCCGCACCGGCCGCCGGGCCCCGCACCGGGCCACGGTCGGCGGCACCACGTATTCGCTCTTCCCGATCCGGAACACCGGGCGGGGCACGGTCCCCGCCTCCCGCGATGTGCGCGAGTCGGTGCTCTCCGACTGGCTGCTCGCGGTCGAGGCGGACGCGAGCGACTGGCCGCCCGCCCGGCTGGATCTGCTCCAGGGCGTCACCCAGCTGATCGCGGTCGAACGGGACCGGCGCGACGCGGCCCGTACGGTACGCCGCAGGCTCGCCCAGGAAGTCCTCGAACTGGTCCAGACGGGCGCCCCGCCGGCGGAGATCGCCGCCAGGCTGCGGGTCGCCGCCCCCGTACTGCTCCCGGGTCTCGGGACCGCGCCGCACTGGCAGGTCGTGGTGGCCCGGGTCGAGTGGGGCGGCGCGGAGGGCTCCGCAGCCACGGGCGCCCCGGCCGGCAGCCCCGACTCCGCTGTCGCGGGCGGGCCGGTCGCCCAGGCGCTGCTGGAGGAGATCCTGATCGACCCCGCAGTCACCGGCCCCGACTCCGCGGACCGGATCGCGGTCGCCCACACGGGCGACGAGGCTGTCGCCCTCGTACCGCTGCCCGCCGTCACAGCGCCCGTACCGGCCCATGACGCCGGTCCGGATGCGGCACCCGCCGAGTCGGCCGCCGCCGAGGACCGCGCGTTGCACGCCGATGTGCTGCTCGCCGTCATCCGCGAACCGCTCTCCGCTGGCCTTGCCGAAGACGGCAGGCTGACACTGGGTGTCAGTGCGGCCGTGCATTCCCCCGAAGGCCTGCGCGGCGCCCTGGAGGAGGCCCGGCACGCCCGCCGGGTGGCGGCGGCCCGCCCCGGCCGGGTCTGCGCGGCCGGGCACCACGAACTGGCGTCGCACGTACTGCTGCTGCCGTTCGTCCCCGATGATGTGCGCCGCGCGTTCACCGCACGGCTGCTCGACCCGCTGCGCGACTACGACCGGCGCCATCGCGCGGAGCTGATCCCGACGCTGGAGACGTTCCTGGACTGCGACGGCTCCTGGACCCGCTGCGCCTCCCGGCTGCATCTGCATGTCAACACGTTGCGCTACCGGGTCGGGCGAATCGAGCAGTTGACGGGGCGTGACCTTTCGCGCCTGGAGGACAAGCTCGATTTCTTCCTCGCCCTGCGTATGAGCTGAGTTCCGGGCCCTGCCATGGCTCCTGGCGGCTTTGGCGTTTGTGAAATCTTTCACCTGACATTGACCCGACCCCTTGGCCCGGCGTGCCATTCCGTGCTGAGATGCGGCCAGACCCAACAGCTCCTGGCGCGCTCGGGGAGGGCAATGTGGCGCATACCGCCATGTCTGGTTCCGGAACGACAGCAGATGACGATCCGCCGCTCCAGACAGCGGTATGGCGGCTGCGGTCACGCGCCTGCTGGACGGACGCCGCCGCGCTGCTCGAACACGACGCCGTCACCGATCCGGCGGCGGCACTCCAGCGGACCGCGCTGCTGACCGAGCGGTGCCTGTACACCGGGCAGGGCTGGACCGATGCCGAGGACGCCCTGCGCACCGCCGAGGCGCTGGCTCACGACGACGCCGAGCGCGGGGCGGCAGCCTGTGAGCGCGGCCATCTGGCGTACGCGTCGACGCTGCTGGGGGTACGGGACCGGGCCGATGAGGCCAGCGTCGCCCTGAGCCGGGCCGCCGCACTGCTCGCCCCGTCCGCGCCGGGCCGGCCGCTGCTGGACTTCCGCCGGGGCCTGATCGCACAGAACATCGCCGATTCGCCCCAGGCCGCGCGTGCCGCGTACCGCAGGGCCCACGCCGGCGCCACCGCGCAGGGCGACGCACTGCTGCTCTCCTCGACCTGGCGCCATCTCGCCCTGCTCGCCCTGCGCGAGGGAGAACTGGCGGAGGCACGGCACGGTTTCGCCGAGTCCCTGCGGATCAGGGAGGAGCTGGGCTATCTGATCGGTACGGCTCCGGCCCTCATCGCCCTCGCCGACTCCGAGCCGGAGCCCGAGGCGGCGACCCGGCTGCGTGCCGAGGCGGGCCGGCTCTTCCGGCTGCTGGGGGGCGTACCGACCTGGCTGGCTCCGCACCTGGACCCGCCGCCCCCGGAGACGGCCGGGGTGAGCTGACGGCCTCCCCCATGACGGGGAGCCCGCCCCCTGTCGTGGGGGAGGCCGTGCGCCCCGGAAGGCCGGCGTGCCGTCAGCTCTCGGCGCCGATGAAGTGTTCCCGCACCAGCGACCGCACGACGGCAAGGTCCTGGGCGATGAGCGCGTCGAGCAGGGCGGTGTGCTCGGCGGCGTCGGCGAGCAGGTCGGCGCGGCGGGTGGCGGGGTTGTTCCCCAGGGGCCACTGGGAGCGGCGGTGCAGATCGTCGGCGATCATGACCAACTGCTCGTTGCCACAGAGCGCGAGGACCGCGCTGTGGAAGGCCCGGTCGGATTCGGCGTAACTCGCCCGGTCGCCCATGGCAGCTGCCGCAACCGTGGCCTCGGCCAGCGGGCGCAGGGCGCACCAGTGGGCCGGGGGGACGGTGCGGGCCAGCCGCAGCATGACGGGGACCTCGATCAGGGCGCGTACCTCGGCCAGCTCGGCCAGCTCGCGCGGGCCCCGCTGGGACACCCGGAATCCGCGGTTCGGTACGACCTCGACGGCGCCCTCGATGGCCAGCTGTTGCATCGCCTCGCGCACCGGGGTCGCGGAGACCCCGAATCGGGCGCCGAGAGCCGGGGCGGAGTAGACCTGCCCCGGGACCAGCTGACCGTCGACCAGGGCGGCGCGCAGGGCGTCGAGGATCTGGCCGCGTACGGAGTGCCGCTGCACTGCGGGCCGAGGGGCGGGCGGCTCGCTGTGGGTGTGCTCGCCACGTGCCTGTTCGCCACGTACCTGCGCGGGCACGCGTACGGACGCCAGGGGCGTCGCGGATACCACGGACACATGCGACGGCGACGCCTGACCACGCGCTCTGCGCTGCTCCACTCGGACCTCCTCGGCCTGCCGTGGGCGCGGCTCGCGTGCGCCATGCCCCTGTGCACGATAGGCGGCGCAGGCCGCAGTTCAAACATCGATCGATTCGGGTAAGGTAAGGCTTACCTGCAAATGATCGCGATTCGGTGGTCCCTGCATGCCTCTCCCCACTCTGCTTCCCGGCACCACCGCGTCCGCCGTGACGGGCGCGTACGCACGTCTGGCCGAGGTCTTCCCCGGGCTGCGCGCAGAGGTGCTGGCGGAGGGCGAGGCCACCCCTTGCGGTGCCGGGTGGGTGGGTGCGGACGAACTCGCGGCGGGTGGTGCCGCGCTCGATGCCTTCCTCGCCTGGGACCACGCGCAGATGCTGCGGGACCACGGGCAGCAGCCCCGGTCCGATGTGGTCGCCGGCTTCGGGCTGCACCGGTACGCCTGGCCTGCCTGTCTGCTGATGACGGTGCCGTGGTTCCTGTACCGGCGGGTGCCCCGAGTTTCTGTCGGGGACGTGGCGTTCCAGCGGGAAATGGGTCATCTCGCCGTCCGCGTAAGGGAATTCGCCTGCCTTCCGGACGATCCGGCGGCAGGACTAACAGGCGCCCGGGTGGTCCCGGACGAGGCGGCGCTGCGGTCCGAGGTGCTCGCTTCCGTGGCCGACCACATCGGACCGGTGCTGGACGGCTTCGGACCGCGGATGCGGCGCGGCAGACGGGCGTTGTGGGCCATGGCGACGGACGAGGTCGTCGAGGGCCTCTGGTACATCGCCCATCTGCTCGGCGAGGAGCGTCGGGCGATGGCCGAGCTGGAGGCACTCCTGCCGGGCACCACGAAGCCGTACGTCGGCTCGGCAGGCTTTCGTGAACTAACCGGGCCGGACGGCGAGTTGCTTCCGACTCGCGACCGGGCAAGCTGCTGCCTCTTCTACACGCTGCGCCCCGAGGACACCTGCGTCACCTGCCCGCGCACCTGTGATGCCGACCGGGTAAGGAAACTGACGGCCACTCACTGATCCACACTCACTGATCAACCACCGCTCGTACGAGTAGTACTATTCGAACACAGATCACTGGCCGCGTGCGGATACTCGATCAGATCCCGGCTATCCGTATGCTCTGCCAACCCAATGGCGTTCTCTTGCCCCGAAACCCCCTGAGCGTGTTGGGGTTTCGGCAATCATGGCGCCCGAAATGCCCTACGCGATGCAAGGGACCGCGCATGACACTGACCGACATATCGCTGAATTGGCTGCTTCCGGGCGCCGTGTTGCTCGTGGGGGTCCTGGCGGCGGTGGCGGTCGTCACACGCGGCAAGCGCGCCGCTGACAAGTCCGCGGCCGAAGACAGCTGGGAACGCAGCGAGGAGCGTCGCAGACGCAAGGAGGCGCTGTACGCCACCGCCTCGTACGTGCTGCTGTTCTGCTGCGCGGCGGTCGCCGCCGCGCTCTCCTTCCATGGGCTCGTCGGCTTCGGCGAGCAGAACCTCGGCCTCTCCGGGGGCTGGGAGTATCTCGTTCCGTTCGGCCTCGACGGGGCCGCAATGTTCTGTTCCGTACTCGCGGTGCGCGAGGCCAGCCACGGTGATGCGGCGCTCGGATCACGACTGCTCGTATGGACGTTCGCCGGCGCGGCCGCCTGGTTCAACTGGGTGCACGCGCCGCGCGGAGTCGACCACGCGGGCGCCCCGCACTTCTTCGCGGGGATGTCGCTCTCGGCAGCCGTGCTCTTCGACCGGGCACTGAAGCAGACCCGCCGGGCCGCGCTGCGCGAGCAGGGCCTGGTGCCCCGTCCGCTGCCGCAGATCCGGATCGTACGGTGGCTGCGCGCACCCCGGGAGACCTTCGGTGCCTGGTCGCTGATGCTGCTGGAGGGCGTACGCACCCTGGACGAAGCGGTCGAAGAGGTACGCGAGGACCGACGGGAGAAGGAGCAGAACCGTCTCCGCAGGAAGGACCAGGAGAGGTTGGACCGGGCCCGCATCAAGGCGCTCAACCGGCAGAACCGGGCCTGGCGCCGGGTCGGCCGGGGTGGCACCCAGGTGGACGTCCAGACCATCGCCCCCGCGACGGATTCCGCTCAGTCCGCCTTGGAGCCCGCCATATCCGCGCCGGGACAACTGCCCTTGCACCACCGGCCGTCCCTGCAGGCCGTGACGGGGCCGAGCTCCAGCGCCTCGGACCGGAACTCCAATGATCCGGTCACCGTCGACCTCACCGCCGAGGACGACACCCAGGCACTGCCCCGGCTCGATTCGCTGGAGCGGAAACTGAAGGATCTGGAGCAGCAGTTCGGCTGACCATCCGCTTCGAAGGCCCTGACGGCCCGGTCCCTTCCGGGCTATCAGGGCTTTTCGCCGTCCAGCTCGAACCAGACGACCTTGCCCAGCGTGTGTGTGCTGACTCCCCAGGCGTCCGCGAGGCCCTGCACCAGGATCAGCCCTCGGCCATGCGTACCGTCGTCGGCGTTCGGCAGGTACGACAGGGGCATTCCGGATACGAAGTCTCTTACCTCCACCCGAAGTTTGGCGGGCGCCACGCTCACTGTGACGACCGCGCCATGTCTCGTGTGGATCAGTGCGTTGGTCACCAGCTCGCTCAGCAGGAGCTCCGCCACCTCGGCGGGCTCACCTTGCCACCGGTAGCGCAGGAACTCCCGTAACGCACCGCGCACTTCACTCACGGCCGCCAGATCGGTGTGGGCCAGTCTTCGATGCAGCCGGACCGGCTGCCGTCCCTGCGCCCCTGGCTCGTACGCCGCCCCGCCCGCCATGGAATCGGCATCTCCCTGACGCTCCATCGTTTCCCCCGCCCGCACAGTGAATCGCCCCCTTCTCGACTTCTCGTTGCCTTGTCGTCTCGTCTCCTGGTCGAACACCTTCGCTGAACACCTTCACGGGGATGCATGCCCCACAGACGGGCCGCCACGCTTGTCGACCCATCAATAAGTGAACATAGAACGGGCGGCACTACCCGGCGCGCGCGTCGGATTCGACGGCTGGATGGGCACTCCGGATGACGACGACTTCGTCGGCGCGACGCCCGGCACGCTGCGGCTGTCGTGAGCCCCGGGCCGGGTCCGGCGGACGCGTCCCGGACGGTATCGGCCGGCCGAGCGGGAACATCACTCGGCCGGCCGATACGTCGGGGGTCGTGGGGATCAGAACTCGGTGGTGACCTTGGCGCCGTCGAACTTCTCGTTGCCGTAGAGGCTGATGAAGTGGTAGCCCGGCGCCGGGTTGTTGACGGTCAGGGTGTGCTCGTTGCCCGGCCCGACGGACTTGTCGGTGTTGACCTGGGTGGTCGCCCATTCCTCCGAGCTGTAGTAGAGGTCGGCGTCACCCGTGCCGCCGGACGCGGTGATCTTCAGCTGGGTGATGCCGGCCGGGATGAGGATGGCCAGGTAGGCGTAGTCGCCCTTGACGGCCTTCAGCTCGCTGCGCATGCAGTTCCGGCCCAGCAGCCTGGTGTCGCTCGCCGTGCACTCGGTGATCTCAGGCGGGTTGGTGGACCCGCCGCCGCAGGCACCGGCCGCGCAGGCGGTCAGCCAGGTGTTCCAGTCGGTGTCGTAACGGCTGCCGATGGTCGACGTGAGCAGGGTGCGCGCGCCGTCCCAGTCACCCTTGCGGTAGAGACCGAGCAGGGTGTCGACGTCCGAGCGGTGGGATTCGAGCATGTAACGGACGGCCAGGTAGCCCCAGTTGTACACGCGGGTCTGGCCGGCGTTGTCGTAGGTGGTGTCGAACAGGGTGCGCAGGGTGTAGGTGTGGTTCGCGGCCTGGGTGATGGCGGCCTCGTAGGCGAGCTTGCGGTACGAGTAGGAGACGTACTCCGCGAAGCCCTCGACCCACCAGACGGTCGGCGTGGTCATTCCCGCCTCGAAGTCGCCGTACATGTTGTAGCGGCCGTCGAGGTAGTGCGTGTACTCGTGGTTGAGGTTCCAGATCTGAAAGTCGGGACGGGCCCACTCGGCCTCGTAGGCGATGAACCGGGGCTGGTTGCCCTCGACCTTGGGGTCGCCCTCCAGGTACATGCCGCCGTTGTTGGTGTCGATACCGAAGATCACTCCGGCGTAGGTCTGGTAATCGGCGCTGGAGTCGAAGGCCACGACCTCGATGGTCTTGTTGTTGTCGTCGGCGACCGGGCCGTTGTCCCGGGCCACCTCGTGGAAATAGGCGTCCTGGTTGCGCAGGCTGGTGCAGCTGGCTTCGAGCTCCTCCGCGGCCATGTCCTGCGCCCGGATGGTGATGCTGTCGCTACAGGTGTGCTTCACCGGCAGGACGACCTTCTCGAGACGCTCCGCGAGGTTGCAGGCGTCGTATTCCGCACAGTTGTCCTTGTCGTAGGCGTCGACCATCTTGGCCAGATTGACCCAGAGCGGGGCGGTGGGGCCGTCGATGGAGCTCTTGCCCATCAGGTCGACCACGAGCGGGCTCGCCTTGGCGCGCAGCGAGTCCTCCTTGAGGAAGCGGCCGAGCTCAAGTCCCGCGTTGGCGGCCAGGAACGACTGCTTGGTGCCCAGCAGGTCGAGGTGGTTCGCGGCGAAGTCGTGCAGGGAGTTCAGCACGCTGGGATCGGCCTCGATGGCGCTGATGAACTCGGGCACCTGGTGACCACGGAACATGACCGTGTACACACTGTTCACGGCGTTGAGCATGTACCAGGAGGCGTTGTACGACTCGTCGTAGTCGGCCAGCATCCGCTTGACGATGTTCAGGTAGCGGGCGTTCTCCTCGGCGCTGTCGACCAGGATGATCGCCTCGGACAGGCTCTCGCCGTTGGCGTCGGTGACGTCGAAGGCGTGCGAGGAGCCGAAGAAGCCGTCGAGCGCGCCCTGGATGGCCGTGCGCAGGCGCGGCCCGTACTCCCCGACGGTGTCGGGGTCGTAGTACTGCACGTAGTAGCCGGCCCGGAGGAAGAGGACCAGCTGGGGCACGCCGGTGCTGCCGTCACCCGGGTAGGAGGCGGACGCATCGCGCATCGCGTTGGCGATGGTGACCATCTGGTCCTCGCGGAAGGCGTGGTAGCCGTCCTGGCCCTGGAGACGGAACAGCGTGTTGACGCAGTCGGTGGTCGCCGCCTTGACCTTCTCGACCAGGGCACCTCCGGTGTTGTTGGTGAAGTCGGTGATGTTGCACTCGGCCGCGGCCTTGCCGGACTTCTTGGCGCGGGCCTGCTTCTCGGCCTTCATCGAAGGTGCCAGGTGGCTCGGGAGCGCGGTGGACGGGTCGTCGTAATCCCGCTTGAGCGCGTCCTTGGAAGCGGACAGCGGCGGCAGGTCGGCGGCCTTGAGCGGCTTGCGTTGGACGTGAGCGGCATCGTCGGCGGGTGCCGTAAGCGCTTCGGCGGTGGGGCCGCCGGGGTCCTCGGTCCGGGGTTCCGCCCGTTTCTGAGCGTCCGAGGAGTGGGAAGTCGCGGCCGATGCGACGGGGCGTTGCTCGACGGCCTGGCTCGGGGCCGTGAACAGGCCCACGCCCAGGCATGCCGCCAGAACCGCAGTGGACCATCCGGATATCTTCTGTCGAACCCTCAGGTTCTTCACGTGCCGCCTCCCAGCGGAGTGGTGACCGCGCAACATCGCGCGGCTGTGGGGGAATGCGCGGGGGTGGGTGCGGGTCAGGTCCTGGTGCATGCGCTATGGCATGGACACGACCTCTTCCCCTCTGCGCGCTGTACAATGGCACATGTCACATGTTCTTTGGTAGCCCTCTCACGCACATTCATCTCCGCGACAACTCACCGACACGGTCCGGAACTTCAGTAGCGGCCTGCACGCTGACGGCCACCACCATCGGATCTCTGACCGCCGAGCCGCTGTCCGGACCGCGCCCAAGCCCCGAGCCCCGAGCCCCGACAGAGCCTTGAGGAGAAAACGCCCGTGTCCCGTTCCCTCCCCGCACCCGGAACCAGCAGCCATGACCTTCCGGTGTCGCCCGCGCTGGACGCCTTCATGCGCACGGCGTGGGCCGACAGCCCACTGCCGGCGGACATCCGCGTCCCCTCCTACGACGTCACCCCAGCCCGCCGGGCCCGGCTCGCCGCCCGCTTCCCGGGCGAGCGCCTGATCATCCCGGCGGGCGCGCTCGCGGTCCGCTCCAACGACACCGACCATCGCTTCCGTCCGCACACGGGCTACGCCTGGCTCACCGGCCTCACCGGCGAGGATCAGGCCGGCCATGTCCTCGTCCTGGAACCCGACGGTGACGAGCGGCACGAAGCGGTGCTGTATCTGCGTCCCCGGTCACCGCGCACCGGCCACGAGTTCTACCGTGACCGCAGGTACGGGGAGTTCTGGGTCGGGCGCCGACCCGACCTGACGGAGGCAACCCGGATGACCGGCATCCGCTGCGCGCACCTGGACGCCTGGGAGAAGCTGCTGACCGGACCGCAGCCCCCGGTACGGGTGCTGGGCGGTGTGGACCCGTCCGTCGACGAACTCCTGACTTCCCACGGCGCTTTTCCGCCCGGACGGTCGGCTCCGGCCGGACTGGCCGCCGTCCTCAGCGAACTCCGACTCGTCAAGGACCCCTGGGAGACAAGTCAGTTGCAGCATGCCGTCGATGCGACGGTGGCTGGATTCGAGGATGTGGTGCGAAGCCTTCCGCAGGCGCTGCGGCACCCTCGCGGAGAGCGTTGGATCGAGGGCGTCTTCGATCTGCGGGCCCGGCTGGAGGGCAACGGTCCGGGCTACTCCACGATTGCCGCAGCGGGGGCACACGCCTGTGTCCTGCACTGGATCCGCAATGACGGTCCACTGGACCGCGACCAGTTGCTGCTCCTGGACGCCGGAGTGGAGACCGATTCGCTCTACACGGCCGACATCACCCGCACCCTGCCGCTGTCCGGCCGCTTCTCCCCCGTACAGCACAACGTCTATGAGCTGGTGCTGGCCGCGCAGGAAGCGGGCATCGCGGCCCTGCGTCCCGGGGCGCGATTCCGTGACTTCCACATGGCGGCCATGCGGATCATCGCCGAAGGGCTCCACGACTGGGGCGTGTTGAAGATGTCCGCCGATGAGGCACTCGACGCCGACAACGGCTTCTACCGCCGGTACACGCTCTGCAGCAGCGGCCACATGCTCGGCATGGACGTTCACGACTGCGCCCAGGCACGCGCCGACACCTATCTGGACGGGCGCCTGGAAGCGGGCCAAGTACTGACCGTGGAACCGGGGCTCTATCTCCAGCCCGACGACGAGACACTGCCCCCGTCACTGCGCGGAATCGGGGTGCGGATCGAGGACGACCTCGTGATCACGGCCGACGGCGCTCGCCTCATGTCGTCCGCGCTGCCGCGCACCGCCGACGGAATCGAGGAGTGGATGGCCGCCCTGCTCGACGGTTGAGCCGGACGGCCCGCCTCGGGCGACGCGTCCCTCGCACACCGGGCCGGCCGCCCGAGGCGGGCGCGTCCCCCGGGGCTGCGTGACTCGACCGGCGGTTCAGGCCTCCGCGGCCGGCAGCGACGCCACTGCGGCCCGGACGCCTCCCGCTCCCGTGCCACCGTCCTCCTCCTCGGCCCAGAGCGACCTGACATGTGACATATGAGCCAGCATGCAACTCTCGGCGCGCTGGGCGTCACCGGCGATCACGAGATCGAGCAGTTGGACGTGCTCCTCCGCCGATGCGGTCAACTGACCTGTCGCATCCAGCCGGTTGAGACCGAAGAGGCGCGATCGTTTGCGCAGCTTGCTGACTTCCTCCACCAGCCTGCGGTTGCCGGCCAGTCCGAGCAGTTCGAGATGGAAGCGCCGGTCCGCCTCCAGATAGCCGATGATGTCGTGCTCGGCGGCGGCCGCGACGATCGCCAGGGCGAGCGGTCGCAGCGCCTTCAGCTCCCGGGTCTTGCCCATCCGGGCGATGCGGCCGACGGTGGGTACCTCGATCATGGCGCGGAGTTCGGTGAAGTCGTCGAGATCCTGCTCGGTCAGCTCGGTGACCCGAAAGCCCTTGTTGCGTACCGCTTCGACAAGGCCCTCACGCGCCAGGTCGAGCATGGCCTCCCGGACCGGGGTCGCGGACACCCCGAACTCGGCGGCGAGCGTGGGGGCGGAGTAAATCGTGCCCGGACGGAGGTCCCCGGCGATCAGGGCCGCTCTGAGGGCGTTCGCCACCCTGTCACGCAAGTGCTCTTGCGCCGAAATGGCGTTGAGCGTCGTCAGGCGGGCCATATTTGTTCCTCCAGCGCCGTACGGGCCCTCAGAATACAATGTCACGTTTCTGTTGGGGCCCGTCGCTTCCTGGCCTGTGGACAACTCGGTCAGGGCGCGGACTTCCGGTGCACCGCCGCGGCGACCGCGAGGTCTTCCCAGCCCATTCCGACGCTCTTGAAGAATCGCGGACGCTCGAAGGCAGCCGGCCTTTCGTCGAGGATCCGACCGGTCACCAGGTCGGCGAGGTTTCCGACGATGTCCTCGGCGCCGAAGGCTCCTTCCGCCATCGGAATCAGCAGATCGCCCGCCTCCGACAGAGCTGCCGCCCTCGATTCGACGATCACGGCAGAGCGTGACACCAGCGCGGTGTCGACCTCCCGGGCATCCGGGGTGTGCGAGCCGACCGCGACGACCGTTGCCCCGTCCGGTACGAGGGTGCCGTCGAACAGCGGGGTTGCGGACGTGGTGCAGCAGAGGACCAGGTCGGCCGTGGCGACCTCCCCGGCCCCATGAGAGTCACCCGCACCGGCATCCACGCCGAATTGACGCGCGTGCTCGACCAGTGCGGCGACCCGGTGCGGGGTACGGCCGATCACGGTGACCCGTTCGACGTGCCGTTCCGCGAGCACCGCGGCAAGGTGTCCGTACGCCTGGGGGCCGGTTCCGAAGAGCACCAGATGGCGCAGGACGGGCGGGGTGAGGTGGCGGATCGCGAGTGCGGACACAGCCGGTGTGCGCAGTGTGGTGAGCGCGGCCCCGTCGAGCAGGGCGAGCGGCATCAGGGTGGGGCCGTCGAGCAGCAGATAGCTTCCGGTGATCCGTGGCAGGTCGCGTGCCGGGTTGTCGGGGGCGACTCCGGCGATCTTCACTCCGGTCACCTGCTGGGTGGTGGCGGGCATGATCAGCAGTTCCCCGCCGGGCACTGTGACATGGTGCCGGGCCGGGGATGTCTCCGGATCGAGTCCCCCGCTCAGCGCCGCCTCCAGTGCGTCCACGGCTCCGGTCGGCCCCAGGGCCTCGATGTCGTCGGCGCCGAGCAGGGGAAGATTCACAGCAGAAATCCTTCGGGGAAGGGGTCGGACGGGTTCAGGAAGTATTGTGCGGTGCCGGTGATCCAGGCGCGGCCGGTGACGGTCGGGACGACGGCGGGCAGCCCGCCCACGGTGGTCGTCTCGATGAGACGCCCGGTGAACGAGGTTCCGATGAAGGACTCGTTCACGAAGTCGGTACCCAGGGGCAGTTCACCGCGTGCGTACAGTTGAGCCATGCGTGCCGAGGTGCCGGTTCCGCAGGGCGACCGGTCGAACCAGCCGGGGTGGATCGCCATCGCGTGCCGGGAGTGGCGGGCATCGGAACCGGGTGCGATGAACTGCACGTGCTTGAGGCCATGGATGTCCGGGGCCTCCGGATGAACGGGCCGGTCAGCCGCGTTGACCGCATCCATCAGGGCGAGTCCGGCAGCCAGGATGTCGTCCTTGCGCGCCCGGTCGAAGGGCAGCCCGAGGTCGGACAGATGCACCATCGCGTAGAAGTTGCCGCCGTAGGCGAGGTCGTAGCGCACCTGTCCGTAGCCGGGTACGTCCACCGTCCTGTCGAGTGCGACGCTGAACGCGGGAACGTTGGTCAGGGTGACGGCGGTGGCCGCGCCGTCGCGCACCTGTACGTCGACGCTGACGAGTCCGGCCGGGGTGTCCAGCCGTACGGTGGTGACGGGTTCGGTGACCTCGACCATGCCGGTCTCGACCAGCACGGTCGCGACCCCGATGGTGCCGTGCCCGCACATCGGCAGATACCCGGAGACCTCTATATAGAGGACCCCGAAGTCCGCGTCGGGCCGGGTGGGCGGCTGGAGGATCGCGCCGCTCATGGCGGCATGGCCGCGCGGTTCGTACATGAGCAGGGTGCGCACGGCGTCCCGATGCTCCCCGAAGTACCGGCGCCGTTCGGCCATCGTGGCACCGGGAATGGTGCCGATGCCGCCGGTGATGACGCGGGTGGGCATGCCCTCCGTGTGTGAGTCGACTGCATGGAAAATGTGACGTGTCTGCAAGGCTCCCCCTGGTTCGTCACGAAGAACGCGAAGAACGGATTGGGTCGGGTACTGACCGTACGTACGCCGGCGGAGCGGCGCTCAGCCGCGGCCCTCGGCGAGCAGTTTCTCCGTCGCGGCGCGTACGGCGGCCGCGTCGTCGTCGGGCAGGGGAAAGCGCGGCGGGCGGGTACGGCCGCCGTGGCGTCCTACAACGTCCATGGACGCCTTGATGGCCTGGACGAACTCCGGCTTCGAGTCCCACCGCAGCAGGGGATGCAGCTCCCTGTACAGCGGCAGGGCGGTTGCCATGTCACCCGTCACCGCGGCTCGGTAGAGCTCGACACAGCAGGACGGCAGCATGTTCGGGCAGCCCGCGATCCAGCCGACGGCTCCGGCGAGTGCCAGTTCCAGCAGTACGTCGTCGGCGCCCACGAGCAGGTCGAGGCCGGGCGCCTGCTCAGCGATCTCGTAGGCCCTTCGGACGTCGCCGCTGAACTCCTTGACCGCCACGATGCTGCCCTCCTGGTGGAGTGCGGCGAGCAGGCCCGGTGCCAGATCCACCTTGGTGTCGTACGGGTTGTTGTACGCGACGACCGGAACCCCGACTTCGGCCACATCGGCGTAGTGGGCGCGGACCGCCGCGTCCTCGCAGCGGTATCCGTTGGGCGGAAGGAGCAGCACGGAACCGGCGCCCGCCTCCGCGGCCTGTTCCGCCCAGCGCCGTGACTCCGCGCTGCCGTAGGCGGAGACGCCCGGCATGACGCGGCTGCCGTCGCCCGCCGCCTCGACGGCGACCCGGACCACCTGCTCGCGTTCGCTGTCGGTCAGGGTCTGGTACTCCCCCAGTGACCCGTTGGGCACCACACCGTCGCAACCCGCCGCGATGAGCTGTTGGACGTGTGTGGCATAGGCGTCGTAGTCGATCGTGGCGTCCTCCCGCAGGGTGAGCGGGGTGGCGACCATGACACCGTGCCAGGGGCGGGTGCGCGGGTGGGCGTTCGTCTGCATTGTGACTCCTTGAGAGAGGTGTGACATGTCATGGTGTGTAGAAGTGGGCAGCAGGTGGCCGCGCGCAGTACCGAGGCGCGGACGAGGTGTGCCGGGAATGGCCGAGGCTTGCCGGGAGGGTCGGTTGTTTCGGGTGGTGGCTGCGGGACAGCCCTTACCCGGGGCCGGCCAGGTCGGCGAGCATGGACAGCCTCACGGGGCAGGCCAGCGGGCGCCGGTCGGGTCCCTGCGGGGCTTCACCGGCGCCGTGTCCAGTGCCGTGCGCGCCGGCCAGTTCACGGACGGCGAATCCGCACGTCCGGCCCTGGCACCACCCCATCCCGGCTCGGGTGAGCAGTTTGACGGTCCTGGTGTCACCGGCTCCCAGCTCCTCGCAAGCGTTACGGATCCGGCCCGCGGTGACCTCTTCACAACGGCAGACCTCCGTGTCGTCGGTCAGCCACTCGCTCCATCCCGCGCCCGGCCGGTGGACGGCGCCCATCAGCGCGGCGAAGGCCCGCAGACGACGCCGGGAACGACGCAGCGCGACCGCTCTGCGCGCCGTTTCCCTCCGCACCCCGCCCCGTATCTCGCGAATGATCGAAAGTGCCGCCAGTTCTCCTTCATACAGGGCGAGTTCGACTCCACCGATACCACCGGTCTCGCCCGCCGCCCAGACCCCCTGTGCGGTGGTCCTGAGCTGCTCGTCGAGGGCGACCGCATGCGTACCGTCGGCGCACACGCGCGTACCGCAGCCCGCTGCCAGGGCGAGTTCCAGCTGAGGAACGAGCCCGTGTCCGACGGCGAGAGCATCGCAGGCGATCTCGCGTCCGGTCCCCGGCACGGGACGCCACCGTTGGTCCACCCGGCTGACGGTCACCGCTTCCACCCGGTTGTCGCCGTGTACGCCGGTGACCGCGCGGTGACTCAGCATCCGGACTCCGGAGCGGGCCAGAGCCCCCGCGTACCTGACACCCTCCGCAGCCTTGCCGGAGTTGGTTGCCAGCACCTGGGGAGCGCGCGCGTAGGCCCCGTAGCCGGACGCTTCGATCAGTGCCGGCACGCTCGCACCGGCACGCGTCAGCGACAGTGCGACGGCCTGCAGGAGCGGCCCGCTGCCCGCGACCACGATCCGCCGGCCCGGCAGCACCAGGCCGGACTTGAGCATGGCCTGGGCACCGGCCGCGCTCACCACGCCCGGAAGTGTCCAGCCGGGAAAGGGAAGTTGTCGTTCATGAGCACCCGTCGCCAGCAGCAGCCGGCGGGCCCGGACGGCGCAGCGGCGGTCCCCTTCGGCTCCGGTGATGGCGTGCAGGATCCGGTCACCGTCAGCGGCCCGCTCGACCGTCCACACCTGATGGTCGTGGAGATGACGGATCGCACCGGAGTCACGGTGCGCTGCCAGCCTTGAGGAGAGTTCGGCGAAGACTGGCCAGCCGTGGTGGAGGGCGTCGGGCCGGGTGGCGCCGAGCCCGTCGGCCGGGCTGCGGTAGTACTGTCCACCGGGCGCGGTGGCCGCGTCCAGTAGAACCACGTCGAGCCCGTGGTCGGCCGCGGTGACGGCAGCGGCCAGACCGGCCGGCCCCGCGCCCACCACGGCGAGTTCGGCGCGGTCCGCGTCCGGTGGCCGGTGTTCATCTGTCGAGTGAGGCATGCCCGTCGCCCTCCTGTGTGGTGATGGCGTCGCCGGGACGGGCGGGGAGCAGGCATGCGCGCTGGTTGGGCCGGCCGTTGACGGTGGCCAGGCAGTCGTAACATGCGCCGATGCCGCAGAAGGCTCCCCGCGGCCGGCCATGGACCCGAGTGGTCCGCCAGGTCAGGATGCCCGCCGACCAGAGTGCGGCGGCGATGCTCTGGCCGGGCAGCCCGCGGATCGGGCGCCCGTCGAAGGTCAGCTGGAATTCAGGTTCGGGCTCGGCCCCGACGAGTTCGGCCGGGGTACGTGCACGGGTGCGTCTCACAGGTTCCTCTCCTCGGGCACGAGGGCCGCGTCGAACCGGTCGGGCGCGAACGGTCCGAGATCCAGTACCGGTTTCCGCCCGCTGATCGCGTCCGCGATCAGCAGTCCGGTCGCGGGGGCCAACCCGATTCCGGCTCCTTCATGACCGCAGGCGTGGAACAGGCCTGGCACCCGAGGGTCCGGGCCGATCGCGGGCAGATGATCGGGCAGATAGGGGCGGAACCCGTGGTAGGCGCGCAGCACCCGCACATCCCCCAGTACCGGGAAGAGCGCGGCGGCCTGGGCGGCCAGCCGGGCGACCGCCGGAACGGACAGCGTCCGGTCGAAGCCGACCCGTTCACGGCTGGCCCCGATCAGCACCGGCCCCGAGGGGGTGCCCTCCACCACGGGCGACGTCTGCAGCGCCGCGGACCCGCTCGACACATCGGCCACGTACTCCGCCGCATATACCTTGTGCCGGATCAGCCGCGGCAACGGCTCCGTGACGAGCACGAATCCCCTGCGCGGCAGGACCGGCAGCTCCACTCCGGCCAGTGCGGCCAGGTCACCGCCCCAGGTGCCCGCCGCGTTGACAACCACCGGGGCACTCAATTCGCTCCGTGCGGTGCGCACCCCCCGTACCGCTCCTTCCCGGTCCCTGAGTATCCCGACGACCTCTTCCCCCGGACACAGACGTGCCCCTTCACGACCGGCTGCACGTAACAACTCAGCTGCAGCCAGGGCTGGTTGGACCTGGGCGTCTTGCGGGTAGTGGCAGCCTCCGGCGAGATGTGGTGCGAGGTGGGGCTCGACATCGCGGAGCCGGTCGGATGTGACGTGGTACGCCTCGACGCCGGCTCCCCTCTGGCCGGCGGCCGTCGTGGACAGCATGGCGAGGGAGTCCTCGGACGCCGCCACGACCAGGCCGCCCTTGAGCTCGTACTCGATGTCCGCAGGCAGTTCCTCCGACAGTCGGCGCCACAAGGAGGCGGAGAGCAGGGCCAGTTCCAGTTCGGGTCCTGGCACTTTGTCGGAGACCAGGAGGTTGCCCTCCCCGGCTCCGGTGGTACCTCCGGCGACCGGTCCGCGGTCGACGACGGCTACGGACAGTCCGGACCGGGAGGCGTAATAGGCGCAGGCGGCACCGACCACTCCGGCCCCGACGATGACGACATCCAGGGGCTGTCTCATGAGCACGACAGTAATATGTCACATTGCTTTGAGGGTGCCAAGGGTGTGTGCAGGGCCAGTTGATCAACCGTCATACCCTTCGCCGGTCAGCCGTCACCCCCTCGCACCGCCCGCAGGGGTGCGGGTTCCGCCCCCGGGGAAGTGAAGCCATGGACACTCCCAAGGCACCGACCCGAGGAGCCGTGATGCACGACGACCGCACCCTGGTGGAGGACCGCCTCGAAAGGGCCCTTCACCAGTTCATCCGCCCCGCCCAGTACCCGGCCCGAACCCCGCTCACCCTCTCCGTCCGGCACATCCCAGGCGAACCCGTACCGGTGGCCCAGGCACTGGAAGGAAGCTACGAGCCGTTCAGTACAGGCACGGAGTGGGGGAAGCCGTGGTCCACCAGCTGGTTCCGGCTGGAGGGGACGGTGCCCGAGGACTGGGCGGGGCGGCGCGTCGAGGTGGTCGTCGACCCCGGCTTCTCCGCTCAGGGGCCCGGCTTCCAGGCCGAGGGGATGCTGTACGACACCACGGGCATCCCGCTCAAGGGGGTCCATCCGCGAAACCGGCATCTGACGGTCGCGTCCCCGGCCGCCGGCGGTGAACCGGTCTCGTTACTCCTGGAGGCGGCCGCCAACCCGGCGGTTCTGGAGCACGGCTTCGCGCCGACGCCGCTCGGGGACGTACTCACGGCGGGTGACCGGCCCCTGTACCGGTTCGCCTCCGCGGACCTCGCCGTGCTGGACGAGGAGGTCTGGCATCTCGTTCTGGACATCGAGGTGCTCTCCGAGCTGATGCGGGAACTGCCCGTCGACCGTTCGCGACGGCACGAGATCCTGCGATCACTGGAGCGCATGCTCGATGCGCTGGATCTGCACGATGTGGCGGGCACGGCGCGAGCCGGCCGGGACCAGCTGACCCAGGTACTGTCCCAACCGGCGTCAGCGAGCGCGCACAGGATCTCGGCCGCAGGGCACGCGCACATCGACTCGGCGTGGCTGTGGCCGCTGCGCGAGACGGTGCGCAAGGCCTCACGCACCTTCGCCAATGTCACCGCGCTGGCCCAGGACTATCCGGAGCTGGTCTTCGCCGCTTCGCAGGCCCAGCAGTACGCCTGGATGAAAGAGCATCAGCCGCACATCTGGGAGCGGATCAAGCAGGCCGTGGCAGACGGGCAGTGGGCTCCCGTGGGGTCGATGTGGGTGGAGTCCGATGCCAATATGCCGGGTGGTGAGGCGCTGGCCCGGCAGATCGTGCACGGCAAGCGGTTCTTCGAGCAGGAGCTGGGGGTGGAGACGGAGGAGATCTGGCTGCCGGACTCCTTCGGCTACACGGCCGCCTTCCCGCAACTGGCGCGGCTGGCAGGGGTGAAATGGTTCCTGACGCAGAAGCTGTCCTGGAACCAGAGCAATAAAATGCCACATCACACCTTCTGGTGGGAGGGCATCGACGGGACCAGGGTCTTCACCCACTTCCCGCCCGTGGACACCTACAACGCACAGTTCCATGGACGGGAACTCGCCCATGCAGAAAGGAACTTCAGGGAAAAAGGGCTGGCTACCCGCTCCCTCGTCCCGTTCGGCTGGGGCGACGGCGGGGGCGGTCCGACCCGCGAAATGCTGGAGAAGGCGCGCAGGCTCAGGAATCTGGAGGGTTCACCAAGGGTCGAGATCGAGAGACCGTCGGCGTTCTTCATGGCGGCCGAGGAGGAGTACGGGCCGCAGGCACCGGTCTGGTCGGGCGAGCTGTATCTGGAGCTGCACCGGGCCACCTACACCACTCAGGCCAAGACCAAGCAGGGCAACCGACGCAGCGAACACCTGCTCCGTGAGGCCGAGTTGTGGGCCACCACGGCGGCACTGCGGACTCCCGGCCACCGATATCCGTACGAGGCGCTGGACCGGCTGTGGAAGACGGTGCTGCTTCATCAGTTCCATGACATCCTGCCGGGCTCGTCGATCGCCTGGGTTCACCGCGAGGCACGCGAGACATACGAACGGGTGCGGGAGGAGCTGGCCGATCTGGTGGCGGACGCGGTGGCGGCGCTGGGCGCGGCCGAGAATCTCGTGGCGCTCAACTCATCGCCGTATCACCGCAGCCAGGTGATCGAGCTGGACGCCGAAGCGAGCGCGGCGCTGCCCTCCGGCGCGCATGTGCAGCCACTGGGCGACGGGCGTACGGCGGTGCTGACCGAGACACCCGGGCTGGGCACGGGTCTGCTGGACGGTTCGGCGGTTCCGGAACACGCGGTCACAGCGACCGGTTCGGCGGACGAGGGTTTCGTACTCGACAACGAGCTGCTGCGGGTGACGGTCGACGGCGACGGGTTGATCGCCGCAGTCCGCGATCTCGGCGCGGCGCGGGACGTCCTCGCCCCCGGTCACCGGGCCAACCTTCTCCAGCTGCACCCGGACCATCCCAATCACTGGGACGCCTGGGACATCGACCGCCACTATCGCCGCACCCGCACCGACCTCACCCACGCCGACTCCGTCGAACTGGTCGAGGAAGGGCCGTTGCGGGCCGCCATCCGTGTGATTCGTTCGTTCGGGGCGTCCCGCATCGTGCAGGAGATCCGGCTGACCGCGGACAGCCGACGCATCGACATCGACACCGAGGTGGACTGGCGGGAGTCGGAGAAGGTCCTCAAGGTGGCGTTCCCGCTCGATGTGCACGCCGAACGGTCCACGGCCGAAATTCAGTTCGGGCACGTCCACCGACCCACGCACGACAACACCAGCTGGGATGCGGCCCGTTTCGAGATCTGCGCCCATCGCTGGCTGCGTGTCGCGGAGCCGGGGTACGGCATCACCTTGCTCAACGACTCGACGTACGGGCACGAGGTGACCCGGACCCCGCACGGTTCGGGACTCGGCACGACCGTACGGCTGACACTGCTGCGCGCCCCGCACAGCCCGGACCCGGAGACCGACCTCGGTACGCACCGGTTCAGGTACGCACTGGCGCCGGGCGGTGAGGTCACGGATGCGGTACGGGAGGGGCTGGCGCTCAATCTGCCGTTGCGGACGGCCGTAGCGCCGGCCCTGCCGCCACTGATCAGCACCGGGCATCCGGCGGTCACGGTGGAGTCGGTCAAGCTCGCCGAGGACCGCAGCGGCGATGTGATCGTGCGGCTGTACGAGTCGGCGGGCGGGCGCGCCGACACGACGCTGCGGGTCGGATTCCCCGTCGTGCAGGCCCGGATCAGCGACCTGTTGGAACGGCCGCTGTACGAGGCGAGCGCCGATGAGCACGGCGGTCTCGTAATGTCGCTGCGGCCGTTCCAGATCCTGACGGTGCGCCTGACCCCTGCATGAGGTCCCGGCCCGCCCCGGCGCGAAGTCCCGGCGCGGCCGGCCCGCTGCCCGGGTTCGTTCAGGGGCGGGGCACGTTCCGCAAGTTGGAGCGGGCCATCTGGACCATCCGGCCGACTCCGCCGTCCAGCACGATCTTGCTGGCGGAGAGCGCGAAGCCGGTCACCATGTCCGCGCTGATCTTCGGCGGGATGGAGAGCGCATTGGGGTCGGTGACGACATCGACGAGCGCCGGGCCCTTGTGCTTGAAAGCGTCTTTGAGGGCGCTTTCGAGTTGCTTGGGCTTCTCCACCCGTACGCCGTACGCCCCGGCAGCCCTGGCGATCGCCGCGAAGTCCGGATTCTTGTTGGTCGTCCCGAACGACGGCAGGCCGGCGACCAGCATCTCCAGCTCGACCATACCGAGCGAGGAGTTGTTGAACAGCACAACCTTCACCGGCAGGTTGTACTGCACCAGGGTGAGGAAGTCGCCCATCAGCATGCTGAATCCGCCGTCGCCGGACATCGACACCACCTGCCGGTTCCGGTCGATGAACTGGGCGCCGATGGCCTGCGGCAGCGCGTTGGCCATCGAGCCGTGGCTGAACGAACCGATGACGCGGCGTTTGCCGTTGGGCGAGAGATAGCGGGCGGCCCAGACATTGCACATACCGGTGTCGACGGTGAACACGGCGTCGTCGTCCGCCAGATCGTCCAGCACCGAGGCGACGTACTCCGGGTGGATCGGGATGTGCTTCTCGACCTTGCGGGTGTACGCCTTGACCACGCCCTCCAGCGCGTCGGCGTGCTTCTTCAGCATCCGGTCGAGGAACTTGCGGTCGGTCTTGGCCTTGACCCGCGGGGTCAGACATCGCAGCGTCTCACGGACATCGCCCCAGACCGCCAGATCCAGCTTGGAGCGGCGGCCCAGGCGCTCAGGGCGCACATCGACCTGGACGATCTTCACATCGCTGGGCAGGAAGGCGTTGTACGGGAAGTCGGTGCCGAGCAGGATGAGGAGATCGCATTCGTTGGTCGCCTCGTAGGCAGCGCCGTAGCCGAGCAGTCCGCTCATGCCTACGTCGTACGGGTTGTCGTACTGGATCCATTCCTTGCCGCGCAGCGCGTGCCCGACCGGGGCCTTCACCCGCTCGGCGAACTCCATCACCTCGGCGTGGGCACCCGCCGTGCCGCTGCCGCAGAACAATGTCACACGTTTCGCCTCGTCGACCATCCGGCAGAGCTTCTCGATCTCGTCGTCACCGGGCCGGACCGTCGGCCGCGAAGTGACCAGGGCGTGCTCGATCGACTTCTCCGGAGCGGGCCGCGACGCGATGTCACCCGGCATCGAGACGACGCTGACGCCGCCTCGGCCGATCGCGTGCTGAATGGCCGTCTGGAGCAGCCGCGGCATCTGCTCCGGGTTGGAGATCATCTCGTTGTAGTGACTGCACTCCTGGAAGAGGAGCTCCGGATGGGTCTCCTGAAAGTAGCCGAGACCGATCTCGCTCGAAGGAATGTGCGAGGCGAGGGCGAGAACGGGCGCCATGGAGCGGTGGGCGTCGTAGAGGCCGTTGATGAGGTGCAGATTGCCGGGTCCGCAGGATCCGGCGCAGGCCGCCAGCGAGCCGGTGATCTGGGCCTCGGCTCCGGCGGCGAACGCGGCGGTCTCCTCGTGCCTGACCTGGATCCAGTCAATGGCGGAGTTGCGGCGGATGGCGTCGACGACTGGGTTGAGACTGTCGCCGACGACGCCGTACATACGCTTGACGCCCGCCCGGGCGAGGATGTCGACGAACTGCTCCGACACGTTCTGCTTGGCCATGGGTACGTACCCTTTCCGCGCTTCGGCTTCCGGAATCCGCACCCATCAACCCATGGCGGTAGTTGTCAAGTCAAATGAGACGTTCGCCGTGTTATGAACCTTGTGATTCGGTTTTTGTCTTCGTTTGGTCGGGTAGTTGATCCAGACCTGGCCGGTCACCCACATGGCCGACAATGGGGCGGGCGGAGGCCCAGGCACCTCCCCTGGCGGTCTCGTCGTACAGCAAAAAGGTCCGCCGGGCGTCCCCACCCCCACGGGAAGGACGCCCGGCGGACCGGTCAGGGCGTGATCAACGCACGGCGTACGCGTCGGTCACGGTCTGGATGACGGAGTTGCCGTTGGCGTCCATCAGTTCGGTCTTCAGGGTGACCGGCTTGCCGGCCGCGCCCGCGTGGTTCACGGTCGCGGTCCAGTGGCCGCCCTCCTCCGCGGTGGTGGCCTGGGTCCAGGTCTCGCCGCCGTCGTACGAGTAGGAGACCTTTGCGGCGACCAGTTTGCCGGGGGTGTAGCCCGCGTGGCCGGTGACGCTCAGGCCGATCGTCTGACCGTCCTTCGCCGCAAGGGCCTTGAGCCCGTCGGCGTCCAGGTCGTAGCCCGGGAAGAGCAGCGGAATCCCCTGCGAGTACACGTTCTCGTCCCGCTCGGAGCGGAACTTCCAGGTGGTCGCGGTGGCGGTGGACCGCTTCCACATCGCGGCGGGCTTGCCCCACTTTTCAGTTTCCAGGGTGAGTTCGTACGCGGCGTCCTCGGCCGGGACGGTGAACACCCCGTACGGGTAGATGGACTGACCCAGCACCTTGCCGCCACTGGTCAGCTTCATCTTGCCGATGTCACCGAAGGAACCCTGGATACCGGCGTGCTCGGTGTCGCTCCAGAAGCTCGGGGCGACGCCGATCAGGTTGTCCTGCCGCTCGGCGGCGAGCTGGACCTTGCCCGCGGCGTTACGCGGGGCGGTCGGGACCGGGATGCCCCGGTACCAGTTCTCCGTGCGCTCGGCGCCGGCCGTGTACGTACGGGTCTGGTCGGTCATGAACTCGCCGTAGGGGGCGCTGGACGAGAGGTACCGCGTCCAGATGGTGTCGCCCGCCGAGTAGTACTCGGTGCGCGTGCTGGGCATGGCGACCGTGTCGAAGGCGGCGGAGTAGCGCGCGCCGTACGGCCGCTCGCTGGTCAGCAGGTCGGGGTAGTCGGCAGCGACGCCCATCGCCTCGTACGTGGCGGTGGACTTGGCGAGCTTGCTGTCCCTGACCTTGTAGGTCCGGTCCGAGGTGACGGGGCCGGTCTCGGGGAAGGCGAGGTTGTAGACGAACGGGCTGACGGCGGTGGCCTTCCAGCTCAGCCTGACCGGGCCGGTGGCCAGGGCGGCCTTGAGGGCGTCGGCCTCGCTCGCCTCGACGCCGAGTGCGGGCAGAGGCGGCGTCGTGCCGAATTTGCCGGAAGGCTGCCAGGGGCCGGCGGACGGCCGGTATGCGATGACCGCCTTTGCGCCCGCGGCCTTGGCGTTCGCCGCGTGGGTGCCGATGCGGCCGTCGTCGCCGACCTTGACCAGGGCGATCTTGCCCGAGACACCGGCGGACGCCAGCTCGTCGGGGGTGCCGGTGCCCGCGTCGACGAGTACGGCTTCGCCCGTTCCGTCGAGGTTCGCCGAGCCGCCGCCGACCACTGCCGGGTGCAGTTCGGCGCCGCCGACGACCGACAGCTCCTCGACCCGGGGGGCGTACGCGCGCCAGAAGCTGGCGAACTCGAAGTCGCCATCGCTGGCCTTGCCCTGCACATCGGCGAAGTAGTTCTTGACCGAGTCGGTACCGGTGACGGAGCCGGAGTGCAGCCAGACATCGTCCCAGCTGCGGCCGAAGGAGAGCGTCGTGGAGCGGTTCTCGGAGGCGCGGTCCTCCGTCCTCACCTGGATCCGGTGGGCCTTGCGGGCATCCAGGACCAGGGTGGTGTCCTCGGTGACGTTCAGCTGCGGCCGTGCGAGGTAGCCGACGGACTCGACGAACCGCCCCGTGGCGTCCTTCGGGTCCGTCGTCGTGACGAAGCTGGAGACGAAGTACGTACCGGGACGCACCTGGTAGACCTGTTCGGCGGCACCGTTGTTGAAGCGGCGATCGCCGCTGGCGGTGTCGGTGCCGATGACGTCCACCGAGGAGCCGCCCGCGGCGGGCTTGCCCGAACGGTCGATCAGCTTGACCTGCAGGGTGACCGTCTCGGCGCCGACGTACAGCGAGAACGGGGTGGAGACCTTGACGCCGTCGGGCCCGGTGGCCAGGACACGCCCGGTGACATCGCCGTACTGGGCGGCCTTCAGCTTCGCGGTCGGATCGATCTGCAGCGGGACCTTGACGGTCGCGCCCGCCGGGACGGTGACAGTGTTCGCGTCGAGCTTGGCGACGGAGGAGCGGACCACCGACCCGTCGTTGCCGGTGACGCCCTGGACCTTCAGCGACAGCTTAACCGGCTTGGTGCCGGAGTTGGTGTACGGGACGTCGACCGTGGTGCGGTCGGAAGTCTCCTGCGGCCAGTTGAACGAGCCGCCCTGGACGGCGGGGGCACCGACGACGGTGGTGTCGATGGCGGCCTTCACATCGAGGCGGCCACCACCGGTTTCGCGCACGTCACCGGGGATGTCGCTCTTCGCGGAGGACACGAGAGCCGCCTTGATCTGCTGGGCGGTCCAGTCCGGGTGACGCTGCTTCACGATGGCTGCGGCGCCCGCGACATGCGGGGTGGCCATCGATGTGCCGGACATCGTCCGGTAGGCGTACACCCCGCGGCCACCGGCCGCGGCGGCCGAGATGTTGACGCCGGGGGCGGTGATCTCGGGCTTGAGGGTGTGCGAGCCGGTCACGGGTCCGCGGCTGGAGAACTGGGCCGTGGCGTCCTCGCGGTCAACGGCACCGACGGTGAGCACGCTCGGGGCACAACCGGGCGAGGAGACGGTGTTCAGCGTCGGGCCCAAGTTGCCGGCCGCGACGACGAACAAGGTGTCCTTGCTCTGCGCGAGTTCCTCGGCGGCCAGGCTCATCGGGTCGCTGCAGTCGCTCGGCGCCGCGCCGCCGAGGCTCATGGAGACGACATCGGCCTTCTGGTCGACAGCCCACTGCATACCGGCGATGACCCAGGACTCGGCGCCAGAGCCGCTGTCGTTGAGGACCTTGCCGGCGAGCAGGTCCGCGCCGGGGGCGACGCCCTTCTGCTTGCCGTCGCTGGCCGCGCCGGAGCCGCCCACGGTGGAGATGGTGTGGGTGCCGTGGCCCTGCCGGTCGTCGGTGGTGGCGGAGTCGGTGAAGTTCTTCGAGGCGGCGACCCGGCCCTTGAGGTCGGGGTGTTCGGCGTCGACACCGGTGTCGAGCACGGCGACCTTGGTGCCCTTGCCGTCGTATCCGGCGGCCCAGGCGAGGTCGGCACCGACCTGCTTGGTCGACTGGTCGAGAGTGGCCTGAACCTTACGGTCGAGCCACAGCTTCTTCAGACCGGAGGCCGATCGGGAACGGGTGTTGGTGACGTCCGACCAGAAGTCGGCGGCCCTGGCCTTGTCGGCCTTGAGCGCGACGCCGTCGATGGCGTCGAGCTCGAGTCCGCGCTCGGCGCCACGCGGGGTGACGGACGCGGAGCGGGCCGCGTCCTGGCCGTAGACGGCGATCAGCGGCAGCGACTTGGTGCTCGCGTCGTCGTAACCCTGGCGGATCAGTCCGGTGACGTTGAAGAGTTCCTCGTCGACCTTGCCCGCGGCGAGGGCGTCGGTGGCGGTCTCGGGGTAGACGTAGAGGTCCTTGCCGGATTGCCGGGTCTGTACGAGGGGGACGGTGCCGTCCTCGCGCGGCAGCGCGGTGGCCGACGCGGCCCCCGAACTGTCCGTACTCACCAGGACCTTGTCGCCGGTGACCAGGGTGACGATCACCGGCTTGCCCGCCTTGGCCTCGGCAGCCGCGCTGCCGGTCAGCGGTCTCTTCGCAATTGTGTCGTCCTGCGGCGCTGCCGTGGACGGTGCGATAGCGGTAACGGCCAGGACGGCTGCAGTGGCCGCCCCCAGTGCCGTACGCGATATCGGACGCATCGTTCTCCCCAAATTAAACCGGAACACTTCTTAACGAACCGCTGCATTCCGGCTGCTGTTGCTACTGCGGTGGCGCCACATTGACAGAGCGACGGACGTTGGAGGGATGATGTACATGGCGGGTTTACGCCGTGGCTGCTTTCCGCCACGACCGGGCGCCCGAAGACTGCGAAATTGTGCGGAATCAATGCGTCCGGGAGGGGACCGGGGATGCTGGGAGCCATAGGACTCGACGAGATCCAGGAGTCGGCATACCGCGCGCTCGTGGCGGTGGGAGCTGCGGAGGTCTCCGACCTCGCGCACCGGCTGGCACTTCCCGGGTCGGACACCGAACGGGCGCTGCGCAGGCTGGAGCAACAGGGCCTCGCCGCGCAGTCGTCCGCCCGCACCGGGCGGTGGGTGGCGGCGCCTCCGGGGGTCGCCCTGGGTGCGCTGCTGACGCAGCAGCGCCACGCACTGGAGCAGGCGGAGCTGGCGGCGGCGCTGCTCGCCGAGGAGTACCGGGCGGATGCGGCCGAGCCCGCCGTGCACGATCTGGTCGAGGTGGTCACGGGCGCGGGCGCGGTGGCGCACCGCTTCCACCAGTTGCAGCTGGGCGCGACGAGCGAGGTGTGCGTCCTGGTCACTGGGAAGCCGGTCGCCGTGAGCGGCGTGGAGAACGAATCCGAGGAACAGGCCGCCACGCGCGGGGTGTCGTTCCGTGTGGTGGTCGAACGCGAGGTGCTCTCG
This sequence comes from Streptomyces sp. NPDC001832, assembly GCF_040297265.1. Lineage (NCBI taxonomy): Bacteria > Bacillati > Actinomycetota > Actinomycetes > Kitasatosporales > Streptomycetaceae > Streptomyces > Streptomyces sp. NPDC001832. The sequence goes on from NZ_JBEOYU010000012.1 coordinate 35,937, forward strand.
CTGCCGTCCGCGCTGACGGAGCTGTCGAGCGCGCTGAGCCGTGACGAGCAGTGCCGGGTCGTCGACCGGGTGCCCACCAAACTGGTCATCTCCGACGCGGCCCTTGCGATGGTGCCGCTGACCGGGCACGGCGCCGAGCCCGCGGCGCTGGTGGTTCATGCCTCCGGGCTGCTGGAGTCGCTGGTGGGGCTCTTCGAGGCGGTGTGGCGCGACGCCATGCCGCTCAGGCTCGGCGAGAGCGGCCGGCCGGAGGAGGAATCCACCGGACCCGATACGACGGACCTGGAGATTCTGTCGCTGCTGCTGGCCGGTCTGACGGACGCGAGCGTGGCGAAACAACTGGAGCTCGGGCTGCGGACCGTACAGCGGCGGGTGAAGGGTCTGATGGAGCTGAGCGGGGTGTCGACCCGGCTGCAGTTGGGCTGGCATGCGTACGAGCGGGGCTGGGTGTCCCGGACACCACTGGCCTGACCGAGCCCTGCCGGATACTCCGGCCGGGTATGCCCGCCGCGCCGATACGGCGCTGAGCGGTATCGCCGGTCCCAGCCCCGGCAGCCTCTGAACCGCGCTGACGGGCGGGACCGGCCGGACTCCGGCAGGCTGGTCAGATGGGTGTGTGGCAGCTCGCCGCTGTCGGCCTGGTCATGCTTCTCGGCCTGGTCGGAGTGCTGGTGCCGGGGGTGCCCGGGCAGGCGATCGTCTGGGCCGCGGTGCTCTGGTGGGCATTGACCGACTTGACTCCGGCCGCCTGGGGCGTACTCATGGGTGCCACCGCGCTGCTCCTGCTGAACCAGGCGCTGAAGCCGCTGCTGCCGCCGCGGCGCCCCCGTGAGTCGGGAGCGCCGCGCAAGACGCTGATGCTGGGCGGGGCCGGCGCGATCGTGGGCTTCTTCGTGGTGCCGGTGGTGGGCGGGATCGCCGGATACGTGGGGGCGATCTACGGGGCGGAGCGGCTGCGGCTCGGCAGCCGCGGGGCGGGCTGGGCGTCGGTCCGCTCGGTGATGCGGGCGACGGGCTATTCCGTGCTCGTCGAGCTCTTCGCTTGTCTGCTGGTGACGGGGGCCTGGCTGGCCGCGGTGATCTGGTCCTGATCTCCCGACCGGGTCTTCCACCGGCCGACGCGATCAGCCGACGTGCCCTGTACGTCACCGTCGCGGCGCCCACTTCAGCGCAGAGCTTGGCCAGAAGAAGATCCACAGCCGGGCCCTCGACGAAGAGGCCTGAGACCGAGGTGGCGTACAGCATACGAACGCCATGGCCGCCACCGATCCGACTCGGGCCTCCCGTCCAGATCCACATCGGGGTCGCCGAGCGCACGCATCCTGATGAGCGCCGCCGCTGCCGGGCCGATCCCCGGCAGCCGCAGCAGCGCCTGCTCGGCCTCGTCGCGGTCGGCCCCGGCATCGAGCCGTACGTCCCCGTCGGCAAGCGCGGTCGCCAGGGCCCGCAGCGCCGGGTCGTCCGCCGCACCGGCCAGCACTTCCGGCTCGGGAAACACATGCGTGAGCCCGCCGCAGGGTACGTCGAGGACCTTCCCGTACATCTCGACGAGCCGCTCAGCCCCGGCCCTGCCCACCAGCGTCCGGACGGCGAACTCATCCGGATCCGCGGCACCCGGCGAGCGCAGCCCCGGGCGGGCGGCGACAGCCGGTGCGAGTCGCGGGTCGGTGCCGAGCCGCTCATCGACGGCGTACGGATCGGCGTCCAGGTCGAAGAGGCACCGCATCCGCTGCACGGCCGTCGTCAGATCCCGCAGGTCCGTGAGGTGGATCCGGGCCTCCAGCCAGGACCCCGCGGACCGCTCGTCGACGGCCACGATGCCGGTGCCGTACGGGAGCCGCAGAGTGCGCCAGTAGGTACGGGCGCCTGGCTCCCCGCTGACCTCCTCGATCCTGGTGACCGCCTCACCGGCCAGGAGATCGAAGACCTCGCGGGCCGCGTACGACCCCCGGTGGGCGAGCCGCAGCGGGATCCCGGTGGTGCGCGCCTTCCGCACCGCCGCTCCCAGCCCCGTCCCGGCCTCGGCGCGCAGTGCGCTCGGCGTACGGGCGTAGATCTGCCGGATCGTGTCGTTGAACTGGCGCACGCTGGCGAAGCCGGACGCGAAGGCGACCTCGGTCACGGGCAGCCCGGTCGTCTGGAGCAGCACCCGCGCGGTGTGGGCCCGCTGGGCGCGGGCGAGCGCAACGGGACCGGCGCCCAGCTCCGCGTTGAGCTGCCGCTGCACCTGGCGTGAGCTGTAGCCGAGCCGCTGGGCGAGACCGGGCACGCCCTCCCGGTCGACCACGCCATCGCCGATCATCCGCATGGCCCGGCCGACGACATCGGCCCGGACGTTCCAGGCCGCGGAGCCGGGCACGGCATCCGGGCGGCAGCGTCGGCACGCCCGGAAGCCGTTGCCCTGGGCTGCGGCCGCGGTCGGGTAGAAGCGGACATTCTTCCGTTTGGGGGTGACGGCGGGGCAGCTCGGTCGGCAGTAGATGCCGGTCGTCTCGACGGCGAAGAAGAACTCCCCGTCGAAACGGGCGTCGCGGCTGCTCACCGCCTCGTACCTGGTCTGTTCGTCCATCACGCCGTCCAGTGTGCGGCACCTCCAGGCACCGCACTAGCGGTATTCGGACGTCGACCGGGGGCTGCGGCCTACCTCAGCCGGCCCCGCTTCGCGTCCATGGCCGCCCGGCCCTCGGCGCCCTTGCGCTTCCATTCACGCAGCATTTCGGACCGCACCCGGGCATCGGTCTTGGCCACGATGCGCTGGTTCTCGCGGAGCAGCTTGCGGAAGCTTTCGAGGCGCCGCTCAGGCAGCGAACCGTCCTCGATCGCGGCAAGTACCGCGCAGCCGGGCTCCGACGCATGGGCGCAGTCGTGGAACCGGCACTGCTCGGCCAGCTCCTCGATCTCGGAGAAGACCTGGCCGACGCCGGTCTCCGCGTCCCAGAGTCCAACCCCGCGCAGTCCGGGCGTGTCGATCAGTACACCCCCGGAGGGCAGGACCAGCAGATTGCGGGTCGTGGTGGTGTGCCGGCCCTTGCCGTCGACGTCTCGGGCGGCCTGCACCTCCATCACGTCGCGGCCGAGGAGGGTGTTGGCGAGGGTCGACTTGCCCGCGCCGGATGCCCCGAGCAGTACGCTCGTCCCGCCCGAGACGATGGCGGCGAACACATCGAGCCCCTCCCCGGTGGCGGAACTGACGGGCAGCACCTGAACGCCGGGCGCGATGGCCTCGATGTCCTGGGCGAGGTACGACAGCGTGGCGGTGTCCGGCACCAGATCGGCCTTGGTCAGCACCACGATCGGCCGGGCGGCACCGTCCCCGGCGGACGCCCTGTCGCGCAGTAGTGCGTCGCCACTGGAGCTGGACATGGCGAGCGCGAGGAAGCGCTCCACGCGCCCCAGGTCGAGCTCCACGGCGAGCGAGACACAGATGGCGATGTGGTCAACATTGGTGGCGAGCACCTGCCCTTCGGAGCGCTGCGACGACGTCGAGCGGACGAAGGCCGTACGCCGCGGCAGCAGCGTCCGTACGAACTGCGGATCACCATCGGGGTCGACGGCGACCCAGTCGCCCGTGCAGACGATCCGCATCGGATCGCGTGGGACGACGAAGGCGGTGTCGGCCCGGAGCGTGCCGTGCGGGGTGACGACATCGCACCGCCCGCGGTCCACCCGCACCACCCGTCCAGGCAGCAGACCCTGTCCGGCGTACGGGGCGAACTCAGCGGCCCAGTCGTCGTCCCAGCCGTACGGGGACAGCGGATGCGAAGCGGACGAGCCCTGAAGAGAAGAAGCGAAGAACGGAGAAGACGGGAAAGACAAGGGAAACCCTTCAAAGGGTGGCCCCGGCAACGCGCACACAGGCACGGAAAGTTACGGAAGGGTCAGCCGGCGACCACGGGGGCGGGAACGATGTTCTTCTGGTTGTGGGCAACGCCCACCGCAGCGACAGTCATCAATGTCCTCACCTCCTGGTTCAAGCACGGGGCCGACACCGGCGGTTCGTGTCCGCCGTCCGGAACGCTGCACACGATAGCCCGCAGCCGTCCGGTGGCGTCAACACATTTACGACCTGGGGAGCAATAGGGAGCGGGCTCCCTATTGCTCCCCAGGTCGTCAGACCGACCGGCCGCCCCGGTCCGGAGTGCTTCACGACCGCACTTATCGGAGACATCCGTAGATCTCCTCGATCAGGTGATACGCATTCACAACGACCGGTCCGGGGCCGCTCTCGTGCCCAGCACGACTTCACCGCAGACCGCCACCGGCGCGTTCGCCCAGGCCCAGTTGGGCACGATTACGCCGATCGGGCGGAGCGGCGAACACCCCGATGGCGGCCACGATGTCGTCTTCCTTCCCGTCTGCTCGCTGGGCGACGGGACGGATGGCCCGTCACCCGCCCACGTTTTCCTCGGAGATACGGGCTGCAGGAACGCGACTTCCCGTACCAGGTCGACGGGGCTGGGCGGACGGAGCCGGCTCCGGGCCGCCGCGGGTCGCCCGCCATTCGGCGAGCAGCCGGTCGTAGATGGGTGTGGCGTCCTGCGCGTGCCGCTGCCGGCCGCTGGGGCGTTGGCTGTCGTACTGGTCCATGATCGGCCCCTACCCGGTGCGACGGGTCACGTCTGCCGTCACTACGGCAACCGGACCAGTCCGCTCGTCCCTTCGAGGGGTCGGACCCCCGGACGCACGACATGGGGTGAGGAATCAGCGACGAGCGACCGGAGCCATCGACTACCGAAAGAAGGGGGAAGCCCCCGTACGCATCGGATGCGTACGGGGGCTTCAGGCCGTGAGTGTTCGGCTGGACCGACCAGAGATCAGGAGTTCGTGCAGCCGAAGGCGGGGTTGAGCTGACCGATCACGCTCACGGTGTTGCCACAGACATTGACCGGAACGTGGACCGGAGCCTGGACGACGTTGCCGGACAGCAGGCCCCCGGAGTTGGCGGCGCTGCCCTCGGCGCCGGCGTCGGCGAAGGCGGGCGCGGCAGCACCCATCGCCATCAGGGTTCCGGCGGCGATGGCGGCAACCTTGGTGTACTTCACTTTTTTCCCTTTCTTTCGACGGAGTCCGGAGCGGCCACGTCTTTCGTGCCGCACGAGCGCGGTCCTGATCGCTCGTAACTCCGCCACTGCAACTCGTAACGATGTAAGACCGTAGGAGAAACTCTTCGAGAAGAAGATTCCCGAAAAACCGCCCGAATGACGCAGTATCGATCACTCGATGTCACGGGCACGATCATCGGACAATCCGATGCGCCGACAATGAGGAAGGCAGCATCAGACCCGGGCCACACGGAGGAGGAATACCGACGGCCCGGCCTGTCATTGTGGCTGGATCAGCCGCTGCCCGCACCGTTGCCGGAGGGCACCGGAATGCTGCTCTCGTACTGAATGCCCCACGCAGGAGCCACCTGCCCAACTCGTGGCCGGGCGTTTGGTTCTCTCCGTTCACCCGAATGCCAAGGCGCACGGACAGCAGTACGAAGCAACGCCACGGGGGCGAAGGACGAGGACCGTTCAGCCCCCCAGTCCTTCCCCAAGGCGCCAACGACCTGGGGCCATGCGGAGTCGAGCACCCGCGCGTAACGAATGGCGTCAAAGCGTCAACATGAACGCTCACATGTAAGCCATTCGAGCGGTCACAAAATTTCCACGAACTTTCGAGTTTCCTCAACAATTCCTCGTCGTTATGACTTTTATCAAACGTGCAGCTTTGGCGTTCACCGAGCAGGAACAGGACTTATCACATGAAGAACGCTTCTTCGTGGTCTCTCCGCCTTTCCGCAATCGCCGCTTGCCGACTCACGTGGGAAGACCCCCGGGTGGCGTCCCCGGCGCAAGCTGCATCGCCTGATGATGAACCGCGAGCGTTCCGCTCGCACGGAATGTCCTAAGAAAGGGCAACCAATGCGAAAAGCCTTGAGTAAGAGCGTGCTGGTCATGGCGGCGGCGTCAGGCATTCTGACCGCGGCAGGCGGGTACGCGTTCGCGGACGCGTCGGCCGATGGCGCCGCCATCGGTTCGCCGGGTGTCGGCTCGGGGAACACCGTGCAGGTACCGGTGCATGTTCCCGTCAACGTGTGCGGCAACACGGTCACTGTGATCGGTCTGCTGAATCCCGCGTTCGGCAATGAGTGCGAGAACAAGGGCGGCGCTGGGAACGGCAACGGCGGCCAGGGGGCGAGCGCCGAGGGCGCCGCGACCAACTCTTCCGGTGTGCTGTCCGGAAACGTCATCCAGGCTCCGGTGGACGTCCCGGTCAACGCCTGCGGCAACAGCGTCAACGTCATCGGTGCGCTGAATCCCGCGATCGGCAACGAGTGCTCCAACGGGAGCGGACCGAGCGTCGAGCCGCCGGTAGTCGAACCCCCCGTGATCGAACCCCCGGTGATCGAACCGCCCGTGGTCGAACCCCCGGTGATCGAACCGCCGGTGATCGAACCGCCCGTGGTCGAACCCCCGGTGATCGAACCGCCCGTGGTCGAACCCCCGGTGGTCGAACCCCCGGTGGTCGAACCGCCGGTGATCGAACCGCCGGTAGTCGAACCCCCGGTGACCACTCCCGTCGTCAATGAGCCTCCGACCAACAGTGTGCCGGGGGACGCCACGCAGCCACCGAGCAGCAGCCCGCAGCTGGCCCACACCGGTGCCACTGACGTCGGCGTGGCTGCAGGAGCGAGCGCCGCGCTGGTGCTCGGTGGCGCGGTACTGATGCGTCGGGTCCGCCGCTCTCAGAGCTGATCCACGAATCAGTCAGCCGGAAGACGAGCAGGTCCGGTCGGACAGCCAACGCTGTCCGACCGGACCTGCTTCGTTTACAGCACGCGAACCATGAGGCCGACGGCGGCCCGCCCGGCCGGCCGGCACCGAGCCGGCGAAGGCTCGGGCCGGCTCCGTGCCGAGGCGCTGCCAGTCGGCTGCTGCGCGAGGACATGGCTCCGGACCGCGTCTATCTTCGCTGAGACGAATCACATGTCACACCGAGAGGACCGCGACCGCCATGCGTATCAGGATCGTCGGCGCCGGGGCCATGGGCCGCGGCATCGCCCAGTGGGCGGCGACCGCCGGACACACCGTCGAGCTGTGCGACGTACGTACAAAGGCGGTGACGGCCGCCGTGGAATTCGTACGGTCCATGCTCGAACGGGCCGTGCAGAAGGGCCGGATGTCCGCAGAGGACTCCGCCGCCGCCCTGAAGCGGCTGATACCACTCGACGACCCTTGGGAGGAGGGCCCGGACGTGGATCTGGTCATCGAGGCCGTGCGGGAGGACCTCGACACCAAGACAGAGGTCTTCGGCCGGCTGGAGCAGGCGCTGCCCGCGACGGCCGTCTTCGCGACCAACACCTCGTCCCTGTCGGTCACCCGGATCGCCGCGGCGCTCAAGGACCCGACGCGCCTGGCCGGGCTGCACTTCTTCAACCCGGTACCGCTGATGAAGATCGTCGAGATCGTGCCGGGCGCGGCCACCCGCCCGGAGATCCCGCCGGCCCTCACCGCGCTCGTCGAGAGCTGCGGGCACCGTTCCGTGACGGTCGCCGACACCCCCGGCTTCCTGGTCAATCACGCCGGCCGCGGCCTGGTGACCGAAGCCCTCGCACTGCTGGAGGAGACGGTCGCCGAACCGGCGGACATCGACCGGATCGCCCGTGATGTGCTCGGCCTGCGGATGGGCCCGTTCGAACTGATGGATCTCACCGGTCTGGATGTGACGGCCGCGGTGATCGACTCGATCTGGCAGGGATTCCGGTACGCGGACCGGCTCCGCCCCTCCTACCTCACCCCGAACCGGGTGGCTGCCGGACTCCACGGCCGCAAGACCGGGCGCGGATGGTTCGACTACGGCCCAAAGGCCCCCGCCTGGGCCCCGGAACCGCCGGTCACGGGCGACGAGGACCGCCCGGTGTTCGTCCACGGCGCTTCACCTCAGGACCCGGACGCGGCTGCGCTGCGTCAGGCGCTGGCCGCTGCGGGCGCCGTCGTCGAGACGGGCACGGAGCCGTCCGCCGACGCCCTCGTACTGGTTCCGGTCTGGGGTATCACGGTGGCCTCCGCGATCCCCGCACACCGGCTGCCCGCGGGGCGCACCTTCGGCGTGGACCCGCTGGCTGCGGGCGGCCGGCGCCGGGTGCTGGCCGTGACCCCGGCGGCGGACCCGGCCGCCGCGCGCGACGCCCGCGCGGTGCTGGCCCGGGCGGGGGACGGCAACGAGCCCTTCGCGGTCTCGGTGGTACGGGACACGGCCGGCTCGGTCGCTCAGCGGCTGCTCGCCTCGATCGTCTCGGTCGCCGCCTCGATCGCGGAGCGCTCCATCGCCACGCCGGCCGATATCGACCTGGCCGTCACGGCCGGACTCGGCTACCCCGTCGGCCCGCTGGCCTGGGGCGACCGAGTCGGCGCCGAACGGATGCTGGAGCTGCACCGGGCGCTGCACCGCACGACGGGCGATCCGCGCCATCGCCCGAGCCGCTGGGTCACCGAACGCGCCCAGCTCGGTCTGGCGCTGACGGACCCGGGGACGTCACCTGCCGACTGCACGGCCGGCACCGCGTCGTCGTGACGGCGGGGCGGGATCTGACGGGGGGCCGCAGTCCCGGCAGGTCCCGCCGTACACGGTCCGCGTCCTCGGAGACGCTCGGAGATCACAGCCCATGTCCGTTTCGTACAAGACCCGTGGTGGGGCCCGGCCTACGTTCGGAACATGACTCCACGAATGGACGCGATCGGCATCATCACCGCGGATCTGGCCGCATCGCTCGCCTTCTACCGCCGGCTCGGTCTCGACATCCCCGCCGATGCGGAATCCGCACCTCATGTCGAAGTGACGCTCCCGGGCGGGCAGCGTCTGCTGTGGGACACCGAGAACGTCATCCGCTCGTTCGACCCCGAATGGACCGCGCCGCGCGGCGGGGAACGCCTCCAACTCGCCTTCCTCTGCGACAGCCCGGCGGAGGTGGACGCGGTGTATGACGAGCTGACCGGCGCCGGGTACCGGGGACATCTGAAGCCATGGGACGCCGTGTGGGGGCAGCGCTACGCGACGGTCCTCGACCCGGACGGCTGCGCGGTGTCGTTGTTCGCGGGCAACAGCTGAGGCCGAGTGCCTGTCCGGCCCCGTTACGAGGGCGTGAGGTAGGCGGTCAGGGTGGTCCCGGCCAGGTCGCGCAGCTCCCGTGCGAGATGGGCCTGGTCGGTGCAGCCCGCCTCGACCGCCGCCTCGGCGTACGGCGTTCCGGACCGGGCGAGGGTGAGCGCGCGCTGCAGCCGCAGGACCCGGGCGAGCATCTTGGGCCCGTAGCCGAAGGCCGCGAGTGAGCGGCGGTGCAGCTGTCGGGCGCCGAGGCCGACTGTCTGCGCGGTGTCCGCGACGGACCGCCCGTCGCCGAGCTGTGCGGCTACGGACCGCATCACAGGGTCCGGCGGTGCGGTGTCGGCCGCCCGCCGCAGGGCAATGGTCTCCAGTGCGGCGGCGGGGTCGGGGGCTTCGGCGAGGCGCTCTTCGAGTACGCGGACCCGTGCGCCCGGCCACAGATGCGCAAGGTCGACCCGGCGGTCACGCAGTTCGTGCGCCGGTAGGCCGAGGAGTGCGGGGGCCGTGCCGGGCGCGAAGCGGATGCCGGTGTACTGCCCACCGGCCCCGACGTCCGGCGTCTCGGCATGGGTGTCGGGGCCTGCGACGATCAGTCGTCCGCCGATCCAGAGCAGGTCCATGCAGCCGTCGGGCAGCACCGGATGAACCGATCCGCCCGAAACACTCAGGGTCCACACGGTCGCACCGTCGAACCGCGATGCCCACTCCTCGTACCTGTCGCCCATATGCCCACGCTATTCACGTGGGCCGGACAGGTGGTTCGACTTGTCCGGCTCCTTGTCGCGGCTCGGCTGCAGCCTGGACTTCACATCGTCCGGCGGAAGGAACCTCGACCAGCGCTCCGGGAACTCGGACGGCATACAGGGACTGTCGTCGTCATCGCCGTCGTCCCCCTCCCGGTTCTCCGCCTGCGTCCGCGCGACGAACTCCGCGGCCTGGGCCGCCCGTACCCGGTCATTGGCCGCACGTGCCGCGGCCGTCGCGAGCGAGGGCCACACCCGGTCGATCGCGGCATTGACCGCCGCTCCGACCAGCACCGCGAACGCGGAGACACCGATCCACAGCAGGACGGCGATCGGGGCCGCCAACGAGCCGTAGATCGTGGGCCCCTCGACCGTACTGGTGAGGTAGATCCGAAGCAGGAAGCTGCCGAGCACCCACATCGCGAGCGCCACCAGCGCACCCGGCACGTCCTCGATCCACGGCGAACGGACCGGTACGGACACGTGGTAGAGCGTCGTCAGGAACGCGATCGACAGCAGGATCACCAGCGGCCAGTACAGAACGCTTATGACCTCGGTGCCCCACGGGATGAACTCGATGACCCGGTCGGGGCCGACCACGAGCAGTGGCAGCACGACGGCACCGAGCAGCAGAGCGACGACGTACAGCAGAAAGGAGAGCAGCCGCGTCTTGACGATGCCGCGTTGGCCGTCGAGGCCGTACATCACCGTGATGGTGTCGATGAAGACATTGACCGCGCGGGAGCCGGACCAGAGCGCGATGGCGAAGCCGATCGAGATGACATCGGGCCGGGCGCCGCCGGAGACGTCCGCCAGGAGCGGTTTGGCGAAGTCGTTCACACCCCGCTGGCTGAGCACCGTCTGCGCGGCGTTGAGGATGTTGCGCTCGATGGAGGCGACCGTCGTGGTGTTGGTCCACTCGTCGACGTAACCGAGCAGCCCGATCAGGCCGAGGAGCAGCGGTGGCAGGGACAGCAGGGTGAAGAACGCCGCCTCGGCGGCGAGTCCCAGAATGCGGTACTCCATGCACGAGTTGACGGTGTCCTTGAGCAACTGCCAAACCATCTGCCGCTTGGATACGTTGCGGTAGAGGACTCGGGCCCGGTCGAGCCGACCCGACGGCCGCTCGGGTGTTTCATTTGCTGCCTGCACGTCCTTACCGTATCGGCATGGCAGCCACCACCCACACAGTGTCCAACCAGGTACCGCCGCTGGTCGGCTACGACGTCTTCGCCGCCGACCTCGCGCTCGCCGAGGCGGTGCAACGTCACATGCCGCCCGAGCTCCTCGCCGAGGCCCGGGGCGAGCTCGGCGAGCTGGGCAGATCCGCGGGCTCCGCGCAGGTACAGGCGTGGGGGGCGCAGGCGAACGAGAATCCGCCGGTGCTGCGTTCCCACGACCGGTACGGAAATCGCATCGACGAGGTGGAGTTCCATCCGGCCTGGCACCGGCTGCTGGGTCATGCGGTCACCGCGGGTCTGACCGACGCCTGGGGCAGGCCGGGCGGTCATGTGCGTCGGGCGGCCGGGTTCCTGGTGTGGACGCAGGCCGAGGCGGGGCAGGGCTGCCCGCTGTCGATGACGCACGCGGCGGTGCCCGCGCTGCGGACCGATCCGGCGCTGGCCGCCGTTTGGGAGCCGCTGCTGACCTCGACGGTGTACGAGCAGGGGCTGCGGCCCGCGGCGCAGAAGGCCGGTGTGCTCTTCGGGATGGGCATGACGGAGAAGCAGGGCGGAACGGACGTGCGGTCCAATACGACGCGGGCCGAGCCGCTGGCGGCGGAGGGCGAGTATCTGCTCACCGGGCACAAGTGGTTCTGTTCGGCACCGATGTCCGACGGCTTCCTGGTGCTGGCGCAGGCGCCTGCCGGCCTGACGTGCTTCCTGCTGCCCCGGGTGCTGCCCGACGGCACGCGCAACACGTTTGCGATCCAGCGGCTGAAGGACAAACTGGGCAACCGCTCCAATGCGTCGAGCGAGGTCGAGTTCGACGGGACGTGGGCGCGCCGGGTCGGCGACGAGGGGCGCGGGGTGCGCACCATCATCGAAATGGTGGCGGCGACCCGGCTGGACTGTGTGGTCGGTTCGGCGGCGCTGATGCGGCAGGCGGTGGCGCAGGCGATCCACCACTGCACGTACCGCAGCGTGTTCGGCGGGGTGCTGATCGAGAAGCCGCTGATGCGCAATGTGTTGGCCGATCTGGCGCTGGAGTCGGAGGCCGCGACGGTGGTGGCGCTTCGGCTGGCGGCGGCGTACGACGCAGATACGGAGAGCGAGCGGGCCTTCCTTCGGATTGCGGTGCCGACGGCGAAGTACTGGGTGACGAAGCGGTGCACGCCGATGGTGGGTGAGGCGCTGGAGTGTCTCGGCGGCAACGGTTACGTCGAGGAGTCCGGGATGCCGCGGCTGCTGCGCGAGGCGCCGCTCAACTCGATCTGGGAGGGCTCCGGGAACGTACAGGCGCTGGATGTGCTGCGGGCGTTGCAGCGCGAGCCGCTGGCGCTGAACGCGTTCCTCCAGGAGGTCGGCAGGGCGCGCGGTGCAGATCACCGGCTGGACGGGGCGATCAAGGACATGCTGACCGAGCTCGCCGATCTGAACGGGATCGAGGCACGGGCCCGCCGACTGGTCGAGCGGATGGCTCTGGTGCTGCAGGGTTCGCTACTGGTGCGCTGGTCGCCGCCAGAGGTCGCCGACGCGTTCTGTGCATCACGGCTGGGCGGGGACTGGGGCACGGCGTTCGGGACGCTGCCGCACAGCCTCGATCTGGCATCGGTCGTGGAACGGGCGCGGCCCGTCGAGCGTTAGGTGTCGTGTTTCGCGAGCAGAGTGGTCCGCCCGCAGGGCGGGGCAAGTGCGTCCGGTCCGCTGTCCGAGCCGCGGGACCGGCTTGGGCCCCGGCCGCGCGGCATGATTCCCTGGCAGCCATGAGCAACCCCGCGCGCACTGCTGCCCCCACCGCCGAGGTGACCATCTGGTCCCTGGAACAGACCTCCCCCAACGATCTGCGTCCCGCCGCGGTCCCGGAGGGCGACGTGCGGATCGTGCGGTCCGAGGTCCCGCTGCCCGAGTTCAGCCGGTTCCTGTACACGGCGGTCGGCGGCGACATCCAGTGGACGGACCGGCTCACGATGACGTACGCGCAGTGGCAGGAGGTCCTGGACCGACCCGGGGCGGAGACCTGGGTGGCGTACGAGAACGGCACCCCGGCCGGATATATCGAGCTGGACCCGCAGGACGACGGCGTGGTCGAGATCATGTACTTCGGGCTGATACCAGCCTTCCGGGGGCGCCGGATAGGCGGCCACCTGCTCTCGCACGGCGTCGCCCGCGCCTGGGACCTGGCGGAACGCTGGCCGGAGCGGACGCCGACGAAGCGGGTGTGGCTGCACACCTGCTCGAACGACGGACCGCACGCCATGGACAACTATCTGCGGCGCGGCTTCAAGCTCTTCGACACGAAGGTGGAGCTGGAGCCCGAGGTCGCGACGCCGGGGCCGTGGCCGGGGGCGGCGCGGTAGCGCGCGGACAGCGGCTTCCGGCGACAGGCAGGGAGAACGCAGCGATTACGGACGGCCCGGGCGGGTCGAGTGACGGGCAGCACACTATCTCGCATGACAGGACAGCTTCGTCCACATCATGGATAGCGGTGGACTGGTCCGAGATTCGCATGACACGCTTCCCTCATGTATGGAACTGGGACTGCCTTGGTGAGTCGACGCCACGTCGATCTCGGCCGCGTGTCCAGCGCCATCTGTCCGGTGAGCTGAGGTTCCCAGCACCACCGCGATTCCCCCCTTTTTCTCTGCAATCCCTGCCGTCTCTGCAATCCCTGCGCACCATCGCGCCTCAGCGCGAGTGTGCAGCTCAGAGCCGCCCTCCTGCAGTCCCGAAGGACGTACTGTCATGGCCGCTACCCCGGAACAGCCTGCGACCACCACGCCCCGCCGCAAGGCCGGACGCCACCGTGGCGAAGGTCAGTGGGCCGTGGGGCACCACACTCCGCTCAACGGCAACGAGCAGTTCAAGAAAGACGACGACGGTCTCAATGTGCGGACACGCATTGAGACGATCTACTCCAAGCGCGGTTTCGACTCGATCGACCCCGACGACCTCCGTGGACGCATGCGCTGGTGGGGCCTCTACACCCAGCGCAGGCCCGGGATCGACGGCGGCAGGACCGCTGTCCTGGAGCCGGAGGAGCTGGACGACAAGCACTTCATGCTGCGGGTCCGCATCGACGGCGGCCGCCTGACCACCGAGCAGCTGCGGGTCATCGGCGAGATCTCGCAGGAGTACGCACGCGGCACCGCGGACCTCACCGACCGGCAGAACGTCCAGTACCACTGGATCCGGATCGAGGACGTACCGGCGATCTGGGAGAAGCTGGAGGCCGTCGGGCTCTCCACCGCCGAGGCCTGCGGCGACTGCCCCCGCGTGATCATCGGCTCCCCCGTGGCAGGCATCGCCGCCGACGAGATCATCGACGGGACCCCGGCGGTCGACGAGATCCACGACCGCTACATCGGCAACCAGGAATTCTCCAACCTGCCGCGCAAGTTCAAGACCGCGATCTCCGGCTCGCCGGTGCAGGACGTGGTGCACGAGATCAACGACATCGCGTTCGTCGGCGTGGTCCACCCCGAGCACGGTCCGGGTTTCGACGTCTGGGTCGGTGGCGGACTCTCGACCAACCCGCGGCTCGCCGAGCGGCTGGGCGCCTGGGTGCCGCTCGACCAGGTTCCGGACGTCTGGGCCGGAGTCGTCGGCGTCTTCCGTGACTACGGATACCGGCGGCTGCGCACCCGCGCCCGCCTGAAGTTCCTGATGGCCGACTGGGGCCCTGCCAAGTTCCGTCAGGTGCTGGAGGACGAGTACCTGAAGCATCCTCTGATCGACGGGCCCGCCCCCGCGCAGCCCAGTAGCCGCTGGCGCGACCACGTGGGTGTGCACCAGCAGCAGGACGGCCGTTTCTACATCGGTTTCGCACCCAGGGTCGGCCGCGTGGACGGCTCCACCCTGGCCAAGATCGCCGGCCTTGCGGCCGCGCACGGCTCGGACCGGCTGCGCACCACCGTCGAGCAGAAGATGCTGATCCTCGACGTCGAGCAGGACCAGGTGGACTCCCTGGTCGCAGGACTGGAGGCACTCGACTTCCAGGTGAAGCCGTCGCCGTTCCGGCGTGGCACGATGGCCTGCACCGGCATCGAGTTCTGCAAGCTGGCGATCGTCGAGACGAAGGCGCGCGGTGCCTCGCTGATCGACGAACTGGAGCGCCGCCTGCCGGACTTCGACGAGCCGCTCACCATCAACATCAACGGCTGCCCCAACGCCTGCGCCCGCATCCAGACCGCGGACATCGGTCTCAAGGGCCAGCTCGTCCTGGACGCCGACGGCAAGCAGGTCGAGGGCTATCAGGTGCACCTGGGCGGCGCGCTGGGGCTGGAAGCCGGATTCGGCCGCAAGGTCCGTGGCCTGAAGGTCACTTCGGCCGAGCTGCCGGACTATGTCGAGCGGGTGCTGAGCCGGTTCCAGGAGCAGCGTGAGGACGGCGAGCGGTTCGCGACATGGGCGGCACGGGCAAGTACGGAGTCGCTGTCATGAGCGAGCGCGCCGCTCCGTTCTACTGCCCGTACTGCGGCGACGAGGACCTGCGCCCGCACGAGACCGGGCACGGGGCCTGGGAATGTGCCTCCTGCAACCGCGCGTTCCAGCTGAAGTTCCTGGGCCTGCTGAGCCGGGGACTGCAGCACAACGATGTTGAACGGGGCGGGATATGACGGACGCCCTGCAAGGAGAACGCGCGGCGGAGGAACTGAAGGAGCTGGCCGAGCGCGCCGGCCGGGAGCTGGAGGACGCATCCGCGCCGGAGATCCTCCAGTGGGCCGCCGACACCTTCGGCAGGAAGTTCTGCGTCAGTTCGTCCATGGAGGACGCGGTCGTGGCGCACCTCGCCTCGCGCGTCCTTCCGGGTGTGGACGTGGTCTTCCTCGACACCGGCTACCACTTTCCCGAGACGCTCGGCACCCGAGACGCGGTCGAGGCCGTGATGGACGTAACCGTCATCACGCTGACCCCGCGCCAGTCCGTAGCCGGACAGGACGCCGAGTACGGCCCGAAGCTGCACGACCGCGACCCCGACCTGTGCTGCAAGCTGCGGAAGGTCGAGCCCCTCGAGGAGGGCCTGATGCCGTACACGGCCTGGGCCACCGGGCTGCGCCGCGACGAGTCCCCGACCCGGGCGAACACCCCGGTGGTCGGCTGGGACGAGAAGCGGCAGAAGGTGAAGATCTCGCCGATCGCCCGCTGGACACAGCACGACGTCGACGCGTACGTCGCGGAGCACGGGGTCCTCACCAACCCGCTGCTGACGGACGGCTACACCTCCGTGGGCTGCGCGCCCTGCACCCGCCGGGTGCTGGAGGGCGAGGACGCGCGCGCCGGCCGGTGGGCCGGACGGGGCAAGACCGAGTGCGGGCTGCACGGCTGATGACGACGATCAGGAGATTTCGATGAGCGTGACGGAGACGGGAGCCACCGTCTGGCTGACCGGTCTGCCGAGCGCCGGCAAGACCACCATCGCGTACGAACTCGCCGGGCGGCTGCGCGGCGAGGGCCACCGCGTGGAGGTGCTCGACGGCGACGAGATCCGGGAGTTCCTCTCCGCGGGCCTCGGCTTCTCCCGCCAGGACCGCCACACCAACGTCCAGCGGATCGGCTTCGTCGCCGAACTGCTGGCGGCCAACGGCGTGAAGGTGCTGGTCCCCGTCATCGCCCCGTACGCGGACAGCCGGGACGCGGTACGCGAGCGGCACCGGGCCGAGGGCACCGCGTATCTGGAGGTGCATGTCGCGGCTCCGGTCGAGGTGTGCTCCGTACGCGATGTGAAGGGCCTCTACGCCAAGCAGGCAGCCGGCGAGATCAGCGGGCTCACCGGGGTCGACGACCCGTACGAGGCGCCAAAATCGCCGGATCTGCGGATCGAGTCGCACCGCCAGACCGTGCAGGAGTCCGCGGCGGAGCTGTATGCGCTGCTGAGCGAGAGGGGTGCGGCGTGACGACCGTCGCGGCTGTGTCGGAAGGCACCGACAATCCGTACGCACTCAGCCACCTGGACGCCTTGGAGTCCGAGGCCGTACACATCTTCCGTGAGGTGGCGGGCGAGTTCGAGCGGCCGCTGATCCTGTTCTCCGGCGGCAAGGACTCCATCGTGATGCTGCATCTGGCGCTCAAGGCGTTCACGCCCGCGCCGGTGCCGTTCACTTTGCTGCACGTGGACACCGGGCACAACTTCCCCGAGGTGCTGGAGTACCGCGACCGGACGGTGGCCCGGCACGGACTGCGGCTCCATGTCGCTTCCGTACAGGAGTACATCGACGCCGGGAAGCTCCGCGAGCGCCCGGACGGCACCCGTAACCCGCTGCAGACCTTGCCACTGACCGAGACGATCCAGCAGCACCGCTTCGACGCCGTGCTCGGCGGTGGGCGCCGTGACGAGGAGAAGGCGCGCGCCAAGGAGCGGGTCTTCTCGCTGCGCGACGAATTCTCCCAGTGGGATCCCCGCCGCCAACGCCCCGAGCTGTGGCAGCTGTACAACGGTCGGCACGCCCCCGGTGAGCACGTCCGCGTCTTCCCGATCTCCAACTGGACGGAGCTGGACGTCTGGCAGTACATCGCCCGTGAGGGCATCGAGCTTCCGGAGATCTACTTCGCCCATGACCGCGAGGTCTTCAACCGCTCCGGCATGTGGCTGACCGCGGGCGTCTGGGGCGGCCCCAAGGAGGGCGAGCGGGTCGAGACCCGGCAGGTGCGCTACCGCACGGTCGGCGACATGTCGTGCACCGGCGCCGTCGACTCGGATGCGACGACGCTGAACGCCGTGATCGCCGAGATCGCCGCTTCCCGGCTCACCGAGCGGGGCGCGACGCGTGCCGACGACAAGTTGTCCGAGGCCGCGATGGAAGACCGTAAACGCGAGGGATACTTCTAAATGACCGCCACAAGCGAGCAGTTGTCGACCACCACCCTGCTGCGGTTCGCCACCGCAGGATCCGTCGACGACGGCAAGTCCACCCTCGTGGGACGTCTTCTGCACGACTCCAAGTCGGTCCTCACCGACCAGCTGGAGGCCGTTGAGCACGCCTCGCGCAGCCGGGGCCAGGAGGCGCCCGACCTGGCGCTGCTGACCGACGGGCTGCGGGCCGAGCGCGAGCAGGGCATCACCATCGATGTCGCCTACCGCTACTTCGCGACGCCGCGCCGCCGGTTCATCCTGGCCGACACCCCGGGGCATGTGCAGTACACCCGGAACATGGTGACGGGCGCCTCGACGGCCGAGCTGGCGCTCGTCCTGGTCGACGCCCGCAACGGTGTCGTCGAGCAGACCCGCCGCCATGCCGCGGTCGCCGCGCTGCTGCGGGTGCCGCACGTGGTGCTGGCCGTCAACAAGATGGACCTGGTCGACTACGCGGAGCCGGTGTTCGCTGCCATCGCCGAGGAGTTCACCGCGTACGCCGCATCCCTCGGCATCCCGGAGATCAGTGCGATCCCGATCTCCGCGCTGGCCGGTGACAATGTCGTGGAGCCGTCCTCGCACATGGACTGGTACGGCGGCCGCACCGTCCTGGAGCACCTGGAGACGGTGCCGGTCAGCCATGACCGCACCGCCTGCCACGCCCGCTTCCCCGTCCAGTACGTCATCCGGCCGCAAACGGCCGCGCACCCGGACTACCGGGGCTACGCGGGCCAGATCGCGGCCGGTGCCTTCCGTGTCGGCGATTCCGTCACCGTCCTGCCCTCGGGACGTACGTCGACGGTCACCGCGATCGACGCGCTCGGCGAGAGCGCGGACATCGCCTGGGCACCCCAGTCGGTGACCATCCGGCTGGCCGACGACATCGACATCTCGCGCGGCGACCTCATCGCACCGGCCGACGACGCACCGGCGGTCACCCAGGACGTAGAGGCGACTGTCTGCCATGTCGCCGACCAGCCGCTCACCGTGGGCCAGCGGGTGCTGCTCAAGCACACCACCCGCACGGTCAAGGCGATCGTCAAGGACATCCCCTCGCGCCTCACACTGGACGACCTCTCCCAGCACCCGGCACCCGGCCGGCTCATCACCAACGACATCGGCCGGGTCGTCGTCCGCACCGCCGAACCACTGGCGCTCGACGCGTACGCGGACTGCCGGAGCACCGGCTCCTTCCTCCTGATCGACCCGGCGGACGGCACCACGCTGACAGCCGGCATGGCTGGTGCCCCGTTTGCCGCCCTGACCGAGCCCGAGGCCGCGGCCGACAACGACGCCGAATGGGACTTCTGATGAGCATCGATATCTGCTCCACGTTCGCAAAGGAGGGCGGCCGCGTAGGCAGCAGCGGCGCCCTCGGCAGCGGCCAGGGCGGGGTCGCACGATGTTGCGCGATGACGTACGCGCGCTGCCTTCGCGCCCGCTTGCACCAACCGCACCGCTGGTTCAGACGAAGACCTGCCGACTTCCCGGCCGCTCCCCCGTAGTTTCCAAGGAAAACGCGAGCACCGGGCCAACGAGAGGAAGACCTCCCGTGCCTGTCCCCCGTACCACGCTCCGCCGCAGCCTCGCCGCTGCCACCGCCCTGCCGCTGCTCGCCGTCGCACTCACCGCCTGCGGCTACGGCTCCGAGGCGAAGGACGACGAATCCAAGAAGCCGGACGTCGCCACCGACGCGAAGAAGCTCTCCACGGACACCGTGCGGATCGGCTACTTCCCCAACCTCACGCACGCCACCGCGCTGGTCGGCGACCAGGAGGGGATCTTCCAGAAGGAACTGGGCGGCACCCGGCTGAAGACCTCGCAATTCAACGCCGGCCCCTCAGAGATCGAGGCGCTGAACGCCACATCGATCGACATCGGCTTCATCGGCCCGTCGCCCTCCATCAACGGCTTCGCCAAGTCCGAGGGCAAGAGTCTGCGGATCATCGGCGGTTCGGCATCCGGCGGGGTGAAGCTGGTCGTCGACCCGAAGAAAATCAAGAGCCTGGACGACCTCAAGGGCAAGAAGATCGCCACCCCGCAACTCGGCAACACGCAGGACGTGGCCTTCCTCAACTGGATCTCCGAGAAAGGTTGGAAGGTCGACGCCCAGACCGGCAAGGGCGACGTCTCCGTAGTCCGTACGGACAACAAGGTGACCCCGGACGCCTACAAGTCCGGTTCCATCGACGGCGCCTGGATCCCCGAGCCCACGGCGTCCGAGCTGGTCGCCGAGGGTGCCAAGGAACTGCTCGACGAGTCGACACTGTGGCCGGACAACAAGTTCGTGATCACGAACATCATCGTGTCGCAGCAGTTCCTCAGTGAGCACCCGGACGTCGTCGAGGCGGTACTGCGCGGCTCGGTGAAGACCAACGCATGGATCAACGCCAACCCGGACAAGGCGAAGGCTTCCGCCAACGCCGCCCTCGAGAAGCTGACCGGCAAGGCGCTGCCCGCCGAAATCATCGACCCGGCGTGGAAGTCGATCCAGATCACCGATGACCCGCTGGCCACCACGCTGGATGCGGAGGCCGAGCACGCGGTGAAGGCCGGTCTGCTGGAGAAGCCGGACCTGACGGGCATCTACGACCTGAAACCGCTGAACAAGGTCCTGAAGGCCGCGGGCAGACCCGAGGTCGCCGACGCCGGTCTCGGCGTCAAGTAAACGCCCGAACCCGAACCCCGAACCCGAAGCCGAATCCAGGATTCCCAGGAGGTGACGACCATGACGACCACCCTCACCAAGGCCGACGACCGTACAGCGGTCGGGCACGCCGCCCGTATCGCACATGTCTCCAAGTCCTTCGGCGGACCGGAGGGGCAGCAGCTGGTCCTGGACGACATCACGCTCGATGTCTCGCCGGGCGAGTTCGTAACCCTGCTGGGAGCCTCCGGGTGCGGAAAGTCGACGCTGCTCAATCTGGTGGCCGGACTCGACCGACCGACCGCGGGGTTTGTCGAGACCCCCGGCGGGCGGCCGGCCCTCATGTTCCAGGAACACGCCCTGTTCCCGTGGCTGACCGCGGGCAAGAACATCGAACTCGCGCTGCGGCTGCGCGGCGTACCCAGGTCGGAGCGCCGCACGGAAGCGGAGCGGCTGCTGGAACTCGTGCGGCTGGGCGGGGCGTACAAGAAGCGTGTGCATGAACTCTCGGGCGGCATGCGGCAGCGGGTGGCAATGGCCCGGGCTCTCGCCCAGGACAGTCAACTTCTGTTGATGGACGAGCCGTTCGCCGCGCTCGACGCCATCACCCGGGATGTGCTGCACAACGAGCTGACCCGGATCTGGCGCGAGACGAACGTCTCGGTCCTCTTCGTGACACACAATGTGCGCGAAGCGGTGCGGCTGGCCGAGCGGGTCGTCCTGCTGTCGTCCCGCCCCGGCCGGATCGCCCGCGAGTGGACGGTCGGCATGGAGCAGCCGCGCCGTATCGAGGACACCGCGGTCGCTGAGCTGTCCGTCGAGATCACCGAACAACTGCGTGGGGAGATCCGCCGTCATGGCCGGCACTGACGCGAAGCCCCACGACCTGGCCGGTCTGGAAGCCGGGCTCGACGCGCTGGACGCCGTGCAGGTGCGCCGCACCCCCGTGCGCAAGGTGCTGGTCAGCAAGGTGCTGCCGCCGGTCCTCGCGGTGACGCTGGTGATCACCGTCTGGCAGCTGCTCGTCGAGGCCCAGGCCACCGACGACTACAAGCTGCCCGCACCGGCCGCGGTGTGGAACAGCGCGGTCGGCATGTGGCTGCAGGGGACGCTCCTGGATGTCGTCTGGACCAGCATCTCGCGCGGTCTGCTCGGCTTCCTGATGGCGGTGGCCATCGGTACGCCGCTGGGTCTGCTGGTCGCCCGGGTGAAGTTCGTACGGGCCGCGGTCGGCCCGGTCCTGACCGGGCTGCAGTCCCTGCCGTCGGTCGCCTGGGTGGCGCCGGCCGTGATCTGGCTCGGGCTGAACGACAAGATGATGTACGCCGTGATCCTGCTGGGCGCCGTCCCCTCGGTCGCCAGCGGACTGGTCTCCGGCGTCGACCAGGTGCCGCCGCTGTTCCTCAGGGCGGGCCGTACGCTCGGGGCGACCGGGCTGCGCGGGACCTGGCACATCGTGCTGCCGGCCGCGTTGCCCGGCTATCTGGCCGGTCTCAAGCAAGGCTGGGCGTTCTCCTGGCGCTCGCTGATGGCCGCCGAGATCATCGCATCCTCCCCCGATCTCGGCCTGGGACTCGGTCAGTTGTTGGAGAACGGCCGCAACAACGCGGACATGCCCGGCATCTTCCTCGCCATCATCCTGATTCTGTCCGTCGGCGTCGCGATCGACCTGCTGATCTTCAGCCCGCTGGAGCGGTGGGTGCTGCGCAGCCGCGGTCTCCTTGTCAAGAACTGAGCACGCCATGTCCGCCCCGGTCCTCCTCGTCATCGCCCATGGCAGCCGCGACCCGCGGCACGCGGCGACCGTGCACGCGCTCACCGCACGGGCCCGGTCGCTGCGACCGGGGCTGCGCGTGGAGACCGGATTCCTGGATTTCAACGCCCCTGCCGTCACAGGGGTGTTGGAGCGCCTGGAGGCGGAAGGGACGAAAGATGTCATCGCGCTTCCCCTGCTCCTCACCCGGGCCTTCCACGCGAAGTCCGACATCCCCGCGGTGCTGCACGAGGCCCGGACCCGGCAGCCCCGGCTCCGCATCCGTCAGGGCGAGGTGCTCGGCCCGTCACCCCTGCTGAACTCGGCACTGGAACGGCGACTGCGCGAGGCCGGGGTCCGCCCCGGTGACCGGGGATCGACCGGTCTCGTGCTGGCCTCGGCGGGTTCCACCAACCCGGAGGCGATCGCAGTGATCGCTGAAATCGCGCGGGAGCTGCGGCACACCGGTTGGTGCGCCGTGCGGCCTGCGTTCGCCTCCGCATCACTCCCCCGTACCGAGGACGCGGTGCGGGCCCTGCGGGCCGAGGGGGTGCGACGGGTGGCGGTGGCCCCGTACGTCATCGCGCCCGGCCGCCTGCCGGACCGTATCGCCGCAGGCGCGGCCGGGGCGGACGTACTTGCCCATGTACTGGGCGCGTCACCGGAGTTGGCGCGGCTGCTGCTGACCCGGTACGACGAGGCCCGCGTCCCGGCGGCCCGGACCGCCGCGCTCAGTGCGTGACGCGGCAGCATCAGCGGGAGGTGAGTTCGGCCATGATCGTGGCGGGGTGGCGACGAGGCCCTTGGTGACGGAAGTACGGGACAGCGCGTCGCGTGGGCGAGCTCTTCGCACCGTGCGGCCGCCGCGCCCCGTGGGGGAGGGCGCGGCGGCCTTCGGTTCCGTCGTGCCGGACGGCGTTCACCCGGTGACGGCTGCGAGGTCGGTTACTCGACGACCTTCAGCAGCTTGTTCGGCGTGCCCTCGGTCGCGTTGGAGATCGCGTCGGGGGTGGCGCCCTCGGTCAGCGCCGTGGCGACCTCGTCCGGGGTGGCGTCCGGGTGACCGGCGAGGTAGACGGCGGCGGCACCGACGATGTGCGGGGTCGCCATGGACGTACCGGAGATGGTGTTGGACGCGTCGTCGCTGTCGTTCCAGGACGAGGTGATGTCCGAGCCCGGGGCGTAGATGTCCACAATCGAGCCGTAGTTGGAGAACGACGACTGCTCGTCGTCCACCGTGGACGAGGCGACCGTGATGGCCTCGGGGACGCGGGCCGGGGAGCTGTCGCTCGCGTCGGCGGATTCGTTTCCGGCCGCCACCGCGAAGGTGACTCCGGAGGCGATGGCCTTCTGGACCGCGGCGTCGAGCGCCTCGTCCGCGCCGCCGCCGAGGCTCATGTTGGCGACGGAAGGGCCTTCGTGGTGCTCGGTGACCCAGTCGATGCCGGCGACAACCTGCTCGGTGGTGCCTGAGCCGGAGTCGTCGAGGACCCGGACGGCGACGATCTTCGCCTTCTTGGCGACCCCGTAGGTCGCACCGGCGATGGTGCCCGCCACGTGGGTGCCGTGACCGTTGCCGTCGTCGGCGCTGTCGTCGTTGTCGACGGCGTCGTAACCCGAGCTGGCCCGGCCCTCGAATTCGTTGTGTGTGGTGCGGACGCCGGTGTCGATGACGTATGCGGTGACGCCCTCGCCCGCGCTGTCCGGGTAGGTGTACGTGTTGTCGCCGGTCGTCTCGGTCTGATCGATCCGGTCCAGACCCCAGGACGGCGGGTTGTTCTGGGTCTCGCTGATGTGGAACTTCTTGTTCTGGACGACCTTGGAGACGGCCGGGTCGGCCGCCAGGCGCTTGGCCTCCGTGAGCGAAAGGCCGCTGGCGGAGAAGCCGTTGATGGCGGAGCTGTAGCTCCGCTTGAGCTTGCCGCCGTACTCCTTGGCGAGCTTCGCCTTGTCGGCCTTGTGATCCAGCATCACGATGTAGCTGCCCGATACGGCGTTCGCCGCCTCCGCACCGTAGACGGTGCCCATCGCGGGAGCGGGAGCGGCTCCGGCGAGGGAGCCGCCCATCAGGGTGACTCCGGCGGCCGCGGCCACGGCGGTTATCGCCGCGGTCAGCTTGATCCGGCGTGCGCGCTTGTGAATTGCCATGAAGAGGGGTCTCCTCGTCATTCTTTGTGGGGGGATTGGCCCCCGGCCGGAATATCTCCGGGGGACGGCTCGAAACCCTCGCCGATTGACGCGCTCAGATCAAGCCCCTCATGAGGCTGTGACTTATTCAATAAGGCTTCGTAATAAGAAACAGGCCAGCCGTGCCCAAGCCGGGCACGGTCGCCGCAACGTCCTTCGCGCACACGGGTCTTACGGCACCACCGGCACACTTCACACGCGGAAAGACGATCCCCGCCCGACCGCACGGACGGACGGGGGGATGGCTTGTTTCCGCCCCTGTGTTCACAGAGCCCTCACGAGGTGACCACGTTGAGGTCAGCCTCGGACGATCCGGACCTCGGAGACCCCCATCAGCCCGGCGAGGGGCACTTTCGCGGTGGTCTGCTCCGGACTCACCGTCAGACCGTCGCCGCGCAGCATGTCGAGCAGCATCTCGGCGAGCGGCATCACCATGTGCCGCCCCCAACAGCGTTCCGAGGCATGTCCGAAGGGCAGGTACCCGGGCTGGTCGTCCGGGTCGAGGCTGTCCCAGCGCTCGGGGCGGAACTCGTCGGGGTCCTCCCAGAGCGCGGGGTCGCGGTGGCTCACCAGCGGCAGGATCAGAACGTCGTCGGCCGCGCCGATCCGGGAGTCGAGAGCGGGGTACTCCGATGACGCCTTCCGCAGGACGTTCCAGGAGGGTGGCAGCAGTCGCATTGCCTCGTACAGGATGTTCCGGTTCGAGGTGTCGTCATCGAAGGGCGATCCGAGCCAGAGCGCGTTGGCGACGAGCGTCGAGACGGTGAAGCAGACCGGGGCCGCCGCCCGCCGGTACAGACCCATCGCGTAGCGACGGTCGTTGTAGCCCACGGCGTCGGCGGTCAGGCCTGCGATGGCGGAGACGGGTGCGCCGGGGCGGAGCCGGCCGGGCAGCGCGGCCCCTGCGGCGATGACCGTCCAGGTGAGTTTGGGCGTCAGTTCCAGGGCGCGGTCCATGAGGATACGCAGCCGGAAGGGGTCGGCTCCGAGAACCAGATCGCGCAGAAACACATGGCCCACGTGCGGCCACTCGCCGGAGAGGTCGACCGCACCGATGGGCTTCTTCAGCGCCGCCCGCACGTCCCGGCCGATGGCCTGCATGACCGTAGACGCCTCGGTGCGCGGAATGGACCGACCGTGGAGGGGTTTGAATGTGGGACGCTCGTCCTCGGCAGCCGGCCTGCTAGCGAGAATCCGGTCCGTCAGGTCGGCCCCGGCGACGCCGACGGTGCCGGGGTCCAGGCGGAAGACCTCCTCGCCCCGATGGTCTCGCAGGAGCGCCTGGAGTCTGGGCGCGAAGACGACGTCCCGGGCGCGGCTGCCGGTACCGGACATGTGCATCGATGGTCTCCAAGAAGCGGGAAGGGCCCGCGCCCGGCGGGCCGATGAGGCCTGGCCGGACACGGGCCCGAATCGACTGACCGTGTCCCTCGAAGCGACGGACCGTTCCGTCGGCTTAGTACCAGTGGTACCAGGCGTACGCCTTCAGGCTCTTCTCCGGCGTCATCTTGTCCTTGAGCAAGAAAAGGAACTTCATAACAGCACCTCCATCTTTTACTCTGAATTTACATTCGAGCGGGCATGACTTGAACCGTTCGCGACGACAATCCCCCGCTTCGGACCGGGAATTTTGCGCCGCTCACCGCCGAAAGGAGTGAAGCCCAGCGCGAAAGCAATTGTCAATGACTCACTTTTTTCACCATGTCCAAATCGCAGCGAATCGGGCAGAGGTGGAACCAAGTGCTGAAGATTTCCCTCCGGGCAGGCCGAAACGGGCGGCGCGTTCAGCATTCGGCAGGAGGAGGGCGCGGCGGCCGGCGATCGCGTCGCACCGGCGATGGTGCCCGCCACGTGGATGCCGTGGCCGTGGCCATGGCCGCCGGGGGCCGGTCGGCCGCCGCGGTCACCGTGAACTCACAGGCAAGTCATGGTATCTTCACACGATTACCGGCACCTTACCCATGAGTGAACGGCGACAGCGGTATGACAGCCGGCGAAGTGGGCTGTGCCCCGCATCACTTTGGAGAGCATGACGATGGCCGGCCCCACCGTTTCGGTGATTATCGCTGCGTACAACGCGATGCCCTATCTGACGCGGTGCATCACGTCCGTCGCCGAGCAGAGCATCGGCCGGGACGCCCTGGAGGTCATCGTCGTCAACGACGGGTCGACCGACGGAACGCCCCAGGAACTCGAGCGGCTGACCGGCGTCCACCCGGGCCTTCTGCGCGTCATCCACCAGGAGAACTCCGGCGGCCCGTCCGCGCCCCGCAATGTCGGCCTCGACCAAGCCAGGGGGCAGTTCGTCTTCTTCCTCGACGCCGACGACTATCTCGGGCCCGAGGCGTTGGAGCGCATGGTCGCCCTGGCCGAGAAGAACGGCACCGATGTCGTCCTCGGCAAAATGGTCGGCGTCGGGGGCCGTGGTGCGCCCACCTCGATGTTCCGGCGCAACCAGCCGAAGACCGACGTCTACTCGTCGCGCGTCTACTGGACGCTCAATCCCATGAAGCTGTTCCGCCGCGAGCTGCTGGAACGGTACCGGCTGCGGTTCCCGACGGACCTGAAGATCGGCGAGGACCAGCTGTTCGTCGGCCCGGCGTACATCCACGCCTCCGGCATATCCGTACTGGCCGACTACGACTGCCTGTTCTGGGTCGAGCGGGACGACAACGGCAACATCACCAAGCGGACCTCGGGCTCGGAGCCCCGGCTGCGCTTCCTGCCGCGCGTCGTCGACATGATCATCGAGAACGTGCCGCCGGGTCCCGGCCGCGACCACCTGGCCCACCGGCACCTGACCGTCGAGGTCCAGCAACTGCTCGGCGGGCACCTGGTGTGGGAACCCCGCGAGACACAGGTCAAGACGCTGAGGCGGCTCGCCGAGATCATCGAACCCCTCTGGCACGACGGCCTGGCCGACCGGCTCTCGGCGATGGCGCGGCTGCGGCTGCACCTCGTGCGCCACCAGATGCTCGACGAGGTCCTCGAACTCACCGCGTTCGAGAAGCGGCTGGCCAAGTCCGCGTCCGCCACCCCGCTCGTCGTCGAGCAGGGCCGCGCCTACGCCCAGTACCCCTTCTTCCGCGACCCCGCCGTAGCCGTCCCCGACGCGTGCTACGACGTCACCGCCCAGGTCGGCGTGCGGCACCATGTCGCGCGGGCCGAACTGCGCGGCACCGAGCTGCGGCTGGCCGGGCACGCGTATCTGCACCGGGTCGCCACCGATGACGTCACCACCGAGCTGGTGCTGCGGGAACGCGACAGCGGGACCGAGTACCGGCTGCCCGTCACGCACACCGCGACCCCCGGGCTCGGCGCCGACGAGGACGAGGGGCGGTACGCGTACGAGAAGGCCGGGTTCGAGGCCGTCGTCGACATCGACACCGCCGCCGGGGGCGCCCCGCTCGGCGACGGGCTGTGGGACGTGTCGCTGGCCGTGGGCGCCCAGGGGCTGACCCGCGAGGTGCGGATCGGCAGCAAGCGCGCCGAGCAGCTGTCCGGCGAGCCGGACACACGGATCGTGGAAAGCGCACGCGGCGCCCGTGCCGTCACCGTCTACACCACCAAGCCGCACGGCAACTACACCCTCGACCTCGGCGAGAAGAAGCACCTCGTACGGTCCCGCTTCACGTTCGAGGCCGTCCGCTGGAACGCCGGCTCCCCCACCGAACTGCTGGTCAGCGGGCGCTGCACGCTCGGCGCGTCCCCCAAGGCCGCCCCGCTCGTCGCGGCCCTCACCGGTGACGGTGGGGCCACCGCCGTCTTCCCCGTCACCCGCTCCCCGCACGCGGACCTGTTCTCCGTCCACGTGCCGGTCTGCGACCTCGCCCCGGGCGTATGGAGCGGGGAACTCCGCCTCGGCGACTGGTCGGTGCCCCTGCCCGCCCTACCCAAGGACCTGAAGCCCGCCAAGTGGCGCCGCTGGGGCCTGCCCTGGTACGCGAAGCCGGCGTCCGGCGCCGGCAAGCGGTTCGCGCTGACCGTGGCGAAGACGCAGCTCATGAAGGCGGTCGCGGGCAAGCTCAGATGACGGCCGCCGATCATCGACGTCGCCCGCGACGCAGGTTCCGGTTTTCTCTTTGATTCCACCCCGGCCCGTCAGGCGGGAAGTTCGGCCTCGATGAGGTCGGCCGCCCGCTTCGTTCCGCCCTCCCCCGCCATCTGCTTGCGCACGGCCGCGGCCCTCTTCGCCACCTCGGGGTCACCCAACAAGGCGAGCACGGCGGCCCGCAGCGACTCGGGGGTCACCTCCGCCATCGGGAGGTGGCGGGCGACACCGAGCGCCTGGAGCATGTCGGCGTTGCCGAACTGGTCGACGGCCTGCGGCACGGCGACCATCGGGGTGGCGGTGGCGAGCCCCTCCTGACTGCCCCCGGCGCCCGCGTGGGTGATGAAGACGTCCGCCTGCTTCAGCACGGAGAGCTGCGGCACCCAGGGGCGCACCTCCACATTGGCTGGTACGTCACCCAGTTCGGCGACGTCGACCCAGGCCCCGATCTGGAGCACGACGTGCCAGCCGGGCAGGGAGCCGAAGGCCGTGACGCAGTCGCGGTAGAAACCGGGCTGGTTGGTGAAGGTCGAGCCGAGGGAGACCAACAGCACCTTCTCGGCGCCCTCGGGACGCCGCCACTCCCCCTGGTCCGCACGGTCGCCCTGGCAGGCGCCCACGAAGGTGTGGACCGCCCTGTCGACACGGTCGGCGTTCGGCTGCAGTACCTCGGGGATCAGGACGAGCGACCGCGGCGGCCGGCCGACGAACGGGTCCGGGTGCTGGTCGATCCCGTTCTCGGTGAGCCAGTCCTGGAAGCGCCGGTAGTACGCCCGTCCGCGCTCGGACCGCTTCAGCTCGGCGGTCATCGGCTCGCCGACCTCCTCCTCGTATCCGTCCCAGGCGACCAGGTTGGGCGAAAGCGAGACGGCGGGCACATTCCAGCGATGGGCGAGGACCCGCGCCGGGTAGGAGGTGATGTCGTGCAGGACGAGGTCGGGTTCGTCCCCGTCGAAGGCCTTGATGAGCTGGGGCAGGGCCTGGACGGCGTCGTCGAGGAAGGGTTCGAGCTTGTCGATCAGTTCGGTGCCCCAGGCGTCCGGGGCCTCCTCGGTCGGCAGCACCGAGGTGTAGAGCACCGGTTCGGCGCCGGTGGCGGCGACCTTCTCGGCGAAGGACGCCGGGATGGCGTAGCTGACGCGGTGCCCACGGGCGACGAGCTCCCGGATGACTTCCAGGCTGGGGTTCACGTGCCCGTGGGCGGCGATGGAGAACATGGCGATATGGGTGCGCTCGGTCTTCGGCATGCCCTCACCGTAGACGAGACGAGACGTCTCGTGCATGTGGTTTTCAGGGCGCCTCAGCGCTGATAGCGGGCCAGTACCCGGCTCCCGTCCTCTACCAGACGCTTCCTCAGCTCCTGCGCGCCGATGGCCCCGCTGTAGTACTCCTGGAGGGAGGGTGTGGCGACCTTGTCCTTCCATTCCGGGTAGCCGCGGACCGACTGGGCCGGCGCCGGCCTGAGCGCCTTCGCCATGGCGACACCGGTCGACCAGCCGTCCTTGTCGGTGTGCAGGGCCGGATCCGCGAGGGCCGCGGTGCCGGTCGGGAGCATCCAGTCACCCTTGGCGAGGCGCACCATGTTCTGCGGGCGGAGCAGGAAGTCGATGAACTGCGCGGCCTCCTTCTTGTGCGGGCTGGCCTCCGAGACGGAGAGGGTCTGCGGGCTCACCCCCTGGGCGAGGCCCCCGCTGCCGGCCGGGGCGGGCAGGACCGTCCACTCGAAGCCCTCGGGGGCCTGCTCGACGACCTGTTGGCGGTATGAGAAGCCGAGCGGAACCAGCGCGTACTTGCCGCCGAAGAATCCGGGGAGGGTGTCGGAGCCACCCATGCCGAGCGCGGTGCGGGCAGCGCTGTGATCGATGTTGACCTGGTCGTGAATGGTGCCGGGAACGACCTGGTCGCCCTCGCTCGCGCGGATGGTCACCTTGCCGTCGGCACCCGGGTGGAAGAGCCGGCCACCGGCGGAGAGGCCGAGGTTGAGGGTGACGGAGACGGGCTCCTTGAGCGGCCAGGCGACGCCGTATCTCCCCTTGCCCGTCAGCTCCTTGGCGATCTGCCGGAACTCCGTCCAGCTCCAGGGCTTGCCCGGGTTCGGGATACGGACTCCCGACTCCTTGAGGATCTTGGTGTTGGCAATCAGGACACGGGGCTCCTGGAGGAACGGAACTCCGTAGACACCTTCGCCGAAAGTGGTCGCCCGCCAGCTCTGCTGCGGAATGTCGGCGGTCAGCCGCTCCGGCAGGAGCGTCCGCAGATCGGCCAGGTAGCCGCCGTACGCGAAGTCGGCAAGGTCGTCGGAGGCGTCATGGATGATGTCCGGCGCCTCATCGCCCTCGAAGGAGGTGAGCAGTTGGTCATGGACGGTGACCCAGCTGCCCTGGACGTAGTTGACGTGGATGTCGGGGTGGGTTTCGTTCCACTCCTTCACCAACTGCTTGTTGGCGTCGACGGACTCCTTCTGCCAGGCCAACGACTGGAAGCTGAGTTCCGTCCGCCCGCTGTCGTCCCTGCCGTCGCCCGTCCCCGCGCAGCCGGTGAGCAGCAGGGCCAGCGCGGTGGTCACGGCGGCGGCCGCCGTCCGCACAGATGCGCGCATCAGCTCTTCACCGCCCCGGTCAGCATGGAGCCGGTGATCCGCCGCTGGATGATCGCGAAGATGACCAGCGAGGGAAGGGTCGCGAGAAACGCGGCGGCGGCGAGCGGCCCGAGATCGGCCGCGCCCTCCGTGCCGATGAAGTGGGTCAGTACGACCGGCAAGGTCTGCTTCTCCGGTGTCTTGAGCAGGACGAGTGCGAAGAAGAACTCGTTCCATGCGGTGATGAACGCGAAGAGTGCGGTGGCGACGATGCCGGGGGCCAGCACTGGGGCGGTGACCGAGACGAGCGTCCGCAGTCTGCCCGCGCCGTCGACCGAGGCGGCCTCTTCGAGCTCGGTTGGCACGGCCCGTACGTATCCCACCAGCATCCACAGCGCGAAGGGCAGCGCCCAAACGACGTACACCATGATCAGCCCCCACAGGGTGTTGATCAGATGGAGATTCTTCAGGACCAGGAAGAGCGGAATGATCAGCAGGACGAACGGGAACGCCTGACTGACCACGACCCATCCGGTGGTGACCTTCGAGAGCCTGGAGCGGTGGCGGGCCATGACATAGGCCATGGGCGTGGCGATGAGGACCGCGACGAGGGCGGCACAGAGCGCGGCGATCAGCGAGTTGGTGGCGGCCTGGAGCAGCGGCTGTTCGTCGAATGCCGTGCGGAAGTTGTCCAGCGTCGGATGCTCGGGGATCCAGGCCGGGTGCAGGGAACCCAGTTCGCGCGCCGGTTTGAAGGTTGTGGAGATCAGCCACAGGAACGGGAACGCCAGAAAGACGAGATAGCCGAGTAGTGCGACGTACTGTCCGGCGCGTGCGGATCTGCTGGTGCGCAGGCTCACCGGTCCTCGCCTCCCCCGATCCGGCCGACGAGATACACCGCGAGGATCACGGAGATCACCGCGACCATCACACAGCCCATCGCCGCGGCGTAGCCGAACTGTCCGTAGCGGAAAGCATCTTCGTACGCGAAGAGCATCGGCAGCCGGGTGCGGCCGCCGGGTCCTCCGTTGGTCAGTACGTAGACCAGGGCGAAGGAGTTGAAGTTCCAGATGAAGTTGAGCGCGGTGATGGACAGCGCGACCGGTCTGAGCACGGGCCAGGTGACAGTGCGGAAGCGGCGCCAGGCACCTGCTCCGTCGAGCGCGGCCGCCTCGTGGAGTTCGTGCGGGGTGTTCTGCAGTCCGGCCAGCAGGGCGACGGTGGTCTGGGGCATACCGGCCCAGACACCCACGACGATCACCGCGGGCAAGGCAGTGGCCAGTCCGGTCAGCCAGTCCCGGCCGTCGCCGAGGCCGAGATCGCGGATGGCCTCGTTGAGGATGCCGGCGTCCGGGTGGTAGACGAGCCGCCACATGATGCCGACCACCACCTCGGGCATCGCCCACGGAATGATCGCCAGCGCCCGCGCCAGCCAGCGCATGCGCAGATTCTGGTTGAGCAGCAGGGCGAGACCGAGCGCCAGTACGAACTGCGGGACGGTGACGCCGACCGCCCACAGCAGACCGATCCGGAACGAATCCCAGAACAGGGTGTCGTGGAGCAGGTCCTGGAAATTCAGCCCGCCGACCCACTGGGTGGAACGGGTGCGGCCGGACTGGGCATCGGTGAAGGCCAGCGCGATGCCGTAGAGGAGCGGGCCGACACTGAGGATCAGGATCGGGATCAGCGCGGGGAGTACCAGGAACCAAGGGCCGGCGTTCCGGTTGGTCGGCCGGGTGCGTTTGTCGAGCGGGCTGCCGGGCGGACCGTCTCTCCCGGATTGTACGGTTGCACTCGCCAATGTCACGAATTCGCCCCCTTGCGTCATTCGATCGGTTTTGTACCGTTCTGGCCGCTCAGGTAGCCCTCGCCATCGTGCTGAGGGGCCGTCGGTTCGTCAAGGCGGCCTGCACGGATGCGAAAATCGGAGTCATGAACGAAATGCGTGCGCGCGAGGTGCTGACCGCTGCCGGACTGTCCGGCGGTGCGGAGCTGCTCGCGCTGGGTGAGAACGCGGTGTTCGCCGTGGACGACCTGGTGGTCAAGGTCGGCCGGGACGCCGTGCAGAACCCGGAACTGCGGGACCGGGCCGAGCGCGAGGTGGCCGTCGCTCAGTGGCTGGCCGCCTCCGGTGTCCCCGCTGTACGGGTCGCTGAGCCCGAGGCACGGCTGGTGGAGGGCAACCCGGTGACGCTCTGGCACCGGCTGCCCGATGCCGTACGTCCTGCCGAGCCGTGCGATCTCGCCCCGCTGCTCACCCAGGTGCACGCGCTGCCGGCCCCGGAGGGCTTCACGCTGCCGCGCCGCGACCTGCTGGGCGGGGTCGAGCGCTGGCTACGGCTCGCGGGCGATGCGATCGACCCGGCCGACGCCGACTATCTGCGCGGCCGGTGCGACGGCTTCGCGAAGGCCGCGGCGGCCCTTGCCCCGCACCTGCCGCCCGGTCCCATACACGGCGACGCGCTCCCCCGCAACGTCCACGTCGGCCCGGACGGGCCGGTGCTGGTCGATCTCGAGACCTTCTCCGCCGACCTGCGCGAGCACGATCTGGTGGTCCTCGCACTCTCCCGCGACCGGTACGGCCTGCCCGCCCATGCCTACGACGCGTTCACCGAAGCGTACGGCTGGGACGTGCGTACCTGGGACGGATGCGCGGTTCTGCGCGGCGCCCGCGAGACGGCGAGCTGCGCCTGGGTCTCCCAGCACGCCCCGGCGAACCCCAAGGCGCTGACGGAATTCCGGCGCAGGGTGGCATCACTGCGCGCGGACGACCCCGAGGTGCGCTGGTACCCCTTCTGAACGGCGCTTCCCGTCGCGCGGAAGAGCTGAATACGCGCAGCGGGCCGCCCGCCCGCACCGCCGTGCACCCGGTCACCCATGTCTCCCCATCGGTCCGCCGAGCGGTTTTCACGGGCGTATGCCCTTGTTCGGGCGAGGGCGCGGTGCCGAGTCCCGGGGGAGCCTGTCCGGTGCCCAATGACCTTCCGTACTATGCCTCTTAGCCGTGAAGCCGAACAGGTGCGAGTGCAACGGGGGTTGCCCATGGGAGTCGGAGAAGGCGGCGAGCAGAAGCTCGCGAGTTCGCCCAGCGATGTCCCGCCGGAACGGCCCTTCTCACGCCGACAATCCGACCCCTTCATAGGTTGACATCATGGGATTCTTCGACATGCTGACCGGAACCAAGCGCCCCGAGGGCGGGGTCGCGCCACGCTCAGCCGAGGAGTTGAGGACAGCCCTGCTCAGCCTCAACCGGCCGGATGTCCCGTACATCATCAGCGACGGCGCAGCGCATGAAGCCGATCTGGTGGCGGAGTGGCGGATCGCCGAGCCCGCCTGGCAGCCCTTCTTCATCGGGTCCCAGCTGACGCACGCCCTCCGGATCCGGATGCGCCTGGTCGAGGAGGTCCCTGAGGTGCGTGCCGTCGAGGAGCAGTGGGAGGTCACCCGCGTCGGGAATCCTCCGCGGCTCCAGACTTCGGCGGAGTACGCGCGCGGCGCGGGCAGGACCGTCTCCCGTAGCTGGACGCTCCAACGCGGGGAGAACGGCCGCCTCGAAGCGACGGAGACATTCAGCTTCGACAGCGCGCAGCTGACCAAACCCCTGCGGAACGCCGCCCTCGAGTCGGGCTGGACCTGGCGCGGAGTGATCTTCGGCAGGTTGTGAGGTCTGCGGCACCACGACCAGGGCCTCGCCGGGAAGGTCGGCACCGAAACCCGGTGCACGCTCACCGCGGACGACGGCTGCACCCTGGGTGTGACGGTCACCATCACATCCGTGGACAGAGACCAGATCCGCTACGACTTCGAGGCCGACAAGACGGCTTCACCGGCTCCGAACTGACACCCCTCGCCCCGCCGGATCGCCCTCAACCGCCTGCGGGCTCCCGCCTCCGGGGGATGAGCGGCCAGGCTGGTTCGACGACCGCAGCCGGGTCCGCGGTGCGCCGGAGGTAGGCCTGCAGAGAGAGCGACTGCTCGGCCGCCGCGCGCACCTGAAGACCGTGCAGGTCCTCCAACGGCATCACTCCGACGGGCTGGTGCTTCTCCCCCATGCGCCGCACCACGCGGGCAGCGGCCACGGCGTCCGCCCTCGCGTCGTGCGCGTCGTCGAGCGACACCCCGTAGTGGGCACACAGCGCGTGGAGGGCCCGCTTCCCCTTCCGGTACTTGTCAACATGCTTGTCGATCACCAACGGATCGATGACCGGCGAAGGCACGTCGCCCAGTCGCTCGCTGACCGACTCGACCGCGTACCGCCGGCACTCACGGTCGAGCAGGGACAGGTCATAGCGTGCGTTCATCACCACCAGCGGCGTCCCTGAGCGCAGCCCGTCAGCGACGGCCCGTGTGATCTCCTCGATCGCGGAGGCGGCCGGCGCCCCGTGCTCGCGGGCACGTTCCGTCGAGATGCCGTGGATCGCCGATGCCTGCTCGGGTATGGCCACACCCGGATTCAGCAGCCAGGTCCGCTCCTGCGATACGGATCCGTCCGCTTCCAGCCGGACGACCGCCGCCGTCACGATGCGGTCGGTTTCGACATCCGTCCCCGTGGTCTCCAGGTCGAACGCCAGCAACGGCCCGCTGATCCAGCTCATCGGACCGCCCCCGCCCCGACGACCGCGGCGGTGGCGATCCGGGCCTCCAGCGGGTCCGTGCCGCTCACCTCCGGGCCGAAGCCGACCAGGCACTCCTGGTGCCAGCTCATCCCGTACCTCCTTCTGTGGTGCGTTCCCCCAAGTGATGACCACCTTCGCACGCACCACTGACAACGCTGGAAGGGGCGTCAGGAGACGGGCCGGGAGTCCGTCCAGACCGACTCGAATTCCTCGCGGTACGTCTCGAACAGCCCGTGCTCGTTGTCCTGACCCGCCCGGACCACCGCGCGCCCACCGCCCCGCAGCACCAGCACGGGCGCCTCCATGCCGCGTGCGCGCCGCAGATACGGCTGGACGACCCCGACGGCGTCCGTGCCGTCGCCGTCCACCAGATAGGCCGTGAAGCGCGGCGTCTCGTCGAAGACATGGATCTCGAAGGCGCCCGGATCGCGGAGCTTGGAGCGGACCCGGCGCATATGGAGGATGTTCATCTCCACCGACCGGCTCAGCTCGCCCTTCTTGAGACCCAGCTCCCGCTCCCGGCGCTTGACCGCGCTGCTGGCCGGGTTGATGAAGAGCAGCCGGACCCGGCAGCCCGACTCGGCGAGCCGGATCAGCCTGCGGCCGGAGAAGTTCTGCACCAGCAGGTTGAGTCCTATACCGATCGCATCGAGGCGGCGTGAGCCTCCGAAGAGGTCCTCGGCGGGCAGCTGGCGCTGGAGCCGCACCCGGTCGGAGTGGACGGAGACCACGTCCGCGTACCGGTCGCCGACCAGCTCCTCGACGGCGTCGACCGGGAGCCGGTCGTAGGACGGGACCGCGGCGCCGCCCCCCAGGATCTCCAGGAGCCGGGCCGAGGCGCGCTCGGCCTGGGCGAGGACCGCCTCGTTGAGGGCGCGGTTGCGGGAGACCACGTTGCGGGCGACCTCCAGCTCGTCGAGCGCCAGCTCCACCTCGCGCCGGTCGTCGAAGTACGGCTCGAAGCACGGCCAGTGCTGGACCATCAGCTCACGCAGCTGCGGCAGAGTGAGGAAGCTGAGGACGTTGTCGTCGGCCGGGTCCAGCAGATACCCCTTGCGGCGGGAGACCTCGCGTACGGCGACGGCACGCTGCACCCACTCCTGCCCGGCGGGTCCGGCGGCGGCCACCACCCAGTCCTCGCCGTGCACCGGCTCGTAGACGGGCCGGAGCACCGCGGCCACCACGGCGCGCAGCCGCTGCTCCACGAGATTCAGCCAGATGTACGCACGCCCTGCCCGCTGGGCGCGCGTACGCACCTCGCTCCAGGCGTCCGCTCCCCAGCCCAGTTCCGCGCCGATCTCCATGGGCTGCGCAAGTGACACCGCCCCAGGCGGGGCATCGGTGGATTCCCCCTCGTGACCTGTGTCACCTGGGGGCAGCTCGAACCCTCCCGAGCTCACCCGCGCACCGCCTTCCACTCCCCCACCAACGATCAAGGAAGGGTACTCCGCGAGCGGCAGCCAGTGCAGCCGGATGCACAGGCTGATTCCTCAACTCGCCCATTACGCAGACACGTTCTCCACGACGAGATTTGCCATAGTGAGCGGATTCATAGCGATTGAGCGCCCTGTCCGGGACCCTGTGCGGGCCGTGGACCGGCTCGGGTCTCCGGATCCCGGTTCCGGGCGACACGGAGAAGCCCGATGTTGACCGGACCGCGCGACTTCCTAGGCAGCCGCACCTCTTTCGGGGAAGATCTGGCTCAAGCAGCTCCCGCAAGCCCCAGGCACCCGGATCAGAAGTGGAAGAGTCAACCTATGCAGGTCTGGCCGGGACAGGCGTATCCCCTCGGTGCCACGTACGACGGCGCCGGGACCAACTTCGCGGTCTTCTCCGAGGCCGCCGACCGAATCGAGTTGTGCCTGCTGCACGACGACGGTTCCGAGACGGCGGTGGAGCTCAGGGAGACCGATGCCTTTGTCCGCCATGCCTATCTGCCCGGGGTGATGCCGGGTCAACGGTACGGATTTCGAGTCCACGGGCCGTACGAACCGGAGCGCGGTATCCGCTGCAATTCGGCCAAACTGCTGCTCGACCCGTACGCCCGGGCCGTCGCCGGACAGGTCCGGTGGGGCGAGGCAGTGTACGGCTATCCGTTCGGCCGGCCCGACGCGCGCAACGATCTCGATTCGGCGCCGCACACCATGACCTCGGTCGTGGTCAACCCGTACTTCGACTGGGGTGACGACCGGCGGCCCCGTACGGACTACCACCGCACGGTGATCTACGAGGCCCATGTGAAGGGTCTGACGATGCTCCATCCAGGGCTGCCGGAGGAGATGCGCGGGACCTATGCGGGGCTGGCCCATCCGGAGGTGATCGCCCATCTGACGGAACTCGGTGTCACGGCGATCGAATTGATGCCGGTTCACCAGTTCGTCCAGGACCACCGGCTGGTGGACGCGGGGCTGGCCAATTACTGGGGTTACAACACCATCGGCTTCTTCGCCCCGCACAACGCGTATGCCTCCTGGGGGGACCGCGGTGAGCAGGTACTGGAGTTCAAGCAGGCCGTTCGGGCGCTGCATCAGGCCGGCATCGAGGTGATCCTCGACGTGGTCTACAACCACACTGCGGAAGGCAACCACTTGGGCCCGACGCTCTCCTTCCGGGGCCTGGACAATGCCTCGTACTACCGGCTCGCGGACGACCAGCGGTACTACATGGACACCACGGGGACCGGGAACTCCCTGCTGATGCGGTCGCCGCACGTACTGCAGCTGATCATGGACTCCCTGCGGTACTGGGTCGCGGAGATGCATGTGGACGGCTTCCGCTTCGATCTGGCGGCCACCCTGGCCCGGCAGTTCCACGAGGTGGACCGGCTGTCGTCGTTCTTCGATCTGGTACAGCAGGACCCGGTGGTCAGCCAGGTGAAGCTGATCGCCGAACCGTGGGACGTGGGTGAGGGCGGCTATCAGGTGGGGAACTTCCCGCCGCTGTGGACCGAGTGGAACGGCAAGTACCGGGACACCGTGCGGGACCTGTGGCGCGGCGAGCCGCGTACCCTCGCCGAGTTCGCGGGACGGCTGACGGGATCGTCGGACCTGTACCAGGACGACGACCGACGGCCGCTCGCCTCGATCAACTTCACCACCTGCCACGACGGATTCACGCTGCACGACCTGGTCTCGTACAACGACAAACACAACGAGGCGAACGGGGAGGGCAACCGGGACGGCGAGAGCCACAACCGGTCCTGGAACTGCGGCGCCGAGGGCCGGACGGACCAGCCGGAGATTCTGGAGCTGCGGATGCGGCAGATGCGGAATTTCATCGCCACGCTGATGCTGTCGCAGGGCGTGCCGATGCTGAGCCACGGCGACGAGTTCGCGCGTACGCAGCAGGGCAACAACAACGCGTACTGCCAGGACAGCGAGTTGTCGTGGGTGCACTGGCCCGACCCGGCCGAGCCCGCGACGGACGATGCGGACGAGGCTGGTCCGGCGGACGGAAACGGTCTCGGGAGCAGTCTGCTGGAGTTCACCCGGGCCATGGTCTGGCTCCGCCGCGACCATCCGGTCTTCCGGCGCCGCCGGTTCTTCCACGGCCGTCCGGTCGAGGGCACGCACGACGAGTTGTCGGACATCGCGTGGTTCACACCCGAAGGCGGCGAGATGAAGCAACGGGACTGGCAGGCCGCGCATGCCAAGGCACTGACGGTCTTTCTCAACGGCCATGCGATCTCGGAACCGGGGCCGCGCGGCGAACGGATTTCCGACGACTCGTTCCTGCTGATGTTCAACGCGAGCGCCGACACGCTGGAATTTTCCGTTCCGGTGAATCACGGCCGGCAGTGGCTGGTAGTGGTCGACACGGCGCGCCCCGCCGGGGTTCTTCCCGGCTCGGGACCGAAGGTGTCGGCGGGCGAACGTATGACGCTGGTGGGGCGGAGCATGGCGGTGCTGCAGCGGGCGGCGTAGGGCTCGGCCTCCGGCCCGACTGTTGGATCGACGACACCGCCGGTCGAGGCGTTTGCGGCGTGCGGTGACACAGGAGCCCGCAGGCTGGGTACGTAACGGCGCATGACGCCCACCGCCACCTACCGACTGCAGCTCCAGCCGGACTTTCCGTTCGCGGCCGCCGGACACGCCGTGCCGTATCTCGCCGCGCTCGGCGTCTCCCATCTGCATCTGTCCCCGGTCCTGGAAGCCGTGCCCGGCTCCAGACACGGGTACGACGTCGTCGATCACAGCCGGGTACGCGCCGAGCTCGGCGGTGAGGAGGGGCTGCGGGAGCTGGCCCGTACGGCGCGTGAGCACGGTCTCGGGCTGGTCGTGGACATGGTGCCCAACCACATGGCCGCCGTCCCCCGCCACAACCACGCGCTGCGGGAGGTGCTGCGCGAGGGCTCCGGGTCCCCGTATGCCCGCTGGTTCGACATCGACTGGGCGGCAGGCGGCGGCAAGGTGCTGCTGCCGGTGCTGGCCGGACGGATCGGCGACGAGATCGACAAGCTCCGGGTCGACGGGGAGGTGCTGCGCTACGGCGAGCAGGAGTTCCCGCTGCGGACCGGCACCGCCCGCCTGCCGCTGCCCGTGCTGCTGGATGCCCAGCACTACCGGCTCGGCTGGTGGCGGCTGGCCCGTACCGAGCTGAACTACCGGCGGTTCTTCACCATCTCCGACCTCATCGGGGTGCGGGTGGAGGACCCCGAAGTCTTCGCCGCCACCCACGGCAAAATCCTCGAACTGGTCCGGGACGGGGTCGTCGACGGGCTGCGCATCGACCACCCCGACGGGCTCGCCGATCCTGCGGCCTATCTGGAGCGGCTCTCGGCGGCAACCGGCGGCCGGTGGACAGTGGTGGAGAAGATTCTCAGCCGTACCGAGCCGCTGCCCGCGGGCTGGGCCGTCGCAGGGACGACCGGGTACGACGCGCTGCACCGGATCGATGGCCTCTTCGTCGATCCGATGGGCGCCGCGGAGCTGCTCGGCCGCTACCGGGAGTACGCGGGGCCCGCGGGGGACCGCGGCGGCGACTGGACGTCGACCGTCCGCCGGGCCGCGTACCGGGTGGTGACGCATGAACTGGCCGCCGAGACCGAGCTGCTGACCCAACTCGCCGTACGCATCTGCGCCAAGGACCCCGCACTGCGCGACCACGCACCCTGGACGCTGCACACCGCCGTGCGTGAACTTCTGGTACGCGTACCCGTCTACCGCCCCTATGTGACACCCGGCGGGCCCCGCGCAAAGGCGGCGGAGGCGACGCTCACGGATGCGGCCGTACGGGATGCGAAGGCGGTGTTCTCCGTTCCGGAGGAGGCGTCGGCCGTGGACGTCGTGCGGGAGCTGGCGCTGGGGCGGCTGGGCGAGGGACCCGACCAGGCGGCGTTCTGCACCCGGTTCGCCCAGACCGCGTCGGCGTTGCGCGCCAAGTCGGTCGAGGACATGGCGTTCTACCGGTACGTACCGCTGATCTCGGCGAACGAGGTGGGCGGCGATCCCGGGCACCCGGCGGTGACGCCGGAGGAGTTCCATGCGTTCTGTGCCCGGCTGGCGCGCGACTGGCCCGCCACCGGCACGGCGTTGACCACGCACGACACCAAGCGGAGCGCCGATGTACGGGCCCGGGTCGCGGTGCTGACCGAGTGTCCGGAGCAGTGGTCCTGGCTGTTGGTGGAGCTGGGACGGGTGACTCCCGCGACCGCTCCCGATGCGCAGCTCGCCTGGCAGGCCTGGCAGACGGCCTTCGGCTGCGCGAAGCTGCCGGTCCGGGAGATGGCGGGCAGGCTGGAGCCCGCACTGCTGAAGGCGGTCCGCGAGTCGGGGCTCTTCACCAGCTGGACCGAGCCCGATCCGGCGTACGAGCGGGCGGTGACGGACTTCGTCGCTGCGGGACCGGCTGCCGTCAACGGCCCGGTGCGCGAGGCGTTGAACCGGTTCACGGGCAGATTCGACCCGTACGTACGGGCCAATGTGCTCGGCGCGGCGCTGGTGCAGCTGACGATGCCGGGTGTGCCGGATCTGTATCAGGGCACGGAACGGGAGTACGTGGCGCTGGTCGACCCGGACAACCGGCGGCCGCTGCGCCACCCGTCCGGGAACGAGGCCTTCAGTGAGAAGGCGGAGCTCACCACGGCGGCGTTGCGGCTGCGGCGTGAACGGCCGGAGGTGTTCGGCGAGTCGGGTACGTACGCCCCGCTGAACGCCCATGGGCCGGCGGCCGCGCACTGTGTGGCCTTCTGCCGCTCGGGCGAGGTGGTCACCGCGGTGACCAGGCTGTCGTTGCGGCTGGCGGAGTCGGGCGGCTGGCGCGGGACGGAGCTGACGCTGCCGGACGACGGGCCGTGGACCGATCTGCTGGTGCCCGGTCGGAAGTTCACCGGGGCCACGATCGCGCTGGTCGAGCTCTTCGCGGAACGTCCGGTGGCGCTGCTCAGCCGGGCCGGACGAGAAGGGCCCGTGGTCCACGCGTGAGTACCCCGGTGCCGGCCGGGCGGAATCCGTCCGCCCAGCGCAGCCGGGGCATCGCG
Source organism: Streptomyces sp. NPDC001832 (assembly GCF_040297265.1). Lineage (NCBI taxonomy): Bacteria > Bacillati > Actinomycetota > Actinomycetes > Kitasatosporales > Streptomycetaceae > Streptomyces > Streptomyces sp. NPDC001832. The sequence continues at coordinate 78,093 of NZ_JBEOYU010000012.1, forward strand.
TCGAGCAGGGCGCGCAGGCCCTGCTGGGCCTCCAGCCGGCCGAGCACAACGGCCGGGCAGCCCGCCGGTCCGGTGAGGGACCGGCCCTGGTCGCAGCGGAAGGGATCGAAGAGGTCGGGTGCACAGAACCGTTCCGGATCGCGGCCCGCCGAGCCGATCAGGCAGGCGACGTTTGCCCCGGCCGGCAGCGTGCCGCCGCTGAGGGTGACCTCGGTGACGGTGCGGCGCAGCACGACCTGGACGGGTGGGTTGCGACGCAGCGACTCCGTCCAGGCCCGGATGGCCAGGGCGGGTTCGATGCGCAGGGCGGCCAGGAGGTCGGGGGCGTCCAGCAGGTTGGCGAGGAAGGAGGCGAGCGCGGTCTCGCGGAGGCCGGTGTGCCGGGTGCAGGGTGTGGCGACGGCGCCCGTGCCGGCGCGGGGCAGCCGGGTCGTGTGCGGGCGGGCGGGCGGGCCGGATGCGGAACCGGCGGGCAGCCAGCGGCAGAACTCCTCGACGAGGTCGGCCTGTTGGCGGCTCGCGATGCGGCGCGCCAGCACGTAGGCGGCCCGCTCGATCCGCTCGGCCATGTGACGTGGTACTGATCCGGTCGCGGCCCTGCGCTGCTTGCGGGGCGCGCACAGGGTGGTGCCGTGGCAGAGTCCGAGGGGTGCGGGGCCGCCGCTGGGCGCACTGTCGTGCGGGAACCCGGTGAACCGGGGGTCGCTGAGGACCGTGGTCACATCCGCGTATCGGCTGACCAGCCAGGCGCCCAGGGGCGCGTCGTAGCTGAGCGGGTATTCCTCGCGCAGGATGCGGTAGAGCCGGTACGGGTCGTGCGCGGCGCCGGGTGCGAGCAGGCTGGGGCCGGTGCCGGGGCGGGATCCGCGTGCAGTTTGGCCGGCCCGTCGGCCGGGGTCCGGTGCGGGTATGCCCTCCGGCGCGTCGGCCTGCATCGGTACCCCCGGGGCGTCAGGGCGCCGGTGTGCGGCGCGGTTCCTCATCAGGGGATCACCGACGGGAGTGTTGCGCAGTCGATGTACGGCCGTCCGGGTGACGGCGGTGAACCCGGTCGCGCCGGGCCTCGCTCCGTGGCCGTCCGGGGATGGAACGGCCACGGTGAGGACCCAGCCTCCGCCACCGAGTACACCGAGGCTGATCCCGACGCACAGGGGTGGCGTGATGACGACCGTGATCAGGCCTTGTTTCGCAAGGCTGTGGTGACGGTGCGGATGTCGGTGCGCGGGCCACGGTTGTAGGGCAGCTTGGACAGCAGCACGCCCATGGCGCAGCTGTTGCTGACAGCCGCATAGGTCAGGCCTGCGCCGACGGCGGTGCCGATCAGGTGGACACCGGGTACCAGCAAGCCGACGAGCCCGGTGGTCAGCACGATGGATCCGGCGACGAGGCGGACCTGGCGTTCCATGTCCCAGCGTTCGGAGCCGCGGTTGACGGGGGCGCCCGCCGTCTCCCATGCGGTCATGCCGCCGTCCAGGACGCGCAGGTTCGGCAGTCCGGCCTCGGCGAGAGCGGCCTTTGCCTGTGCGGCGCGGGTGCCGGAGCGGCAGACGAGGACGACGTCTTCGTCGAGGTAACTGAGGAGTTCGGTACGGTGCTCGCGCAGGATGGCCATGGGCACGTTGCAGGCGCCGGGTATGTGAACGGTGCGGAACTCGCCGGGAGTACGGACATCGAGAAGGCGGGGTCCGCGGCCTTCCTGGATCAGCCGCTGAAGGGCGGCGGAGTCGATTGCGGCGGTGCCGGAAGCGGTGCTGGTCATGGGGGGCTCCATAGGTGGTCGGTCTGAGTGGGGGAAGGACACCGGCAGTCCGCCAGGGCTCGTCAGGGAACGGACTGTTCCTCGCGGGCATGCCGGTGGTCTCGGGTGATGCCTGGGGTCAGGTGGCGGTCGGTTCGGTCAGCAGCGCCCATGAGGCATAGCCGCCGAGAAGGTCGGAGACGTCAATGAAGCCGTGATGGCGCAGCAGACTGGCGGCGATGGACGAGCGGTGACCGCCCGCGCAGTACAGGACCAGCGGACGGTCTCGCGGGATCTCTTCCAGGTGCCGGGGCAGGTCGCCGAGGGAGATGTGCAACGAGCCGTCGATGAATCCCGCCGCGCGCTCCGAGCAGTTGCGTACGTCGACCACGAGCGGAGGCTCTCCGCTCTCCAGGGTGGTACGGAGCTGGGCGGCGGTCAGCCGGCTGGCGGGGCCGGCCTCGTCCTCCAGGGCCGCGAGGGCGTCGTCGGGGTTGCGCAGGTAGCCGGCCACCCGGTCGAAGCCGATCCGGGCGAGGCGGGTGACGATCTCCTCCTCGCGGTTCTCGGGTGCGATGACCAGCAGTTCCGCGTCGGGCGTGAGCACGGTTCCGGCCTGCTCGGCGAACCGGCCGTCGGCCGGCACGTTGATCGACCCGCGCACATGCCCGGCAGCGAATTCCTGTGGGCCGCGGGCGTCGACCACAACGGCTCCGGCCCCGCGGAGCTCCGAGAACTCCTCGACGGTCAGCGGCCGGGGTGCTGCGGCCGGGTTGTACAGCTCGTGATCCTTGCGGTTCAGTGCCGCGTCGTAGGAGAAGTAGCCCGGTGCCGCGGACTGGCCCGCGGTGACAAGGGCCACGAAGTCCTTCTGACTCATGGGCGCGCAGGCGTAGTTGGTGGCGCGCTGCTCGCCGATGGTGGACTGCCTCTCGGTGGAGAGATTCTTGCCGCAAGCAGAGCCAGCGCCATGGGCGGGGAAGACCCGGACCTCGTCCGGTAGGCCCATCAACTTGTTCTGGACGCTGTCGTGGAGCATCGCGCCGAGCTCCTCGGCAGTCACACCCACCGAGGCGAGCAGGTCGGGCCGCCCCACATCACCGATGAACAGTGCGTCGCCGGTCAGCGCCCCGTACGGGACAGTGTCGGCGGCGTGCTCGTAGACCAGCACGCTGATCGACTCCGGGGTGTGCCCGGGGGTCTCCAGGATCTCAAGGGTGACGTCGCCGAGGCTGATGCGCTCGCCCTCGGTGAGCTTGCGGATGGGGTACTCGGTCTCGGCGCGGTGGCCATAGCCGATCCAGGCACCGGTGCGGGCTGCCATCTCCAGGTGTCCGGCGACGAAGTCGGCGTGGAAGTGGGTGTTGATGACGCCGACGACGGTGAAGCCGCGGGTCTCGGCATCGGCCATGTACTCCGAGATGTCACGGCGCGGGTCGACGACCACGGCCTGCCCGCTGGCCTGGTCGGCCATCATGTACGACGCCTGGGAGAGGCAGTCGAGGTAGTACTGGGTGAAGAACACAGGAACCCTCCGCAACGATGCCTTACACCCCCGGGGGTATAAGGATGGCCAAAAGAAAACGGCGGAACGCCCGCCTGGGCGGCGCCCTCCTTCACACACCGCGACACCTACCCGCATACCCCCATGGGTATTATTTCGTGACCACGGTAGACATGCACCACCGCGACTGTCAAATACCCGCGGGGGTATACGGGGTCCGATGCGCAGGTCGCTGATGAGCGGGCGCACCGCCTCCGCCAGGTCGTCGGCGGCGACGCCCCGGCGCCACGGCAGTGTGCCGACGCCGACGACGTACGGAACTCCGCTCTGCCCTGCCTCGCGCCAGCGGCACCACTGACAACGCCCGGGGCCGAACGCCATGGTGGGCGAGGGCGGCATGCGGGTCGTGGCCGCCAGTGGGGACATGGTCGGTGTGGACGGTCGCGGCCGTCAGCCTGGGGACTGCATGGATGAGAGCGTGTTCGGCGGCGACGGCCAGCTCGTGGGCCTGAACAACGGTCAGGCCTGCGCCGACGACGATGTCGGCTTCGGCCCGCAGAGCGTGGCCGATCCACCGCATCCGAACCTGGCCGATGTCCAGCACGCCCTCCACGCCGCGCAGCGCTCTTTCTGCGGCTTCGACCAGTGCAGGGTCGACGCTGTCCATCAGACGTCGGCAGACCTCACGGGCGGCATCCTTGAGGACCAGCAGGATGGCAACGCTGATCAGCAGGCCGATGACCGGGTCGGCCATCTGCCAGCCGAGCGCGACCCCGCCGGCGCCCAGCAGAACGGCAAGGGAGGCGAAGCCATCGGTGCGGGCGTGCAGCCCGTCCGCGACCAGCGCAGCAGAACCGATCTTCTTACCCGTGCGGATGCGGTAGCGGGCCACCCACTCATTGCCGACGAACCCGGTCAGCGCTGCCGCGGAGACGGCCCACAGGTGGGTGATGTCGCGCGGGTTGAGCAACCGGTCGACGGCCACCCAGGCGACCAGGGCCGCGGACGCGGCGATGGTCGCCACGATGAGGATGCCGGCCAGGTCCTCGGCACGGCCATAGCCGTAGGTGTAGCGGCGGTTCGCCGCCCTGCGCCCGAGCACGAACGCAATCCCGAGCGGCACAGCGGTCAGCGCGTCGGCGGCGTTGTGGATGGTGTCGCCGAGCAGCGCCACCGACCCGGACAGGACGACGATCACGGCCTGGATGACGGTGGTGAGCCCCAAAACGGCCAGGGAGATCCACAGCGCGCGCGTCCCCTCCCGAGAGGTCTCCATCGCCGCGTCGACCTTGTCACCGACCTCGTGACTGTGCGGCCGGACCAGGTGGGCGAACCGGTGCCGCACCCGAGCCGGCCGCGAACCCCCGTGCCGGCGCTCCGCGTTCACGCGCCCATGTCCATGATCGTGTTGTTCGTGCATATGGGTGTGCATATTTCCCTCCATGCACCTCACCGTGGCACACGGATTCAATTGCAGCTACAGCAGTCATATGCCGCCTGACCAGGTGCGATACCCTCGCAACAACGCCTCTGGAGCAGTTGGTCAACGGCTCGCGCGTCCCCGCCCGGCGTGACCAGTGCCTCACGACGTTTCCAAGGCAACAAGCAGCTCAGCAACCGAGATCATCTCTTGGCGCCAACGGCTGTTCCGTGATCGCGACCGTGTCTGTGCGCCGTACGCGTCGCCACCGGGCCCTCGGCCCACTCAGAGGCTGTCGGGTGGCCTCCGATCGGAAAGCGGACGCGGTCTGGTGCGTGCGATTCCAAGGCGCCGGGATGTCCTCGGATGGGGTCTCCCCTGCTCCTTGAGAGCTTGGGGAAGGCGCTACGAGGATATTTCGGCAACGCGGGAAGCGTGCGTGCCAGGGCGTGGCCGCCCGATCAGAGGCCACCCGACAGCCTCTCAGGCAGGGGGCCCGAGGACGGGCGCGGAGAGCCGGAAGCTCATCCGCCCGAAGCTCACCTGGTCCCCGTCACGGACCGGGACCATACCGGTGAGCCGCTGTCCGTTGACACAGGTGCCGTTGGTCGAGCCGAGGTCGCGCAGCATCCAGCGGCCGCCCTGCACGGTGAGTTCCGCGTGGAGCCGGGAGACGGTCTCATGGTTGAGCCGCAGCCCGTTGCCCGGATCGCGGCCGATCAGGAGGGGGTACGGGCTGGGGGCGGGGAGCAGGAGCTTCGGGAGGCGTTCGGTCTGCCAGACCCGGCGCACCCGGCCTGGAAAACCGGACACTCCGCTCACGACCCGGAGTATCCGCCGTGACCAGCGGCCTTCGCTCTCCAGGTCGGCGGTGAGAGCCTCCAACTCCTCCGAACGCCGGGCCGTGAGGGCCAGTTCCATGCGCCGCATGAAGGTGTCGTGGGACAGCTTGCCCTGTGCCGCGCCGTCTCTGAGTACGCCGAGAACACGTTCGCGCTGGGCGTCGGACAGCCGCGCGGGATACGTGTGGAACTCGAAGGGAGACGTCACGGAGCCAATTGTCGGACCGACCGCCCCGGAGTGTCCAGGACAAGCCCGCTTCCGCCCTCCAGACCCGCGCGTAGCACTTGTTCCGGGACGCCCCTTCGGTCTGGGATGCGGAGGCGGAGGCTCCCCGGAGGAAAGCGGACGGGAACGCCGGCACATTCACACCGGCCTCCACAGCCGTAAGAGGGAGTGCGTATTGAGGAGTGCGTATTGAGCAGAACCTTGCGGGGCAGTGATCAGAACCAGACCTAATCGCCAGTAACGGGCTCGATCCAGTGTCGCCAGTCAGTCGTCGCGGCTGATGCCGACCATGGGGCACGGGGGCGAGGAGACGAGGAGCGTTGCATGCTGTTCGAGGTATGGGCACCGGATGCGGACTCGGTCGAACTGCGGCTGGCGGATGCGCTGCGGGCAATGGAGCGTGATTCTGTACGGGCCGGCTGGTGGACGGCCGAAGCCGAGGCGTCGGACGGGGACCGCTACGGCTTTGTGCTCAACGGGGGCGAGGGCGGCGGGACCAACGGGCCGGTGCTGCCCGATCCGCGCTCGCGCCGCCAGCCGGACGGGCCGGACGGCGAGAGCGCCGTCGTCGACCACTCGGCGTACAGCTGGCGCAACGACTGGGCGGGCCGGGGGCTCCCGGGCGCCGTCCTGTACGAGCTGCACATCGGTACGTTCACCGTCGAGGGCACCTTCGACGCCGCGGCGGCCCGGCTCGGCCATCTCGCCGAACTCGGCATCACCCATGTGTCGCTGATGCCGGTCTGCCCCTTCCCCGGTACCCGCGGGTGGGGGTACGAGGGGGTGTCGCTCTGGGCCGTGCACGAGCCGTACGGCGGCCCGGAGGGGCTCAAGCGTTTTGTCGACACGGCGCATGGTCTCGGGATCGCGGTCATCCTGGATGTGGTCCATAACCACCTCGGCCCGTCCGGCAATCACCTTCCGGCCTTCGGCCCGTACTTCACCAAGACCCACCACACGCCGTGGGGCGCGGCGGTCAACCTCGACGCCCCCGGTTCGGACGAGGTGCGGGCGTATCTGCTGGGCAGCGCGCTCGCCTGGCTGCGCGACTACCGGCTCGACGGGCTGCGGCTGGACGCGGTCCATGCCCTGGTCGACACGCGGGCGCTGACCTTCCTGGAGGAGCTGTCCGCCGCGACCGACGCGCTCGCCGCCGAACTCGGCCGTCCGCTCTCGCTGATCGCCGAGTCCGACCGCTGCGACCCGAGGACGACGACACCGCGCGAATCGGGCGGCATCGGCCTGCACGCCCAGTGGAACGACGACTTCCACCACGCCCTGCACACTGCGCTGACCGGTGAGTCCCGGGGCTACTACGCGGACTTCGCCGCCGCCCCGCTGGCCGCCGTCGCCAAGACCGTGACGCGCGTGTTCTTCCACGACGGTACGTACTCCAGCTTCCGCGGCCGTACCCACGGCCGCCCCGTCGACATCGCCCGCACCCCCGCCCACCGCTTCGTCGGTTACGCCCAGACCCATGACCAGATCGGCAACCGGGCACTGGGTGACCGGCTCTCCGCCACGCTCTCCCCCGGCCTGCTGGCCTGCGCCGCGACCCTCGTACTGACCGGGCCCTTAACCCCGATGCTGTTCATGGGCGAGGAGTGGGGCGCCCGCACCCCCTGGCAGTTCTTCACCGACCACACCGATCCGGCGCTCGCCGAGGCAGTCCAAAGCGGCAGGCGGCGCGAGTTCGCGGCGCACGGCTGGGCGGCGAACGACATTCCGGACCCGCAGGACCCGGCCACCAGGAACCGCTCCTGCCTGGACTGGAGCGAACCGGCTCAGGAGCCGCACGCCCGTCTGCACGCCTGGCACCGCAAGCTGATCGCGCTGCGCCGGGCCCTGCCCGACCTCTCCGACCCGGATCTGGAGTCGGTACGGACCGCACACGACGAGCAGGCGCGCTGGCTGGCGTACCGGAGGGGTGATCTGCGGATCGCGGTCAACCTGGACGAGAAGCCGGCCGCGATCCCGCTGGGCGGCGGTCGGCGCCTGGGTGTCGGAGTCAGGGTGGTGGCCGCGTGGGAGCCGGTGGAGGCCCCGGGCGGCGACGGGCTGCTGCATCTGCCGCCGGAGTCGTGCGTGGTGCTGGCCGACGGCTGAGGCTGTTGGGTGGCCGCCCGATCCGAGGTCACCCGACAGCCTCTGAACCGGGGCCTGTCCGCCCCGCGTCCGGCTACTCGACGATCGCCAGTTCGCGCGCGGTGCTGTTGAGACGTCGGCCGCCGTCCTGAGTCACGGTCACGATGTCCTCGATCCGGACACCGAACCGGCCCGGCAGATAGATGCCCGGCTCCACGGAGAAGCACATCCCGGGCACCAGCGGCTGCTCCTCGCCCTCGATCATGTACGGCGGTTCGTGGGTGGTGACGCCGATCCCGTGTCCGGTTCGGTGGATGAAGCGCTCGCCGTAGCCGAACTCGGTGATGACGGCGCGGGCCGCCCGGTCGATCTCCTGACAGGCGGCGCCGGGCCGGACCGCGTCGCAGCCCGCCTCCTGGGCCTCCCGCACGATGTCGTGGACCCGCTGCTCCTCGGCGGTGGGTTCACCGACATGGACCGTACGGGAGGTGTCGGAGCCGTAGCCGTGCTTGAGGCCGCCGAAGTCGAGCACGACCATGTCGCCCCGCTCGATGGTGCGGTCGCCCGCCTCATGGTGCGGGTTGGCGCCGTTCGGGCCGGAGCCGACGACGGTGAAGTCGACCTGGGAGTGCCCGAACCGCTTGAGCAGATCGGCCAGATCGGCGGCGATGTCGGTCTCCTTGCGGCCGGCGAAGCGCACCTTGAGGATCTCACGGTACGTGGCGTCGGCGGCGGCACCGGCGGCAGCGATCCGCTCCAGCTCCGAGGCGTCCTTCACCGCGCGCAGCATCGGCAGGGCCTCGCTGAGGGAGACGTACGAGGTGTCCGGAAGCATCCGCTGCAGTCCGAGCAGGTGCATCGCCCAGGCGTTGTCGCTGACCGCGAACCGGCCCCGCCCGTCGAGCAGCGGGGCGGTGACGGCGTAGGGGTCCTTGCCGTCGGTCCAGTCCCGGACGGTGAGGGCAGGTGCGCCGACGGCCTTCTCGGCGTCCGGGGCCTCCAGGGTGGGGACGACGAGAACCGGGTCCTGGCCGACCGTGAGGACGAGGACGGTGAGGCGTTCGGTGTTCACGGGCTGGTATCCGGTGAGGTGGACGAGGTCCGGGCCAGGCGCGACGAGCACTCCCGCGAGCCCTGCTTCGGCGGCGCTCTCGGCGGCACGCGTCATCCGGGCCCGGTAGTCGTCGGCGGTGAACGGTACGGGCTGGTTCGGGCTGGACATGCGGACCTCCTGGCGATGCGATACGGCATAAAGCATCCTGCCCGTGCGTGCCGGTCCGCACGAGTGGGGGTTCAGCCCACCGCGGACGCGCGTCACGACAGGCGGACGCCCCCGCCCGCGGGCGCGCGTCAGGGCGAGGCCGGCAGCGCCGCCTCCCGTACCGCCGCCGTGGCCAGCGCGTCGAGCACCGGCGCGATCAGCGGATGCCCCTCCGCCCCGTGCCGTACCGCGGCGAAGACCCGGCGGGTCGGGGCGCTGCCCTCCACCGGCCGCACCACCACCCCAGTCAGCTGCATCCCCCGCAACGCCGACCGCGGCACCAGCGCCACCCCGGCACCCGCGCCGACCAGCGCGACCACCGCGCGGAAATCGTCCGAGGAGTGCTCCAGCCTCGGCTGGAACCCGGCGAACTCGCAGGCCAGTACCACCACGTCATGGCATGGGTTGCCGGGGTACGGACCGATCCACGAGTCCTGCTCCAGGTCGGCGATCGCCACCTGTTCCTGGTGGGCCAGCCGATGGTCCACCGGCAGCACCGCGTCGAACGGCTCCGAGTACAGCGGTACCCGGGTCAGCCGCCGGTCGTCCTCGCCCGGCGCGCCCCGGTACTCGACGGCGACCGCGACATCCACCTGCCGGTCCAGCACCATCGGCACGCTCGCATCGCCCTCGGCGTCCTGGACGCGGACCCGGATGCCGGGCGCGGTGAACGTCAGTTCGGCGATCGCAGGGGCGAGGACCAGGCCGATGCCAGTGGCGAACGCGGCGACCGTGACCGTACCGGCATCCCCCGCGTTGTATGCGGCGAGCTCCGCCTCGGCCCGTTCCAGCTGGGCCAGCACCGCGTTGGTGTGGGTCAGCAGGATCTCGCCGGCTGGAGTGAGCCGGGCGCCGCGCGCGTTGCGTTCGACCAGCCGGTGCCCGGTCTCCTGCTCCAGCGCGGCGAGTTGCTGCGAGACCGCGGAGGGCGTGAGATACAGCGCGGCGGCTGCGGCAGTCACCGTGCGGTGGTCGGCCACCGCACGGAGAATGCGCAGCCGCCGTGCATCGATCATGTGCCCCATTGTCCCAGGTCACAGAGGTGACCCCGCCGCCCGGGTGCGACTTGCGGGCGGCAGGGTCAAAGAGGCGAAGCCGACGGGCCGGGCCCGGACAGGGCCCGGTCAGCGCGCCCCGTCCTCAGCGCCGCTACTCCCCCAGCGCCGCCCGCGCGTCGACGAACGCGTCCACGGCGCGGTTCACATCCGCGGTGGAGTGCGCGGCGGAGAGCTGGACGCGGATACGGGCCGCGCCCTGCGGGACGACCGGGTACGAGAACCCGATCACGTACACACCGCGCTCCAGGAGCAGCTCCGCCATCCGGCCTGCCTTCGCCGCGTCCCCGATCATGACGGGGGCAATGGCGTGGTCGCCGGGCAGGACGTCGAAGCCTTCCTCGGTCATCCGGGTACGGAAGAGCGCGGTGTTGGCATTGAGCTGCTCGCGCAAGTCACCGGCGGCCTCCAGCAGGTCGAGGACCTTGAGCGAGGCTGCCGCGATGACCGGGGCGAGCGAGTTGGAGAAGAGGTACGGGCGGGAGCGCTGGCGCAGCAGGGCGACGATCTCGGCGCGGGCCGCGACGTAGCCGCCGGACGCACCGCCGAGCGCCTTGCCGAGGGTGCCGGTGATGATGTCGACGCGGTCCATCACATCGTGCAGCTCGGGCGTGCCGCGTCCGCCGGGGCCGACGAATCCGACGGCGTGCGAGTCGTCGACCATGACCATGGCGTCGTAGCGCTCGGCCAGGTCGCAGATCTCGCGCAGCGGGGCGACGTACCCGTCCATGGAGAAGACGCCGTCGGTGACGACGAGTCGGCGCCGGGCCCCGGACGCCTCCTTCAGCTGCGTCTCCAGGTCGGCCATGTCGCGGTTGGCGTAGCGGAAGCGCTTGGCCTTGGACAGGCGGATGCCGTCGATGATGGAGGCGTGGTTGAGGGCGTCGGAGATGACCGCGTCCTCCGGGCCGAGAACGGTCTCGAAGACACCGCCGTTGGCGTCGAAGCAGGAGGAATAGAGGATCGTGTCCTCCTGGCCGAGGAACGTGGCCAGCCGCTGCTCCAGCTCCTTGTGGACCTCCTGGGTGCCGCAGATGAACCGGACCGAGGCCATGCCGTAGCCCCAGCGGTCCAGCGCCTCGCGGGCGGCGGCGATCACCTCGGGGTGGTCGGCGAGGCCCAGGTAGTTGTTGGCGCAGAAGTTGAGCACCTCACCGGGCTGGCCGCCCGCGGTGACGGCGACGGTCGCGGACTGCGGGGTGCCGATCACACGCTCGGGCTTGTGGAGTCCGGCGGCCTGGATCTGGTCGAGGGTAGTGCGCATGTCGTCGCGTACGGAGTCGAACATGAGGGTGTCTCCCAGCTGAGTACGGAGGCGGTCGGAGGTCAGGCGGTCCAGTCCAGGATGACCTTGCCGCCGCGGCCGCTCGCCGCGTCGTCGAAGGCCGCTTCGAAGTCTCGGTAGCCGTACCGGCCGGTGATCACGGGGGCGAGGTCGAGGCCGCCCTCCAGTAGTACGGACATGGCGTACCAGGTCTCGTACATCTCGCGGCCGTAGATGCCCTTGATGGTGATCATCGAGGTGACGATGCGGGACCAGTCAACGGGGAACTCCTCGGACGGCAGTCCGAGCATGGCGATCCGGCCGCCGTGCGTCATGTTCTCGATCATGTGGCGCATTGCCTCGGGCCGCCCGGACATCTCCAGGCCGATGTCGAAGCCCTCGCGCAGTCCAAGGCGCTTCTGCCCGTCGAAGATGGTCTCCTCGCTGACGTTGAGAGCGAGGCTGACGCCGACCTTCCTGGCCAGTTGCAGCCGGGCCTCGCTGACGTCGGTGATGACGACGTGACGGGCGCCGGCGTGCCGGGCGACGGCGGCGGCCATGATACCGATCGGTCCGGCGCCGGTGATCAGCACGTCCTCGCCGACCAGCGGGAACGACAGCGCGGTGTGCACGGCGTTGCCGAACGGGTCGAAGATCGCGGCTACGTCGAGGTCGACGGGGACCCGGTGCACCCAGACGTTGGACGCGGGCAGGACGACGTACTCGGCGAACGCACCGTCCCGGCCGACGCCCAGCCCGAGCGTGGAACGGCACAGGTGACGACGGCCGGCCAGACAGTTGCGGCACTTCCCGCAGACCAGGTGGCCCTCGCCGCTGACCAGGTCGCCGACGTTGATGTCGACGACATCGGCGCCGATCTCCGCGACCTCACCGACGAACTCGTGTCCGAGGACCAGCGGGGTGCGTACGGCCTGCCGGGCCCAGCCGTCGTAGTTCCGGATGTGCAGATCGGTACCGCAGATGCCGGTGCGGAGCACCTTGATCAGTACATCCGAGGGGCCGGTCTCCGGCTCGGGCACATCCATCAGCCAGAGTCCCGGCTCGGCCTTCTGCTTCACGAGTGCCTTCACGGCTGCGGCTCCCTGCGCTGTACGGCGTTGAGTACCCCGGGCCGGGGGCAGCATTGAGGCAAGCCTGCGGCCCGGGGAAGAAGAGAGGGACGACATGGCAGCGCGCGTCGACCGGCTGCCGCGCACCATCCTGCGCCGTCACGGAGAAATCTGCCGCACCCCGCGCCACAGGTCCATCGAGGTTTTCTTAAGCGCGCCCGCAGCTCCGCTTCATGCCCTCTTGATCTCCGTACGACCGGCCGCAGGGCCGGTTGCCCCTCATACGGGTGCGGTTCACGGTGGACCCCGTCCAGCTTCTGGCCGGGCGGGGTCCGCGGGCTACTGCGGTCCTGCGGTGTTCACCTGGCCGATTCAGTGTTCCTGAAACAGCGACTGGGCGTGGCTCACGCCATACCTGGCGACATCGGTACCCAGTGCTATCCCGGCCTCGTCAGCGAGCCGGGTGTGGATGCCCAGCCAGACCCGCGCATCCATGTTCTCCAGCGAGAGCTGGTGCCAAGCGGTGTAGGTGCGCTCAACGCCTGGTGCGGTGGCGCTGGTCAGGGTGAACGGGGCCGTGCGCGGTCCTACGAGGGCGGTGAGAACGGTTTCCGTCGCGCCTGCGTAGGTGTTGTGGCCGCTGGGGTAGTCCGGGTGCGCCGGGGTGGGGTGCAGTGGGGTCCATGACGGGTCGGCAGGGATCTCACCGACGCCGGCTCGGATCGCGGTGACGGGGCGCCACAGCGGGTAGGTGTACTTGCTGTCGGAGGTGGCGATCTGAGTGTCCACCAGCGTGGCATTGGTCAGGGCGACGAGTTCGGCCTGCTTGACCAGCGGCTGGTGGGAGGTGGCGGCGAGCGCGACGCGAATCGGCTTGGTCCACAGGGTCAGCGAGGAGTCGAACCAGAAGTTGGCCGTGTCGGTCTGCCGCGCGGTGCGCACGGTGCTGTTCAGCTCGCCGAAGTCTCGCACCTCCTTCAGGTCGGTCTGGTACCGCTTGGACGTCGGAGCGGGAGGCGCGGGCAGTCGGAACTGGCTGCCGCTCTTCAGCAGGAAGGGCCGGGCGAACCGGGTGCCGTTCTGGATGGCGGGGGCGAACGCGGGCGGGGTGGGTTGCCAGACGCCCGGCGCAACCGGCGGCGGGGTGTAGGGGGCGTTTACCGAGGCCGCGTCGAGGCCGTCTCCCTCGCGTTCTTGCAGGACCTCCAACGCCTGGCGTTCGCCGGCCGCGGCGCCCAAGGTCTCGGCCGGGCCGTCCGGGATCTGATCCAGGGTCTGCTGCAGTGCGGCATCCAGCTCCGGGGCACGAGTGGGCATCAGCTCCACCAGGGCGCGGTGCACCGCGGCGCCCAGCGCCGCATCCTGGTAGTCCCTACGGTCGACCCCGGACGGCACATGTTGCAGGGCCCGCGCCGCCGCGATCCAACTGACCGCCCAGGTACGACTGTTGGTCACCGGTGGGAGTGATGAGCCAGCCGTCGCGATCGTGTCAGCTGTGGTGTCGTACCAGGCGAGCGCCACGGATGTGCGATCGTGCCCGGGCGCAGGGGCGGCAGCGACGCTCGACGTCGCTCCGGAGGCGACCAGCAGTGCCATGGAGGCGACCAGGGCCGCACGGGTCTTCAGGGAGTTCATGGGAGTGGCTCCTCATGGTGGTGTGGAGGGGCGGGTGTCGGCAGGCCCGTCTGGCAGTCAAGTGCGACGGGCGTAGAGATTTGAGGACCTTGCGCCGGCCCAGCAGGTTCCCGGACGATGCCGTGGGGCCTTGGCCCGGGAACCTGCGGAGCACAGTCCCGTGTCGGCGACCCCGTACGGAGCAGCAGACGGAGAAGGGCGGGACGGCATCGTCGCCGCTCCGTTCATCAGCGCCGGCGCGCACTGCGGCACACACGCAGGCGTTCACAGGAGCAGCAGCGGCGACTTACGGCCTGGTGCACGATAGAGAGTGGATCAGGCCGTTAGGGCCTGACGGGGTTCAGGCGGGGTCGGCCTCGATGTGGAATGGAACGGTGACGATGTTGGAGGCGACGCCCACCTGCCGCAGGTCCTTGGCGTCGACCTTCCCATCGCCGTTGAGGTCCTTCACGACGCCGGGCGCGTCGTTGTAGATGCCATCGTGGTTGAGGTCGTCGACGACGGCCACGGTCAGGGTGGTGTCGACATCCTGCCCCGCGATGGGGGCACCGACGATCCAGCTGTCCCACAGTTCGGTCTTCTGCGGGGTGCGGTTGGTGACGCCGGAGAGGTTGAACAGGTTGGCCAGGTTGGTGCCGGGCCCGGAGAAGCCGGGGAGGGTGCTGTTGGTGGTCGAGTCCAGCACGACCAGTCCAGGGATCTTTTCGTCCTGACCTGTGGAGAACGTGCCGGGGAAGGGGGCGATGTTGTTGTGCGCGGCCGGGCCGGTGAGCTGGAGCCCGTTGAACCCGGTCTGCTCCAGGGACTTGCCCCGGAAGGAGAGCTTCAGGTCCACGAACCAGCCCTTGCCCTCCACGCCCGCGTGGTCCCCGTGCTTGGGCGCCAAGACCTCCACCTTGACCGGGTGCGTTGCGGTGGAGGCGGACGTGTCCAGGCTCGAGGCGTTAGCGCTGGACACCCCGGAGGCCGCGGCGCCCAGGCCGAGAATCATGGCGGAACCCGCGCCGAGCGCCCAGCCGAGCTTCTTCTTTGTCATGACGTGTCCTCCTGGGGAGTTGAGAGGCTTGCGATCACGGGTACGACCGCCTGCGGCGCCAGGTTCAGCCCGCTGGGGAGGAAGCCGGGTCAGATCACGCGGAAGAGGTCGGCGGCTGCGCGGACGTCGGTGAGGTCCTCGACGGAGCGGAGGTTGTCGCACAGGGCATCCAGGACCGAGTCGGCTTCGGCGGCCCGCGGGGCGCCGATGACCACGCCGAAGACCCGGAAGCCCAACCGGTGTTTGGTGTCGTTCCAGCCGCGCATCCATTCCTCGGTGACGCCGCAATCGTCGTCGGTGATCATCACGATGTCGCCGCGCGTGCGGGCGGCGTCGTTGAACTCCTCCTCCAGCAGTTCGCCGGCCGCTGTCAGCGGCGTCTGGTAGCTGGTTCCGCCACCGAGGAAGGTCTCCGCGAAGTCGAGGATCCGGGCGGTGTCGGCGGGCCGGCCGGCCGGGAAGCGGAAGATCTGGATCTTGTCGGCGGCGGAGAACAGGATGCCGACGAAGTCACGCCCCGCGTGGCGGGCCTGATCCAGCAGCGCCAGGGCGCACGCCTTCGCCCAGGCCTCCCGGGTGACTCCGCCTGGCCCTGCCTCGTACATGGAGTGCGAGGTGTCTACGCAGGCGATGATGGCGCCCTGGCCGGTGGCCTGCTCTCCCAGGCTGTCGTAGAGCATCAGCTCCCCGGCGGCGTAGCGCGCGGCGAACACCGCACGCAGCTCAGGCAGGCCCAGGTTGGCCAGCTCTGAGGGGATGACGCGGGAAAGGTCATTGCCGAGCGTGACGCCGACCAGTTCCCCGGCAGCGTTCTCCACCTTGCGGGCGCGCTCACCGCCGGCCATCTGCCGGAAGCGACCGATCAGCTCGGCCCACTGTGCGAGACGGCCGGTGCGCAGTCGCTCGGCGAGCCGGGCGCGCTGGTCGAACGGCATCCGCTCCAGCTCACCGGGACCAACTCCCCATGCCCGCATCAGTGCAGCCTCCTCCCGCGCGGCGTCGGCGGCCTTCGCCGCCGCGTTCCGCGCGGCGGCACGGATACCGGGGGCCGCCGCCACGAGGGCCTGCGCGGCGCCCTGGGCGGCCTGCTGCGCAGCGGCCTCGGCGGTTCTGGCGGCCTCGATCGCCTGTTGTACGGTGTCGGCGGCCGGGGCCGGCACCGTGCCGTCCTCGTCGGCCTCGTCGGCGGCCTGCTGGAGCGCCTCGCTAACGGCGGTCGCCGCGCCTTCGGCGCCCTGCTCAGCCTTCTTCGCCTGCTCGGCCTGCTCCTGGGTATTCCGGGAGCGCTCCAGCATCTCGCGGAGCGCGGCGGCCTGGGCGAGCACGGCCATGGCGGCGGCGTAGGGGTCGCCGGCCGTCTCCCGGCGCAGCTCGGCGAACTCCAGTGACTCCACCAGTGAAGTGATGACCTGGTGGTTCACCAGACGGCAGGGGTCCATGTCCGTGTGCTCGCGCAGCCGCGGGCTGACCTTGTAGGCGGCAAGGAACGCGTCGGCCAGGAGGTCGGTGGTGTGGTAGTAGCGCTTGTTCAGCTCCTCGGCCAGATCGCGCAGCCCGGCCGACTGCTCGTAGGTTTCGCGCCATGTGATCTGGTCGAACCGGTCTGCGATTACGGCCGCGGTGTGCCGCTCGGGAGCGGTGGCGGACAGTCCCAGCCACTTCCCGCCCCGGCCTGTCAGCTCGTCGAGCTTGCTCAGTGTCCTGTCCATGGCCTGTCCCACCGGTGTTCAGAGCTGGGCCTGCACCACGCTTGCGTCCACGCCGAGGGCCTCGGTGAGAACGCGGGCGCGGACGGCGCGCTGGCGGCAGGTGACTCGGTCAATGGCGGCGGTCGAGCGGCCGCCGCTCGCCGCCTCCTCGCGCAGCTTCTCCAGCCGTTTCCCCGCCAGGGCGAGCTGGTTGTGGGCCTTCTTGATGACCCACTGGCTCAGCGCCTCGCGGGACTGCCCGGCCATGGCGTCGAGCTGGGCCTCCAGCTCCTCGATGACGTCCGCCAGGTCGAGCGCCTCCTTGACGTCGGGACTGACCAGTTGCAACACCTCGCGCTCGACGGTCGGGCGTTCGGCGGGGGAGTCCCACAACACGTGAGTCAGCACCGACAGGTCGTTCTCGGCGACCGCCGGGCGGCCGTCGAGGTACGCCGACGCCTGGAGCAGTCCCACCGCCTGCCGCCAGCGGCGGTCGGAGGCGACGAGTTCCTTGCGGCGCAGGGCGGCCCGCAGTGTGCACACCGCATCCACGATCACGTCGGGGACGTCCACTGCCGGGACGGCTTCGGTCACGGCGCGCTGTAACGCGGCCAGCTCGACCGTGGTCCGTGTCGGTGCCGCCGGGCGGCTGACGGCGGAGCGAACCAGCGCAGCGAAGTTCGATGGGTCTGTCAGGTACCCAACCTCGATCCGCACCAGCAGCCGGTCGTAGATCGCGGCCGTCTCCTCTCCGCTGGGCAGTTCGTTGCTCGCCGTGATGGCCCCGATCAGGGGGCAGCGGATCGGCTCGCCGCCGCTCTCGGGGTGGTAGATCCGCTCGTTGAGGTAGCCCAACGTCTCGTTCAGCGCCGCCGTGGAGCACTTGAAAATCTCGTCGATGAACGCGACGTGCGCGGTCGTGGCGCGGCCGTCGTAGATCTGGCGGTACTCACCCCGGGCCAGCGCGGCGACGTCGATGGGACCGAACATCTTCGTCGGCGCGGTGAACTTCGACAGGAGGATCTCCCAGTAGGACGCCCCCTCGATCCTGCCCGTGAGCTCCCGGGCCATCTCGGACTTCGCCGTTCCGGGCGGGCCGAGCACCAGCGAGTGCTGCCCTGCCAGCAGTGTCACCACCAGCGTGCGCACCATGTCAGCGCGCTCGTAGAAGCGGTCTGACAGCTCGTCGCTGATCGCCCGTAGCCTCTTGGCCGTGTCCTGCGCGTCCTGTAAGTCCATATGCAACTCCCGGGCCTGCGCCACCCTGTTGGGCTGACGAGACGGCCCTTCCCTCCGTAGCTATGACGAAGTCACAAAGTAGCTGAGGCGACAGCGGATACGCTGGGCCGTTCAGAGAGGTCGGGTCGTCACGGGCTCATCACGACGAGTGGCCGGAGGTGGCAGTTCACCAACGCGCTGTCACGTGGCGCGCCAGCCGCTCCAGCGCAGGACCGAGACCTCGACCACCGGTCCACCCGGGGGCTGGTCGGCGTACTGCCGGTATTTCGCCGTGAGCAGGCCGATACAGCGGGCTGCCTCGGGGGACCGGTCCGGCGGCGGGAGCACACGGGCTTCGCCATCGGCCCGAACCCACCACAGGCGGTCCCAGTCGTCCTCGTAGTGGTCGGTGAGCAGGCAGACCGACGGATTGGCGGCGATGTTGGCCAGGCGTTTCAACCGCGTCGTCCGCTTCGGTTTGTCGTCCACGGCCAGCATCACCGTGTCGCCGTCCAGGGCGAACACCACCGGAACCAGGTGCGGGCGGCCCTCCGTGTCGGCCGTCGCGAGATGGGCGATGCGCGCCACGGCGAACCGCTCCCGTGCCTCAGCACTTGTCAGGGCGGGCATCGCATCCCTTCCCAGCAGTCACGGCGGATACGGCAATCACGGCGGTTACGACGGTTACGGAATTTCCGATCGGTGGCACACTCCCGAGGCGCAGCGGTCTCCGGCGCCTCAGCGGTACCGGGCAGCGACTTCAGCCAGTCGGTCCAGGTACTCCAGCGTCTCCCGTTCCAGCATCGTCGGTACGTAGAACAACAGCCGCTCGACTCCCAGACCGATGTAGCCCTCGATCTGCTCGGGGTCGTCGGGAGCCGCGTACACCGTCACCGGCACTTCGCGGTCGGCGAGGGCGTGCAGCCGCTCGATCTGCGGACCGAGATCCTGCGGCGACATGCTGTTGGCCAGCCACGCGTCTCCGAGCTGCGCCACCCGTCGGAACGCGCCCTCGCCGCCGCCGACGTAGATCGGCGGATGGGGGCGCTGCACGGGCTTGGGCCAGGCGAAGACCGGATCGAAGTTCACGAACTCGCCGTGGAACTCGGCCTTCTCCTCGGTCCACAGCTCCCGCATGGCACGCAGCCGCTCATCGGTGAGCCGGCCGCGAGTGGAGGGGTCGGTTCCGTGGTTCCTCATCTCCTCACGGTTCCAGCCGACACCGACGCCGAGAATCACCCGGCCACCGGAGACCAGGTCGAGCGAGGCCACCTCCTTCGCCGTGATGATCGGGTCGCGCTGCGGGATCAGCGCGATGCCGGTGCCCAACAGCAGCCGCTCGGTCACCACACCGATCGCGGTCAGGGCGACAAAGGGGTCGAGGGTGCGGTAGTAGATCTCCGGCAGCTCGCCACCGCCCGGGTAGGGCGTCTCGCGGCTCGCCGGGACATGGCTGTGCTCGGCGATGAACAACGAGTCGAACGTACGTTCCTCAATGGCGGTTCCGAGCGAGGTCGGGCGGATGCCCTGGTCGGTGATGAAGGTCGAAACCCCGAATTTCACGACGGCTCCTCAAAGGGGCGAGTACGAGAAAGGAACTGGCGGCACAGATCCCTGACTACCCGCCCCGGGTGATCCCGCCGCCATCACCACCCGAGAGAACCATCGCGAAGCAGGGTTCCAGGCCCGCGGTCGCAACCTCGCGCCGTGACGCAGAACGTTTAGGCCATCGATGACCGTCCGCTCCGACAGCCAAGCCCCCAGCGATGCTCACGACCTGGTCATGCGCCGATGCGCCCGCGCTGCTATTCGTCGCGCCGGTCGGCGCCACTTTCTCAGCCACCAGGTGCGGCAGACAACGCCACTCGGACCGCCGCCTGGCTGTTTAATTCGCCATTGGGCGTGCATGTATCGGCTCGACCTGATCTTTCCGAATAATGATTGCCTCGTCCGGGATGAACCCGGACCGTCCGACCATCCGTATCCACCATTACCGGGAGCAGTGGCCATGGGCAAGCTACAGGGAAAGACGGCGGTCATCACCGGTGGCACCACAGGAATCGGGCTGGCCACAGCAAAACTCTTCGTCAGAGAGGGCGCCTATGTCTTCATCACGGGCCGCCGCCAGAAAGAACTCGATGAGGGCGTGCAGGCAATCGGCGGCAACGCATCCGGCATTCAGGGCGACGTCGCCGAACCGGCCGACCTTGACCGCCTCTACGAGACCGTCAAGGCGAAGGGGCGAATCGATATCGTCTTCGCCAACGCCGGTCTATCCGAGTCCGCTTCGCTGGAAGACGTCACAGAAGAACATTTCGACAAAATTTTCGACATCAATGTGAAGGGGGTGCTCTTCACGGTACAAAAGGCCCTACCCCTCTTGAATGACGGTGCCTCCATCATTCTCACGGGCTCCGTTGCGAGCGCCAAGGGAACACCCGAGTTCTCGGTCTACGGCGCCAGCAAGGCTGCCATCCGGAATTTCGTTCGAGGATGGACGGTAGAGCTGAAGGATCGCCGTATCCGGTCCAACGTCCTCAGCCCTGGTCCGATCGAGACGCCGCTTTTGGCGGCGCAACCCCAGGACGCCGTCGAGAGGATTGCGTCCACCATTCCGATGGGCCGCATGGGGGAGCCCGACGAAGTGGCCAAGGCGGCGCTTTTTCTGGCCTCGGATGACTCCAGCTTCGTCACGGGAATCGAACTATTCGTTGATGGCGGCAGAGCGCAAATCTGATAGCGCAACGGCGCATCTGACAATGTCGTTCAGTTCGTGGGCCCGTCGTGACCACCCGCGGGACAGAGCATTCAGGTCAGCCCCACTCCGCTGACGCCGCACGTGCCGATTGATCACCCCGTCCAGCTCGGAGCCCCGAAGGCGACGAAGTATTCCCGGTCCCCGCGATCACGGGCGGTGCGTCCGCGCATGGAATGCGTGGTCAGCGCCGCTTTCGGTGAGTCGTCCTCACTGCCCGGATAATCCGGCCGCAACGGGCGGTCCCGCGCCGGTCAGTACAGCAGGTCCAGCTCGGCACGGACCGTCTTGCCCAGCGGTACGCGGTCCAGCACCGCCCACCGGTCGGCCAGCGCCTCCACCAGAATCAGCCCGTGCCCGCAGCCGGAACCGGGCGGCGGCGGCAGAAGCTCCCCCGGCCCCGGTGGGCGCCGCTCGCCCCGCGTATCGCTGACCTCGATCCGCAGGACGCCGAGCAGGTCCGTATCGCCCGGTGCGTGGGTGAGCCGCAACTCGAAGTCACGGCCCGGCACCCGGCCGTGCGTGACTGCGTTCGCCGCAAGCTCGGCAACGATCAACGCTGCCGCCTCCGACGCGTCACTGCGGTACGGGATGCCCCAGTCGTGCAGCACGTGCAGTGCAAGATGACGGGCAAGCCTTGCCCCTCGCGGCGTGGAACTGAAGCGTTGCGCGAACACACGTACGGTGACCGGCGGTTGGGTAGTGGAGGATGCTTCCATGCGCCCACCGTGACGGTCGGAACGCCCATCGGACCAGCTCAGCGACTCGTACGCTGAGTCAGCGTACGGGTGCAGAGGGTGGACGGTACGCGTAACAGTCCGTGACCATGGGTGAGTTGCGGACCGGGACAGGCGCAGGCACAGGGCACGGGAGGTGGCCGGACATGACGGACGGCGTCGGCGGAACAGGTGGAGCGACGGGCGCGAACGGGGAGCCGGAGCCGTCGGACAGCCTGAAGGCGTTCGGGGAAGTCGTCAAGGTCTTCCGCAAGCGAGCGCTGCTGACACAGGAACAGTTCGCCCCGATGGTGCGGTACTCGGTGCCGACGGTCGCCTCGATCGAACAGGGGCGGCGGTTCCCACCGCTGGCGTTCGTCGAGCGGGCAGAGGACGTGCTCAACGCATTCGGGGTCATCAAGGCTGCAGCCAAGCACTTGTCGAGGCGGCCGGGCTTGGCGAGTTGGTTCCGTCAGTGGGCGCAGTTGGAGACGGAAGCGCTCAGCCTGTACACATACGAATGCCGATTGGTTCCAGGGCTGTTACAGACGAAGGCATACGCGCGAGCACTGTTCGTAAATCAGCTTCCGCCGCTCGGAGACGAGCAGATCGAGGCACAACTCACGGCTCGACTCGATCGACAGCGCCTGCTGACGGAACGGCCCAACACCGCGTACAGCTTCATCCTCGAAGAGCACCTGTTCCTACGGCGAACGGGCGGTGCGGAGGTCACAAGGAACCTCATCGATCACGTTCTCCGGCTGGTCCAGCTCCGGAACATCGAGGTCCAGATCATGCCGCAGGTTCGGGAGAGTCACGCCGGGCTGGACGGTCCAATGAGGCTGTTGGAGGCCCCGGATCACAAGTGGTTCGGCTACAGCGAAGGACAGGAAAGTGGTCACTTCCACGCCGACCCGGCAGTCGTCAGCATGCTCCAGATGCGGTATGCCAGGATGCGTTCACAGGCTCACTCCCTCGAATACTCCGTGGGCCTGTTGCAGCGGATGCGAGGAGCGGTATGAGCACCACAGACCTGTCCTGGTTCAAGAGCAGCTACAGCGGCGGATCCGGCGACTCCTGCGTAGAAGTCGCCCTCTCCTGGCGCAAGTCCACCTACAGCGGCGGTTCCGGCGATGACTGCGTAGAGGTCGCCGCTTGTCCCACCACCGTCCACGTCCGCGACTCCAAGGTCGAGCAGGGTCCCCAGCTCGACCTCTCCCCCGCCGCCTGGACCGGCTTCGTCGCCTACGCCGTGAGCGACTGACCGGACGGGAGACCGGCACGACACCGCGCCGCGCACCGGATCAACTCCGTTGCGCGGCGCGGCGGGTATCACATGTCAGGCATCACGTGTCAGGACAGCGCCAGCTCGGTGACGTTGTTGGCCTCCAGGACCCACCTGGCGCTCAGGTCGCCCTCCTTGACCCGGGCGTCGCCGTCGCCCTTGAGGACGCCGATGCGCTTGCCGGACAGGGCGATCTGAATGGTGTGGGTGTACTCGTGTACCCACCTCGCGCTGAGACCGCCCTCCTTCACGTACGCGTTACCCCTGTCGGTCACGACGCCGATGCGGTTGCCCGAGAGTTCGAGCTGGATGACGTCGTCGTGCTCCCGGACCCAGGAGGCGCTGAGGCCCCCCTCCTTCACCCAGGCGACGCCGTCAGCCGTGAGAACGCCGATACGGTTGCCCGCCAGGTCGATGCCGATGACGTTGTCGTGCTCCCGGACCCAGGTGGCGCTGAGGCCCCCCTCCTTCACGTACGCGTCGCCGTTGCCCTTCACGATGCCGATGCGGTTGCGCGAGAGCTCCAGTTCCTTGACCTTGTCGGCCTCCTTGACCCACGTCGCGCTGAGGCCGCCCTCCTTGACGTAGGCATCGCCGTTGTCCTTCAGGACGCCGATGCGGTTGCCGGAGAGTGCGATCTGCTTGACGTCGTCGGCCTCCCGGACCCAGGAGGCGCTGAGGCCGCCCTCCTTCACCCAGGCGACGCCGTCACCCGTGAGAACGCCGATGCGGTTGCCGGACAGGGTGACCTGCTTGACGTTGTCGTGCTCCTTGACCCACGTCGCGCTGAGGCCACCCTCCTTGACGTGCGCGTCGCCGTTGGCACGCAGGACGCCGATGCGATTGCCACCGTCTCCGGAGACCGTGCCGGGCACCGCATGGGCCGTGGACGCACCGGTGAGACCGGCCAGCGCCAGAACGGCGGCGACCGCGGAGAGAGTCCTGAGATTCATCCGATTAACTCCTGTACGCAGAGCGACCCTTGGGTCCGGGTTTCGGTGCCCTTGGGGGGATTGGTCAATCCGAAGACATTCTTCGACCGGAAGGGCGGGCGGTGCGTCGGCCATTGGAGTGGTGACGGCGCACTGAGCGGGTTCCTGCCGTGCGCCGGGGGGCGAGCGAGGCGCGGCGAGAACGCAGCCACAGGACCGGGGCAGTACGCAAAGCGGCAGGGTGCATGCGGGAGCGGTGCGCCTTGATAGCGTCGCTCCCGCGATTGCGGACCGCTCCCCGCCGGGGTCGTCGCCGCGCCCGGACGGCCTGCCCTCGACGGACGGCCGACGGAGCGGGCGTGCTGACGGTACGGGGACGTTCGCGGCAAGGACGAAGAGGGCCGACGCATGAGCCTCGCGCAGTTGCACTACACCTCTGCCTCTGCGGGGGACGACGGGGGCGGCGCACGGTTCACGGCGGTCAGCGCCGGTATACCCACGCCGGTGCTGGCCGAGGCCGAGCAGCTCCTCGGCTACGAGCCGCCGGCCGGGGCCCCGTACCACCCCACGACCGCTGAACTCCGATCGTTCCCTGAGGCGTTCAGCTTCAGCGCACTGTCCGACGGCAGCCACCTGCTGAGCCGTACGGTGGCGCTCGGCGGCCCCGGAGCCGGCCGTTTCCACGCGCACGCGGTGCATCTCCCGGCCGGTACCCGGCTGCCGGGTGACGCGCCGGCGATCACGGCCTGGCGGTCGCCGAACTGGGCCTCCACCACACCGGACGGCGGCACGCCCGGCCGAATAAGCTCCCTGCCCGCCTCCGCCGCCTTCGGGCCGGAGGCGCTGAACGACTTCGCGGTCTCCCGGAGCCCCTGGCTGGCGGCGGTCTTCGCCGACCTGCGCCGGGCCAGC
The DNA here is from genome assembly GCF_040297265.1 of Streptomyces sp. NPDC001832. NCBI lineage: Bacteria > Bacillati > Actinomycetota > Actinomycetes > Kitasatosporales > Streptomycetaceae > Streptomyces > Streptomyces sp. NPDC001832. The sequence goes on from NZ_JBEOYU010000012.1 coordinate 102,735, forward strand.
GAGGAATCGTCGTCGACGCGAGTGGTTCTCGTGGAGCGGCAGAGCGCCGATGTGGCCCGGTGGATCGCCCTGGCCGGAGCCGTACTCCCGCCGGAGAACGTACAGCGGCTGACCTTCACGACCTACACCCGCCGTCCCGCGCACTCCCCGCACCGGGTCGTCGGAGTGCTGCCGGAGGACGCACCGGAACCGAGCGGCTCCGACATCGGACTGCGGGTGCACACCTGCTCCGGGCCGCGCCCGGAGGGACCGGTGGACGACGCCTGGGCCGAGACCTGCGCCCGGATCTGGCGGAGCCGGTCTCCGGAACTGTTCCAGGCGGCGGCAGAGCTGCCCGGCGAGCCCTTCGCCGCCGGACCGCTCGCCCTCATGGCGCTCTGCGCGGGCATCACGCTCGGCCCCGTCGAACGTGCCGCGGCAGCTGACTGGGCCGCAGAGCGGCCGTACGCGCTGGACGAGGAGCGGACGCGGCGGCTGGCCGACGCACTGACCGCTCCCGGCATCGACCGCACGACCCACGAACTGTCCTGTGTGGCACGGCTGTTGACCGCCCTCGACGGGCGGTCCCCCGCCGCCACAACCGCATCGCTCGCCGCCCTGCTGGTGACGGAGGCGGTACGCGGTGGCAATGTCATACTCGAACTACCCGCGCGCTCGGCCTTCGCCGAACCGGCCGGCGAACGTGCCGCCGCCGCACTCGTCACAGCCCTCGGCGACGACCTCCGTACCGAGCTCGCCACCGGCGCACCCACCGTGCCCGGCCCCGGTGTGGCGCGCACCGTGCAGCTGCTGCGGATCGCACGGCTGCTCGACGTGGACTGCGCGGACCTGCTCCCCGATGTTGTACGCCGGATGGCCCGGTCCCTGCTCGACGAAGGGGCGGCCGACTGCGTGCCGGTGCTGCTCGGCCTCCTGGACGAACAGTTCGATGTCCGTACCGGGCTGCTGGGCGAACTGGACCGGATCGCCCCGAACGATCCGGCGGGAACGGAGCGGCTGCTGACCAGTGTCGCCCTGCCGTTCACCGGGACGCAGGCGCTGCCGCATCTGCGGATGTGTGCGGCGGCGGCGGACGCCAGGGCGGGCGGCGGCGACCGGGTGACGGTGCTGCACACGGTGCTCCGCGCCGGTGGAATGTCACCCTTCACCGAACCACTGGTGCTGCGCACGGCGGTGGGGCTGGTCTGGGGCGAGGCCACGCCCACGACGGGCGAGGCCCGGCAGCTGCTTGGCGGGACCACCTCCGACGCGCACCGTACAGCCGGTACGTGGTCTGCCCTGGTCGCGGCGGCGCTCGGTGCCCCCGCCGACGACGAGGAGGCCCCCGAACTCGCCCATGACCTGCTGCGCGGCTTCCCTCAGGAGATCGACGCGCGGGTGCGCGGCGCCCTGCTGCTCCTGGAGTTCGCACGGGATGTGCGGTCGGGGGCGGCGGAGCCCGGCTGGACGGAACGGGCCCGGAAGCTTTGCGCCGGGGCCGAACCGGTGGAGCCGGGCGTACGCGACCAGGCGTTCGGCGCACTGGCCGGGAGGCTGCTCGCTCCGGACCGGCCCGAGGCGGAGCTGTACGCGTTCGTCCACAGCGACGACGCGCACCTCATCACGGCCTATGGCCGGGCTGCCCGTCATGACACGGTCCTCGCCCGGCTGCGTTCCGAACCGGCTTATGTGGCCGACTGCTTCACCGTCTGGAGCTCACACCCGCATGCGGGTCGCGCCTGGAGCGAGACGCGAGCGGCGCTGCTGGAGGAGGTGCTGCGACCTGTGGTGCGCGGCTTGTCCGCCGGTGAGGTGGCGGCTGTGGAGGAGGCCGCCGAGCGTACGGGCAGCAGCCGCACGGCGGAGGCGTTCCGGGCGTGGAACCGGCCGCCGGGCGGCTTCGGCAGACGGCTCGGCAGCAGGCTGACAGCACGGGTGCGGCGGTCGTAGGGACGGAAGCCCCGTCGGGAAGCACGAGTGCCGGTCGTGCGGGCCCGAGTCTTCCCTGGGGTCGCGCACCCACTGCTGCGGCCGGAGAGCGCCGAGGACGAGAACGAGGGCTGACGCCAGGCGCCGGCCCTCGCTCAGGTCGTGGCCGTCAGCCCTCGTCCGGCGTCAGCCACAGCGAGATCGAGTTGATGCAGTACCGCTGGTCCGTCGGGGTCGGGTAGCCCTCTCCCTCGAAGACATGGCCGAGGTGCGATCCGCACCGGGCGCAGCGGACCTCGGTGCGGACCATGCCGTGGCTACGGTCCTGGATCAGTTCGACCGCGTCCGTGTCCTTCGGGTCGTAGAAGGAAGGCCAGCCGCAGTGCGACTCGAATTTGGTGTCGGAGCGGAACAGCTCCGCGTCACAGGCGCGGCAGGAATATACGCCCGTGGTCTTGGTATCGGTGTACTCGCCGACGAAGGCGGGTTCGGTGCCGGCCTGGCGCAGCACCGCGTACTCGGCGGGGGTCAGCTCCGCCCGCCACTGCTCGTCCGGCTTCTCGATGTCGTACGACACGGCGCTCCCTCAGCTCGACAGGTGGTCCAGGATCTGCGGGCCGAGGTCCGTGACGTCGCCCGCCCCCATGGTGAGAACGAGGTCGCCGGGCTTCGCCATTCCCGCGATGGCCCCGGGGACCGCCGCCTTGTCGTGGACCGCGGTGACATCGGCGCCCGCGGACCTTGCGGCGGCGATGATCAGGTCGCTGGTGATGCCGGGGATCGGGTCCTCGCGGGCCGGGTAGATGTCCAGAACCACGGAGGCGTCGGCCAGCGCGAGGGCCTGGCCCATCTCGGCGCCGAGCTCCTGGGTGCGGGAGAAGAGGTGGGGCTGGAAGACGACCAGGAGGCGTGCGTCGGATGCGGCGCCGCGCATCGCTTCGAGGTCCGCGGTCATCTCGGTGGGGTGGTGTGCGTACGAGTCGATGACCTGCACCCCGGCCGCCTCGCCCTTGAGCTGGAGGCGGCGCTTGACCCCGGTGTACTTACCGAGGGCCGAGGCCAGATTGTGGGCCGGGATACCGAGGGCGACACCGGCGGCGAGGGCCGCGACCGCGTTGAGGGCGTAGTGACGGCCGGGCACGGAGACCGTGAACGTGAGGAACTTCCCGTTCAGGAGGACCGTGACCTCGCTGGTCAGACCGCGCGGGGTGACCTTGTGGACGCGTACGTCGGCGGTCTCGGACTCGCCGTAGGTGACGACCTTCACCGAGGACAGGGCGCGCACCCGCTCGGTCAGCTCGACGGCGCCGGGCTGGTCGGCGGCGATCACCAGGGTGCCATCGGGGACGATCTTGCCGACGAACGTCTCGAAGGATTCGTAGATCTCGTCCATCGAGGCGTAGTTCGCGTGGTGGTCCAGCTCGACGTTGAGGACGATCGCGACTTCGGGGTCGTACTTCTGGAAGCTGCGGTCACTCTCGTCCGCCTCGGCGACGAAGATCCGGCCCTCGCCGTGCGCGGCGTTGGTGCCCGGGCCCGCGAGGTCGCCCCCAATGGCGTACGAGGGGTCGAGGTTCAATTCGGACAGGGCGACGGCCAGCATCGATGTGGTGGTCGTCTTGCCGTGCGTACCGGCCACCGCGATCGCGCGCAGGCCCCCCATCAGGGAAGCGAGCGCGTCGGAGCGATGCACGACGGGGATCGACAGCTCGGCGGCGCGCACCAGCTCCGGGTTGTCGGGGCGAATGGCGCTGGAGACGACCACGCACGAGGCGTCGTCCGCCAGATGTCCGGCGGCATGTCCGATGTGGACGGTCGCCCCCAGCGCCCGCAGCGCCTCGGCCGTTCCCGACTCCTTGGCGTCGCTGCCCGCGACCTTCGCGCCGCGCTGGGCGAGGATCTTCGCGATGCCCGACATTCCGGCGCCGCCGATGCCGATGAAGTGCGGCCGTTCCATGGCGGCAGGAATACCGGGTGCCATGCGTGTGTCTCCCCAGAAGTCGAATCGAGTACCCGCCCAGCCTATTCGCTGTGCGCGAAGAGCTTCAGCACCGGTACGCCGACCTTGTGCCGGGCCCTGGACGCCCAGTCCCGGTGGAAGAACTCTTCCACGTAGTGCGGTGCCGTCAGCACGATCACTTCATCAGCCCCCGCCTCGTCGACCACGGACTTCAGCTTGTCCAGCGGGTGCGTCTCGATGACCTGTCCGACCGCTTCGGAGCCTGCCTGCCGCAGGGCCTCGAGCGAAACTTCGAGCGCCAGTTCGGCGGACTGCCTGGCATTCTTGCCCTCCGGTTCCTCACCCTCCCGGGCGGCTTCCTTCAGATCGCCCATCGCCAGGTCGTCGATGGCCCGCAACAGCACATCGGCCTGGTCACCGCGCGGCTGCATGAGCACGACGAAGGAGGTCTGCTCCTCCCCGTGCAGGGTGGTGACGAACTCGACGTCCTCGGAAGTGAGGGGCTTCTCGATCATCAAAACGCTGGTGAACACCACGGGCGCCCTTCTGCTTCAGTGACCGTCACCGGTCTCTGCTGAAACCGTCCTTCCCCGTGCTCGCACGGGGTCTGCGAGAGTAATTGTGCCCTCCGGGGGCTAACCGGAACGACAAATTCCGCTGATTGTCAGATCCGACGGTATCGAGTGAAGAGGAACCCGGCCTCTTCCAGCATCGATGTCAGGGCGAATCGTTCCGGCACGGCCACCGACGGGCCACCGGCGATCCGCTGCGCGTCTCCGGCGGTCAGCATCGGCGAGAGCGTCAGACAGAGCTCGTCCAGCACCCCGGCCGCCACGAACTGGCCCAGCATCCTCGGCCCGCCCTCGGTCAGCAGCCGCTTGAGTCCACGGTCCGCCAACTCCTGTACGGCCCTGGCGGGGTCCACCCGGGAGCCCTCCCCCGCGATCACCACCTCGGCGCCCGCCTTCCGCGCTGCCTGGATCCGGTCTGCAGGGGCTCCGGTACCGGTCAGCACGAGGGTCGGGACGAGCGGCGAGGCGAAGAGCGGCAACGAGAAGTCCAGGTCCAGGCTGCCGCTCACCACGGCGATCGCCGGTGCGGGCCCCTGCCCGGCCGCGGCCCGGCGGGCAGCGAAGGCCTCGCGGGCCCTGGCGGGCCGGTAGCCCTCCAGCCGCACGGTCTCCGCGCCCGCCACGACCACATCTGCCAGAGCGCGCAGGGTGCCGAAGATCAGCATGTCGCTCGCGCAGGAGATCGGCTGCGAGCGCCCGTCGTGCTGGGCGGCGCCGTCGAGCGTCGAAACCATGTTGGCGCGCAGCCAGGGGCTGTCCTGCTCGGGGTACGCGTAGGCGTCGGCCAGCTGGTCCAGGCTCCACTCCCCTTCGTCGTCAGCCGGTGTCAGGTCGGTCACAGGGAAGAGGCGTCGCATGTTCTGCAGTCTGGCACGGCGCTTAAGGTTGAGGGTTGTGTCGTCCTCCACCGCCGTGCCGGGGCAGAGCCCCATAGCCGAAACGGCCCCGCTGTCCCTGTGTGCCCTTGAGCCGCACGTCCCCGCCGACCGCCTGGTCGCCGAGATGGTGCCGCCACCACGCTTCGACTGCGTACGCTTCGAAACGTATGTCCCGGACCCCGGCCAGCCGAGCCAGGCCCAGGCAGTCAACGTCCTGAGCGGCTTCGCGGCCGGGCTCGGCGGGGCACATGCCACTGGCTCCGGCAAGAACAGGAGAGCGCGAAGCGCTTCCTTGGAGGGGTGGTGGCGGGCGACGGGTGGGCGGTTCAGCAAGAAGCCGGCAGCGCCCGCGGCACCCCTCGGGGTCTACCTCGACGGCGGCTACGGCGTCGGCAAGACGCACCTGCTGGCCTCCCTCTGGCACGCCACGCCCGCCGCACCCTCACTGAAGGCATTCGGCACCTTCGTCGAACTGACGAACCTCGTCGGCGCGCTGGGCTTCCAGCAGACCGTGCGGACGCTGAGCGGGCACCGGCTCCTGTGTATCGATGAATTCGAGCTGGACGACCCGGGTGACACGGTACTGGTGTCATCGCTGCTCAGCCGGCTGGTCGAGGCCGGGGTCGCGCTCGCCGCCACCTCCAACACGCTGCCCGGCAAGCTCGGTGAGGGCCGGTTCGCCGCCGCCGACTTCCTGCGGGAGATCCAAGGGCTGTCGGCGCACTTCCGTCCGCTGCGGATCGACGGCGAGGACTACCGCCACCGCGGGCTGCCCGAGGCCCCCGCGCCGTACTCGGACGAGCAGGTCACCAAGGCCGCGTACGCCACCGAGGGAGCCAGCCTGGACGACTTCCCCTCGCTCCTCGACCATCTCGCCCGGGTCCATCCGAGCCGCTACGGCGCGTTGACGGACGGCCTGCGGGCGGTCTGCCTCACCGAGGTCCAGCCGGTGCCGGACCAGTCGACCGCGCTGCGGCTCGTCGTCCTCGCCGACCGGCTGTACGACCGGGAGGTTCCGGTGCTCGCCTCAGGGGTCCCGTTCGACAAGCTGTTCAGTGAGGAGATGCTGAACGGCGGGTACCGGAAGAAGTATTTCCGGGCGATCTCCCGGCTGACGGCGCTGGCGCGCGACGCGAAGGGTCTGGTGGCGCAGTAGGTTCGGGGGCGTACCAGCCGATGCAGGTTCGGGTGGTACGCCCGAGGTGCCCCGGGGCGCCTCCTATCTCCCGTCTCACCGCGCACACCGTTCGAAGGGATCCAGCATGGCTACCACGCGTCAGGCGCACACGGTCTGGGAAGGCAACCTGATCGAGGGCAAGGGTGTCGTCACCCTCGACTCCTCCGGCATCGGCAACTACGAGGTCTCCTGGCCGTCCCGCGCGGAGAAGGCGAACGGAAAGACCAGCCCCGAGGAGCTCATCGCGGCGGCACACTCCAGCTGCTTCTCGATGGCCCTGTCCAACGGCCTGGCCACCGCCGGCACCCCGCCGACCCGGCTGAACACGCAGGCCGAGGTCACCTTCCAGCCCGGAACCGGCATCACCGGTATTCACCTCACCGTCCACGGCGAGGTGCCGGGTCTCGACGAGGCGGGCTTCGTCAAGGCCGCCGAGGACGCCAAGGCGAACTGCCCGGTCAGTCAGGCGCTCACGGGCACGACCATCACGCTCACCGCGTCCCTGGCCTGATCCCACGGGGCCCCTGTGGGCCAGTGGTACTCACGAGGCTCGTGACCCGCATGGTTCCCGCGCGACGATACGCGTGGTACACACATGCGGGTCACATCTCCTGTCCGCCAGCAGGGAGTTGCCTCATGTCATCAGCATCAGCACGACAGCTCGCAACACGACGACAGGTCCTGGCCGGCAGCGGCGCGGCCGTTGCCTCGATCGCCTTCGCCGGGGCGTTCTCCGAACTTTTCGCGGGCACCGCCGCCGCCCGGGGACACAGCGGCTACGGCCCGCTCGTATCCGACCCGGACGGTCTGCTCGACCTCCCGAAAGGCTTCCGCTACCGGGTCCTGTCCCGGGAGGGCGACCCGCTCCGCTCCGGCGAGGGCCAGGTCCCCAGCAACCATGACGGCATGGCCGCCTTCAGCGGCCGGCACGGACACGTCCGTCTCGTACGCAACCACGAGAACCGCGCCGCCGGAAGAATCCCGGTACCGACCGTCGAGGGCCTCACCTACGACCCGATGGGCAAGGGCGGTTGTACGGTCCTGGAGCTCGACGGCCGCAACAACGTCCTCGGCGAACGCGTCGCCATCGCCGGTACCGCGGTGAACTGCGCGGGCGGCCGCACCCCTTGGAACACCTGGTTGACCTGCGAGGAGACCGAGGACAAGGCCGGCACCAACGGCTACACCAAGGACCATGGCTTCATCTTCGAGGTGGACGGCGCCGATCCGCACCGCACCGGGGCCGTGCCGCTCACCGCGATGGGCCGCTTCCAGCATGAGGCGATCGCGATCGATCCGAAGAACGGGATCGTGTACGAGACGGAGGACGCGTTCGACAAGCCGTTCGGGCTCTTCTACCGCTTCCTGCCCGACAAACCGCTCGGCGGGACGGGCTCACTGCGGGCCGGCGGCCATCTGGAGGCCATGCGGGTGCCAGGCGTCCCCGACCTCTCCGCGGTCCAGGAGACCGGTGCGAGTTTCGAGGGCATCGAGTGGGTTCCCGTACCGGATCCGCAGGCGGCCGAAACCCCGATCCGGTTCCAGGACTTCGGCCCGAAGGGCATCACACACGCGCAGAAGCTGGAGGGCTGCTACTGGGGCGGGTCCGCGATCTACTTCGTCTCCAGTTTCGCGCACAGCTCGCAGGGTTCGGCGGCCGACCACTACGGCCAGGTGTGGCGGTACGAGCCGAAGCGGCGTCGCCTCACGCTGGTGATCGTCTTCGGTCCCGGTTCGGACGTGCAACTGCCCGGCGAGTCCCCCGACAACATCTGCCTGGCGTCCGACGGCGGGCTGATGGTGTGCGAGGACGGCGACGGCTCGCAGCATGTGTTCGGCCTGACGCGGGGCGGCGAGGTGTACGCGATGGCGCGGGGCCGGCAGAACATCGGGACGTCCGAGGAGCCCGCGTGGGGCGAGTTCGCCGGGGTCACATTCGCCCCGGACGGCGGGACGATGTTCGTCAACTGCTATACGCCGGGGACGACGTTCGCGGTGACGGGGCCGTGGCGCTGATGCGTTGATGGGCGGGGGTGGGCAGCTGTTGCCCGCCCCTGCGCGCTACGGGGCCGGGTTCCTGCGAAGCCTTCTGCCAACCGCTCAGGTTCAGTTGGCCGACGGCTTCTCGGGCTTGACCTCACTGGGCCGCACGATCACGAAGCCCTCGCCGTCCAGCCGCAGTTGGACGGCCTCTCCGGACCCGCCGCGCACCATCGAGCCGAGGCTCTGCGAGCGGTGCAGCGATGTGGTCAGGTTGGCACTCCAGCCGACCACCGCGTCCGTGTCGACGCACACCGGCTGCTGGGGCGTGACGGGTATCACGATGGGGTGGCCCTCACACATCAGGCCGAGCTTGCCGTATCCGGTGAAGATGCTGTTGAAGACGCCGCCGCCGGTCATCCCTCCGCCCTTCACCGTCTTGATCTCGTAGGAGAGCGTGGCGTCGAAACAGAGCACGTTGCGGCCGTTGACGGTGAGGACGTCGCCCTGCTCCATGTCCACGATGAAGCAGTCGGCGGCCTCGTGCGCGAACCAGGCCTCGCCCTGGCCGCGGACCGCCATCAGCGGCAGCCCCTCGCCGGTGACGGCACGCTTGAGCAGGCCGCCGAGGCCCTGGCCCTTGCGCTCGAACTGCAGATCACCACGGAAGGCGATCATCGATCCCTGACGGGCGTACATCTCGCCGTTTACGGCGTATTTGATGGATTTGGCGTTCTGCAGGGTCATCCCGGGGGCGGTTGCCTGCTGCGCCATGTTCTCGCTGGAAAAGAGATCGCTCTTCATGCTGTGCATCCTTACCCAGAGCGATTCATTCCGCCAAGAAGCGATTCTCGGGCGGCTGGCAGACTGGGACGAGTGAGTGACAACGACGCCCCCGTATCCCCGTCCGAATCCCCGGCCATGTCCTGCTCCCCTGCGGCGGACAGCCCGTTCAGGTCCGAGCGGACGCACCGGGACGAGGCCCCGCAGTACGTGCTGCCGCTGGTCGTGCGCATCGAGAAGACGGCTCCCCCGGCCCGTACCGACGCGCTGCGGACCGCCGCGCGCGCGGTGCTCGTGATGCTCTCCGACGAGCGGTCGGCCGGCGAGGGCGAGTGGGCGCGGGCGATGCGGGACTGGCAGGATGCCCGGATCCGCAAGGTGGTGCGGCGGGCGCGCGGCGCGGAGTGGCGCAAGGCGTCCACGCTGCCCGGCATCACGGTCACGGGCGAGAGCGCCGAGGTACGGGTCTTCCCGCCGGTGCCTCTGGACGGCTGGCCGAAGGAGCTGGCGAAGCTCCAGGTGTCAGGGACGGATCTGGACGACCCCGAGCCGCCGGCCGCGCCCGATCCCGCGGGCCCGGTGCTGTGGCTGAACCCGGAGCTGGACATGTCGGCGGGCAAGGCGATGGCGCAGGCCGGACACGGTGCGCAGCTCGCCTGGTGGGAGCTGTCCGAAACGGAGCGCAAGGCGTGGCGCGAGGCGGACTTCCCGCTGTCGGTCGCCACTGCGGAGGCGGGCCGCTGGCAGGAACTCACGGTGAGCGGACTTCCGGTGGTGCGCGACGCCGGATTCACCGAGATCGCTCCGGGGTCGTGCACCGTGGTCGCCGACCATCCCGCGCTGCGCGGCTGAAAGGCTGTCGGGAACCTCAAATCAACCTCTGAACGTCCCCCTCTCCGGATTCACCACCACCTGCCAGGGCCATCAGACCTGCACACGGTGGAGGAGGGGGACGACATGAAACTGGGAATCGGCATCGGCTGGCGGCCGGAGATCGCGGACTCCGTCGAGGCACTGCCGGGGATCGACTGGGTGGAGACGGTCGCGGAGAACATCTGCACCGACCATCTGCCCGATTCGCTGGTACGGCTCAGGGCACGCGATGTCACCGTCGTCCCGCACGGCGTCTCGCTGGGCCTCGGCGGGGCCGAGCGCCCCGACGCGGGACGGCTCGCGGATCTCGCGGCCCGGGCCGAGCTGCTCGGCACGCCGCTGGTCACCGAGCACATCGCGTTCGTACGGGCCGGGGGCCCGCGCACCGCTTCGCCGGGGCTGGAAGCGGGCCATCTGCTGCCCGTACCGCGGACCTGGGACGCGCTGGACGTGCTGTGCGAGAACGTACGGATCGCGCAGGAATCGCTGCCGGTGCCGCTGGCACTGGAGAACATCGCGGCGCTGATCTCCTGGCCCGACGAGGAGCTGACCGAAGGGCAGTTCCTGGCGGAGCTGGTCGAGCGCACCGGTGTCCGGCTGCTGATCGATGTCGCCAATCTGCACACCAACCACGTGAACCGCGGCGAAGACCCGGCCACCGCGCTCGACGAGCTGCCGGTGGAGGCCATCGCGTACGTACATGTGGCGGGCGGCGTCGAGAAGGACGGCGTCTGGCACGATACTCACGCCCACCCGGTCACCGAGCCCGTGCTCGACGTCCTGGCCGAACTCCGCTCGCGGGTCGACCCGCCCGGCGTCCTCCTGGAACGGGACGACGACTTCCCGCCGGCCGAGGAGCTGGCGGGCGAAATGATCACGATCCGCGCCACGCTGGACCGGGCGGCTGCCCTCGGCGCCGGTGCGTCCGCGCACGCCGGGAATTCCGTGCCGCGACCTGTCCGGAGCCCCGGTCCGACCCCGGAATCCGTGCGCGACCGGATCGCGGTCGCCCAGACCGCCCTGCTCTCCGCCCTCGTCGCGGGCGCCCCCGCCCCGCAGGGCTTCGACCACCGCCGACTCGGGATCCAGAGCCATGCCCTGGCCGCCAAACGGGCCGGGGTCGTCGCCAAGGTGGCACCCGAGCTGCCGGAGATTCTGGGCGCCGGTTACCGGGACGCCTTCCTCGCGTACGCCAGGACCCGTCCCATGTCCGCCGGCTACCGGCGCGACGCGCTGGACTTCGCCGAGGGGCTGCTGGTCTCCGGCCGGCCCGCCGACAACGCGGCACGGCGCCGGCTGACCCACTGGTGGCAGGACCGGGCCGCCGCGCGACCGCCGCGCCGCGCCACCCGGCTGGTACGAGCGGCCCGCGCGGCCCTGGTCGGAAGGTGACCGGCACGAACACCCTCGCAGGGCTCTGGATTCTGTTTCTGCAGGTCGCATGGGGTGCGGCAGCAATCTCGCGCATCCGGCTCCGTATCGTCTCCACCCACGTTGGCTGCTGCCCGGCGCGTCGACGGATGCCGTAGGGAAGATGACGGACGGTCATGAACCACCCGCAAGTAACGTGTGCACACCCCCGCTGCAGGCTCGGCACCGAGGGAGGCATGGGGTAATGATGGAAAGAGACAAGCCGACGTCATGTATTTCATAACGAAAATGGCCGGCGGCCTGACCGGACTGATGCGAGAACGGTGGCGACAGTCCAGCTGACTTTCGCCGCGACTGCGTCCCGGCAGCGTCGCGGTCTTCCGGACCTGGCATTTCCTTACAAACGCCACAGTGACTGAACAACCCGCCCTGCCGTTTCCTTGGTGGCTGGTCGGCACCGCCCCGGGACCTCGGAGCAGAAGTGAGCCCCCGGTGAAGTCCATAGTTGAGCAGTTGCGCGCCTCGCCCAGTCCTGCGGCCGACGTCCCGGCGCGGCCGGCAGTGTCCGCCGCCGATTGCGGGCTGCTCCTCATCAGAATCACGTTCGGCCTGCTGATGGCAGGCCATGGCTGTCAGAAACTCTTCGGAATATTCGGTGGTGAGGGCCTCACCGCCACGGGCAAAGGGTTCGCCGCACTGGGGTACCACCCCGGCACGGTGTTCGCCGCCATCGGCGGTGGCTCCGAGTTCCTGGGAGGCATCGGTCTGGCTCTGGGACTGTTCACACCACTGGCGGCGGCTGCCCTGATCGGCGTGATGATCAACGCCATGGTGACCGTCACCGCGGCACATGGTCTATGGGCGACACAGGGTGGCGTGGAGTACAACGTGTGCATCGCGGTCGTCGCACTGGCCATCGCCGCCATCGGCCCCGGACGGCTCGCCCTGGACCGCCCGTTCCGCTGGGGGAAGGGCGGTTGGACTGAAGCCGCCTTCGCGCTGGGTCTCGGCGGCGTCACCGCCGCCGTCGCGCTGAGCCTCTAGGGTCCGTGCGGCCCCGTGCTTCTCTGTAGGTCCGGGGTCGCCGCAGGCCGGAGCCTGCGGCGAACCCGGAGCCGAACCCGGTGTCGCTGGAACGGCGGGCAGCGCGAAACTTGCCGGTGCCCGCCGTCTGATCTTCCGGGTTGGGGTGGTCGGAGCCCGCTCGCTACGCGAGCCCGGCCACCAGATCTGCAACCGACTTCCTGCGCCCCGTGTAGAACGGGACCTCCTCGCGGACGTGCATCCGCGCCTCGGAAGCCCGCAGGTGGCGCATCAGGTCGACGATGCGGTGCAGCTCGTCGGCCTCGAAGGCGAGGATCCACTCGTAGTCGCCGAGCGAGAAGGAGGCGACGGTGTTGGCCCGGACGTCGGGGTAGCCGCGGGCCATCTTGCCGTGGTCCGCGAGCATACGGCGGCGGTCCTCGTCCGGCAGCAGGTACCAGTCGTAGGAACGCACGAAGGGGTAGACGCTGATGTAGTTGCGCGGCGTCTCGTCGGCCAGGAACGCCGGAATGTGCGACTTGTTGAACTCGGCGGGGCGGTGCAGCGCCATGTTCGACCAGACCGGCTCCAGCGCCAGGCCCAGCTTCGTGCGCCGGAAGAGGTTGTACGCCTCCTGCAGCTCGTCCGCGGTCTCGGCGTGCCACCAGATCATGATGTCGGCGTCGGCGCGCACGCCGGAGAGGTCGTAGGTGCCGCGGACGGTGATGTCCTTCGCCGCAAGCTGGTCGAACAGCTCCTGGACCTCGTCGGCGTAACCTGCACGGTCCGCGGGCAGGACATCGCGCAGCTTGAAGACGGACCACAGCGTGTAGCGGATGACCTCGTTGAGGTCCTTGGCCTTCTTACCCGCGTTGGGGCCCTTGCTTGATTTCACAGTCTCAGGCGCACTCATACGGCTATTGTCCCGCCTCGCTCCGCGTGCCCTGAACCCGGGTCGACGTGGTGGTGATCTCTTCCCCGGGCCCGCCGGTGAGGTCGCGGGCGATCTCATCCGCGGCACGGTGGGCGCTCGCGATGCATGCCGGGATGCCGACCCCGTCGTAGACCGCTCCGCAGACCCGCAGGCCGGGCAACTTGGCGACCTCGTCACGGATCCGGGCGACCCGGGAGAGGTGACCCACTGGGTACTGGGGCAGTCCGCCGATCCACCGGGTGACCTCGGTTTCCACGGGCTTCGCGGCCAGCCCGGTCGCCTCGGCCAGATCTCGCAGCGATACGTCCACCAGCTCGCTGTCCTCGCGGTGCAGGTGGTCCTCCTCGCCGTACCGGCCGACGGAGGTGCGCAGGACGAACAGGTCGGGGGCGGAATCGGCGACCCAGTTCCACTTGTGGGTGGAGAAGGTGGAGGCCTTGATGGTCCGGCCGTCGACCGGCGGTACGAGGAAGCCGGAGCGGCCCTCGAGTGCGCCGGTGGCAGCCACGTCCGAGCGGCGGAACGCCATGGTGACGAGCGCCATCGACGCGTACTCGATACCGGCGAGCTCGGCGGAGGCGGCCGGGGACTCGGCGGCGAGCAGGGTGGAGGCGGACCAGGCGGGTGCGGCCAGCACGACGCCGTCGGCGGTGATCATCCGGGTGTCCGTGCGGACGTCCCAGCCGTCGGTGGTTCGGGTCAGGCCGAGGACGGGGGTGGCGGTCCGGATCTCCCCGCCCATCGCGCGCACGGCGTCGGCAACCGCGTACGGCAGGGTGCCGATGCCGCCGTCGATGCCCTGGAAGACCGGTCCGGTCTGCTGCCGGGCCGCGGCCCGCTCCTGGATGCGCCGGACACCGTCGAGCAGCGAGCCGCCTTCCCGCACCACCTCGAAGAGCTGCGGTACGGCGGCGCGCATCGAGATCCGGTAGGCGTCACCCGCGTACACGCCGCCGAGCAGCGGTTCCACGAGCCGATCGACGACCTCGCGGCCCAGCCGGTCGGCGACGTACGCACCGACCGCGACATCGTCGCCGACGGTGGTCGGGGTGAGGTCGCGCTCCTGCGCGATGCGCGCGAGGCCCTCCGGGGAGAGCACTCCGCTGAGCGCCGCCGGGTCGCTCGGTACACCCATCACGTGACCCTTGGGCATGGGCCGCAGGGCGTCGCGCGTCCAGACCGATGCGGTGGCGGTGGCGGGTGGCTGGAGACGGTCGCCGAGCCCGACGGCGCGTGCCAGGGCGACCGCTTCCGGGCGCCGGGCCAGCATCGACTCGGCGCCCAGGTCGACCTGGGCACCCGCGATCTCACCGGTCATGAGCTTGCCGCCGAGCCGGTCGGTGACCTCGAGGAGGGTGACCCGCAGCCCGGCCCCAAGAAGCCGGTGGGCGGCGGCGAGACCGGCGATACCACCGCCGATGACGACGACGTGACCCGTACCAGTGTCCGCGCGGTTTATTGAACGCTGCATGCCTCCACTCTCTCAAACCTCTCCCGAGTCCTGAACGTGACCGCTTCGAAACCGGTATCAGGCAACCCGCCCGCCGCTCCGCACGTCGAACCAGCACCATCAACCGCCCGCCCAGGGGGAGCAGTTATGCAGACAGACGACCGGCGTCCTGGCCGTTCATGCGTCCATCGTTCGCGTACGATCCTGGCCGCCGGGCTCCTGGCCGGCCTCCTCGCGCTGAGCGGCTGCGGCGCCACCGACAGTGCGAGCGAGGCGAGTTCCGGGGACGCCGAGAAGGCGGCGATCGCCCCGGCCGAGCAGGGCGCGGCGGACTCCGCGGCGGACTCCGCGGCCGGAAGGCCGGCGCAAGGGACACCCGAGGGCGGCGGTGCGCCGACAGAGCGCGAGAAGCCCGACGCCCTGCCCGCCGACACCCATGTCATCCGTACCGCCTCGCTCTCCGTGGAGGTGAAGAGCGTGCCGAAGGCCGCCGCGGTCGCCCGCTCGGTCGCGGAGAGTTCGGGCGGTCTGGTGGCCCGCGAGGAGACGGAGCGGGCAGACGATTCGCGTGAAATATCACATATCGTGCTGCGTGTTCCGCAGGGCGAGTACGACGCGGTGCTGCGAGATCTCGCGGGCGCCGGAAAGCTGTTGTCGCGCACGTCGTCGGCGAAGGACGTCACCGCCCAGGTGGTCGACGTGGAGAGCCGGATCGCCACCCAGCGAGCGAGCGTGGCACGGGTGCGCAAGCTGATGGACCGGGCCGAGAAGCTCACCGATGTGGTCGCGCTGGAAGGCGAACTGAGCAGTCGTCAGGCTTCCTTGGAGTCGCTGCTCGCCCAGCAGGAGTCACTGAAGGACCGCACCACGCTCGCCACGATCACGCTCGACCTCTCCGAGCCGGAGACGGTGGCGAAGGACGACGACGCCCCCGGTTTCCTGGACGCGCTCGGCGGCGGCTGGCACGCGTTCGTCACAATGCTGCGGTGGCTCGCGATGGCGCTGGGCGCCGCGGCTCCATTCCTGGCCACGGCCACCGTACTTCTGCTGCTGTGGCGGCTGCTGCTGGGCCGCCTGCCCGGGCGCCGTGCACCGCGGACGCCCGAGCAGTCCGAGTCCTCGTCCACGCCCCCGGCGTCGTAGCGCGGTCCTGGCCCGTCGGGTGTCCTGCGCCGCTCAGCGCGCGGTCCGTTCGTGCACGTACTCCACGAGCCGCGTCAGGGCATCCGGGTCCATCGACGGCATCACACCATGGCCCAGGTTGAAGACGTGGCCCTCGAGACCGGCGGCCGCGTCCAGCACCTCCTGGGTCTTCTCCTCCACCGCCGCCGTCGGCGCGAACAGCACCGCGGGGTCGAGGTTGCCCTGGAGCGCCTTGCCGGGGCCGACGCGGCGCGCGGCCTCGTCCATCGGAACCCGCCAGTCGACGCCGACGACATCCGCGCCCGCCTCCCCCATCAGGCCGAGGAGTTCGCCGGTGCCGACACCGAAGTGGATGCGCGGAACCCCGTACGGGGCGACGGCGTCGAAAACCTTCGCCGAGGCGGGGAGCACCGAACGCCGGTAGTCGGCGGGGGCCAGCGCGCCCACCCAGGAGTCGAAGAGCTGGACGGCCGAGGCACCGGCCTCGATCTGAACCTTGAGGAAGGCACTGGTGATCCCGGCGAGCCGGTCGAGCAGATCCGCCCAGAGCTGCGGGTCGCCGTACATCAGGGCCTTGGTGTGCTCGTGGTTGCGGGAGGGGCCGCCCTCCACGAGATAGCTCGCGAGGGTGAACGGCGCGCCCGCGAAGCCGATGAGGGGGGTGGAGCCCAGTTCGGCGGTGAGCAGGCCGATGGCCTCGGTGACGTAGCCGACGTCCTCGGGCGTGAGATCGCGCAGCCGGGCCAGATCGGCGCGGGTGCGGATCGGATCGGCGATGACCGGGCCCACGCCCGGCTTGATGTCGAGGTCGATCCCGATGGCCTTGAGCGGTACGACGATGTCGCTGAAGTAGATCGCGGCGTCGACCTTGTGGCGGCGGACGGGCTGCATGGTGATCTCCGCGACCAGCTCCGGCATCATGCAGGAGTCGAGCATCCCGATGCCCTCGCGCACCTTCAGGTACTCCGGCAGCGAACGCCCTGCCTGACGCATGAACCAGACCGGCGTGTGCGGCACGGGCTCGCGTCGGCACGCCTTCAGGAACGCCGACTCATGGGTGGCGGATGTCTTCGTCTGCTGGCCCATGGGGCGATCGTTGGCACTCACACCAAGAATCTTCGCACGAGGTCGTAAGCAGCCGGGCGCGGCCGGGTGTCCCTCCCTGCGCGAGGCTCCGGTTCCGCCTACTCTTCCCCGCATGGCTCCGGCTCAGGGACAGTTTTCCGATCAATCCGATGGCGCTGACAGCAAGGACAGCGCGGAGGGTGGATCCGTCCCGCCCGCGTTCCGGTCGGCGGTCGACGCGTTGCGATCGGCGCGGCTGCGCCCGGAGCTGGAGGTGGAGCCGACGCGGCCGCCCAAGCAGCTCGCTCCGTACGCCTACGCCCTGGAGGCCGCGGTCGTGGACGGCGAGGACGATCTCGCCGACGGCCGCCTCGTACTGCTCCACGATCCGGCCGGGCACGACGCCTGGCACGGCACCTTCCGCCTGGTGACGCTGGTACGGGCCGAACTGGAGCCGGAGATGGCCTCCGATCCGTTGTTGCCGGAGGTGTGCTGGTCGTGGCTGACCGGTGCGCTGGAGGCACGCGGCCTGTCGTACGAAGAGGCGGGCGGCACAGTGACCCGGGCGGGGTCGCACTACTTCGGTGCGCTGGCCGCAAGACGCCCGGCGACGCAGATCGAGATCCGGGCGTCGTGGACACCGGGCGGGGGTCGTGGCGGAGCGCCGGACACGGCGGCGCATCTGATGGCGTGGGGCGATCTGCTGTGTCAGATCGCCGGCCTGCCGCCATCCGGCCCCGCCGACGCTGCGGTGGTGACGCTCCCCCAGCGGCGTGGCCCCCAGGCTCCCTGAATCTGCGCTGAACCTTTTCCCTCGCCGGTAGCACCGCGTCACAATCAGCGCAACGTTACCGACACTATTTTCGTAAAATCGATCGTATGCCCGATTTGCCCGAAATTGTTACTCACCAAATAGTGATCTTCCTCTAAAGGAGGACGGCTCTGCTGCCGAAGAGGTCAATGACCCTTCAAGCACGGTTCGCCCCGGCTTCATCCCCGAGCCGGCCCGTCCCGCCACTCCCCAGGAGGCCTGGTGTCCGTTCTCCTAGAGCAGCCCGCAAGCCTGGTCGCCTACCGCCCGAACAAACCGACGGCCATGGTCGTCGTGGCCGACCCGCGCGTCCGTTCCACCGTCACCCGCCATCTGTGGGCACTCGGAGTACGTGACGTCATCGAGGCGTCGTCCATCGCGGAGGCCCGTCCCCGCGTCGGCAATCCGCGCGACATCTGCGTAGCCGACGTCCACCTGCCCGACGGTTCCGGGCTGACCCTGCTGTCCGAGACCCGAGCCGCCGGCTGGCCGAACGGCCTCGCCCTCTCCGCCGCCGATGACATCGGCGCCGTACGCAACGCCCTCGCGGGCGGTGTGAAGGGCTACGTCGTCACCGGCACCCGAACCAATATCGGCCACCCCGCCCGTCCCGGCGTCGCCCCCATCGGCGCCACCGCCGCCCGTATGCACCGCCGGCCCCCCGGCACCCCGAGCCACCCGGGCGGCTACCGCGAACTGTCCGGCCGCGAGGTCGAGGTCCTCCGGCTGGTCGCCGAAGGCCAGTCCAACAAGGCCATCGGCGTCTCCATGGGCCTGTCCGCCCTGACCGTCAAGAGCCACCTCGCCCGAATCGCCCGCAAGCTCGGCACCGGAGACCGCGCAGGCATGGTCGCCGTCGCCCTGCGAACGGGCATCATCCACTGACCCGCGCACCCCCGCAGGTACACACAGCGACACGAACCGGCTGGTTTACATTCATCGGCGCCCGTCGACGGAACGTTCCGTCGACGGGCGCCTTACATTCACAGATACCCTTTACACGTGACCGACGCCCAAGAGACCGCAGCAGACACTTCACTGCGAACCACCGGGGGCGCCCCCCCGGACGACGTCGCCCCGGCGCCGATCCCCTTGCTCGAACCTCGAGAAGGCATTCCCCCGGTGGTGGCATCCGACGACGCTCTCGCCCGGGTGGTCGCCGCCTTCGCCGCCGGCTCCGGCCCGGTGGCCGTCGATGCCGAGCGCGCCTCCGGCTACCGCTACGGCCAGCGCGCCTACCTCGTACAGTTGCGCCGCGACGGCGCGGGCAGCGCACTGATCGACCCGGTCGGCTGCCCCAACCTGTCCGAACTCGGTAACGCCCTGAGCGGCAGCGAGTGGATCCTGCACGCCGCCACCCAGGATCTGCCCTGTCTGCGCGAAATAGGGATGACTCCCACCGGGCTATTCGACACGGAGCTGGCAGGACGGCTGGCCGGCTTCCCGCGGGTCGGCCTCGGCGCCATGGTCGAGAGTGTGCTCGGGTACTCGCTGGAGAAGGGCCACTCCGCCGTCGACTGGTCCACCCGTCCACTGCCCGACCCCTGGCTGCGCTATGCGGCGCTCGATGTCGAGCTGCTGATCGAGCTGCGCAACGCCCTGGAGGACGAGCTCGACAGGCAGGGCAAGCTGGAGTGGGCGCGAGAGGAGTTCGACGCGATCGCCTCGGCGCCGCCCGCTCCCCCGCGCAAGGACCCGTGGCGCCGCACCTCCGGCATGCACAAGGTCCGCCGCCGGCGTCAGATGGCGGTGGTGAGGGAGCTGTGGACCGCCCGTGACCAGGCCGCCCGGCGCCGGGATATCTCCCCCGGCAAGGTGCTGGGTGACGCGGCGATCGTCGAGGCGGCGCTCGCGCTCCCGCCGAACATCCATGCGCTGACCGCGCTGCCCGGGTTCGGCCACCGCATGGGCCGCCGTCAACTTGAGCAGTGGCAGGCGGCCATCGACCGGGCCAAGGCGCTGCCGGACGCCGAGCTCCCCCAGCCCGGCCAGAGCCTCGCCGGTCCGCCGCCGCCCCGTGCCTGGGCGGACAAGGACCCGGCGGCAGCGGCCCGGCTCTCGGCCGCCCGCACCGCGGTGTCGGAGCTCGCGGAGCGGCTCCACATGCCGCAGGAGAACCTGATCACCCCGGACACGGTGCGCCGGATCTGCTGGGAGCCGCCGAAGAATCCGACCGCGGACGTGATCGAGTCCGCGCTCACCGGGTACGGGGCGCGGCGCTGGCAGATCGAACAGGTGACCCCACTGCTGGTCCGAGTGCTGATGTCGGCGGCCTGAGACCGTCGAGGGTCGTGTTCACGCCAGATTGCGCGGCCGGACGCCGCGCTCTGCCCTCAATCGCCGGACGGGCCGTTTTCGCCGCCCCGTCCGGCGATTGCCGTTTCCGGCGCGGCCTCGACACGTCCGGCCCTGCGTTGCCGGCCCGTCCGGCGTTCGAGGACGAAACGGCCCTCGCGCCCGCCCCCATTCGTATGTGACCTTCGCCGCTCCCGTCACAGGGACTGGGCAGTCTGGTTACCCGCAAGTAGCATGAAGGAAGCGGCACGCCTCTGGGTGTGCCCCGCAGCAGTGCCATCCCGCACCCTGGAGGAGAGCCACCGTGCCTCGTACCATCAGGGACGTCGTCTTCGTCGACGGCGTCCGCACCCCGTTCGGCAAAGCGGGCCCGAAGGGCATCTACCACGAGACCCGCGCCGACGATCTCGTCGTGAAGGCCATCCGGGAGCTGCTGCGCCGCAACCCGGACCTGGACCCCGCATTGATCGACGAGGTCGCCATCGCCGCGACCACGCAGATCGGTGACCAGGGTCTGACGCTGGGCCGCACCGCCGGAATCCTGGCCGGTCTGCCGCAGTCCGTTCCCGGTTACTCCATCGACCGCATGTGTGCGGGCGCCCTGACCGCCGTCACCTCGACTGCCGGTTCCATCGCCTTCGGCGCGTACGACGTCGTCGTCGCCGGTGGTGTCGAGCACATGGGCCGGCACCCGATGGGCGAGGGCGTGGACCCGAACCCGCGCTTCGTATCGGAGAAGCTGGTCGACGAGTCCGCCCTGTTCATGGGCATGACCGCGGAGAACCTGCACGACAGGTACCCGCAGATCACCAAGCTCCGTGCGGACGAGTACGCGGTCCGCTCGCAGGAGAAGGCCGCCAAGGCGTACGCCAACGGCAAGATCCAGCAGGACCTGGTGCCGGTCTCCGTGCGCCGTACCAACGCCGAGGCCGGAGAGACCGGCTGGGGCCTGGTCACCGCCGACGAGCCGATGCGCCCGGGTACGACCCTGGAGTCCCTCGCAGGTCTGAAGACCCCGTTCCGTGCGCACGGCCGGGTCACCGCCGGTAATGCCGCGGGGCTCAACGACGGCGCCACCGCCTCGCTGCTCGCGGCCGAGGACGTCGCCCGCGAGCTGGGCCTCCCGGTCAAGATGCGCCTCGTGTCGTACGCCTTCGCGGGCGTCGAGCCGGAGGTCATGGGCTACGGCCCGATCCCGTCGACCGAGAAGGCCCTCGCCAAGGCCGGGCTGACCATCGGCGACATCGGTCTGTTCGAGATCAACGAGGCGTTCGCCGTGCAGGTGCTCGCCTTCCTCGACCACTACGGCATCGCCGACGACGACGCCCGCGTCAACCAGTACGGCGGCGCCATCGCCTACGGTCACCCGCTCGCCTCCTCCGGTGTACGTCTGATGACGCAGCTGGCCCGCCAGTTCGAGGAGCAGCCGGAGGTCCGCTACGGCCTGACGACGATGTGCGTCGGCTTCGGCATGGGCGCGACGGTCATCTGGGAGAACCCGCACTTCGACACGGCAGACGGAGGTCACAAGTGAGGTCCACCACTGAGCTTCTGAAGGGTGCGGCCGAGCTGTTCCCCGATGAGGTCGTCACGCAGGCGCACGTACGTCACCTGGACCTTCCGGCCGGTGCGGGCCGTTTCGCCCTCATCACGCTGGACAACGGCCTGGACCACACCAAGCCGACCACCTTCGGACCGCAGTCGCTGGCGAACCTGAACGCCGCCGTCGACCAGGTCGAGAAGGAGGCCGCCGAGGGTGCGATCGTCGGTGTCGGCATCACCGGCAAGCCGTTCATCTTCGCGGTCGGCGCCGACCTCAAGGGCGTCGAACTGCTGAAGAACCACGACGACGCGCTGGCCATCGGCAAGGGCGGCCACGACGTCTTCCGCCGCCTCTCCGGCCTCGCGGTCCCGACGTTCGCGTACTACAACGGCGCGGCGATGGGGGGCGGTGTCGAGGTCGGTCTGCACTGCTCGTACCGCACCGTCTCCAAGGCGCTGCCCGCGTTCTCGCTGCCCGAGGTCTTCCTCGGTCTGGTCCCCGGCTGGGGCGGCTGCGCACTGCTGCCGAACCTGATCGGTGCCGACCGCGCGGTCTCCGTCATCATCGAGAACTCGCTGAACCAGAACCGCCAGCTGAGGGGCAAGCAGGTATTCGAGCTCGGGATCGCCGACGCGATCTTCGAGGGCGCGGACTTCCTGGAGCAGTCGCTGGTGTGGACCGCTTCCGTGCTGAACGGCACGGTCACGGTGGAGCGCCCCGAGGTCGACCGCGGTGACGCCTGGGACCAGGCCGTCGCGCGCGGCAAGGCCATCGCCGACTCCAAGGTGCACGGTGCGGCCCCGGCCGCGTACCGCGCGCTGGACATCATCGCCGCGGCGAAGAACGGCGACCTGAGCGCCGGCTTCGACGCCGAGGACCAGGCCCTCGCGGACCTGATCATGGGCGGCGAGCTGCGCTCGGGTATCTACTCCTTCAACCTGGTCCAGAAGCGCGCCAAGCGCCCGGCCGGTGCTCCAGACAAGGCGCTGGCCCGCCCGGTCACCAAGGTCGGTGTCGTGGGTGCCGGTCTGATGGCCTCGCAGCTGGCGCTGCTGTTCCTCCGCCGCCTGGAAGTGCCGGTCGTGCTGACCGACATCGACCAGGAGCGCGTCGACAAGGGTGTGGGCTATGTCCACACCGAGATCGAGAAACTGCTCGGCAAGGGCCGCATCAACCAGGACAAGGCCAACCGCCTCAAGGCCCTGGTCTCCGGTGTGCTGGACAAGGCGGAGGGCTTCTCCGACGCCGACTTCATCATCGAGGCCGTCTTCGAGGAGATCGGCGTCAAGCAGCAGGTGTTCGCGGAGGTCGAGGCTGTCGCCCCGGCGCACGCGATCCTCGCCACCAACACCTCGTCCCTCTCGGTCACCGAGATGGCGTCGAAGTTGCAGCACCCCGAGCGGGTCGTCGGCTTCCACTTCTTCAACCCGGTCGCGATCCTCCCGCTGCTGGAGATCGTCCGCGGTGAGCAGACCGACGACGCCTCGCTGGCCACGGCGTTCGGTGTGGCGCGGAAGCTGAAGAAGACCGCGGTGCTGGTGAAGGACGCCCCGGCGTTCGTCGTCAACCGCATCCTCACCCGTTTCATGGGTGAGATCCAGAACATCATCGACGAAGGCACCTCGGTCGAGGTCGCCGAGAAGGCCATCGAGCCGCTCGGTCTGCCGATGTCGCCGCTGGTGCTGCTGGAGCTGGTCGGCCCGGCCATCGGTCTGCATGTCTCCGAGACCCTGAACCACGCATTCCCGGACCGGTTCACCGTCTCCGAGAACCTGGCCGCGGTCGTCAAGGCCGGCAAGCGCGGCTTCTACGTGTACGACTCCGGGAAGCCGGAGCTGGACCCGGAGGTCGCCGCACTCCTCAAGCAGGGCGATGTCGTCCTGACCGAGGAGCAGGTGCGCGACCGTGTCCTGGACGCGGTCGCGCAGGAAATCGGTCTGATGCTGGACGAGAGCGTCGTCGCCGAGGCCCAGGACATCGACCTCTGCCTGATCACCGGCGCGGGCTGGCCCTTCCACCTGGGCGGCATCACGCCGTACCTGGACCGTGAGGGCGTCTCGGAGCGGGTGAACGGCAAGAAGTTCCTGGCACAGGGCGTGGCGAGCGTTCCGGCGTAACTTCCGGTTCCAACCGCGTGCGATGCGGCGATGCCCCGGGGTGAGCACCCGGGGCATCGCCGCATCATCCGTTCCGTGCCACCGGTCAGCGACGCGCCTCGGGGTGGTACAGGCACCAGCCCTCCCAGGCCGAGGCGACCATCTCACGCACGTCGTGCCGGGCCGCCCAGCCCAGTTCCTTGTGCATACGGTCGGCCGAGGCCACCACCCGGGCCGGGTCGCCCGGACGGCGGGGGGACACCGTGGGCTCCGCCGCCGGTCCGTACCCCGTGACCTCGCCGATCAGCGAGATCATCTCGCGGACCGAAACCCCCTCGCCCCGGCCGATGTTGACGGTCAGATCGGTCCCGTCTCCGCGCTTCCCCAGGGCGCGCGCCACCGAGACGTGGGCGGAGGCCAGGTCCTCGACATGGATGAAGTCACGGATGCAGGTACCGTCAGGGGTGGCGTAGTCGTCGCCGAAGATCATCGGTGCCCGGCCCTCGGTGAGCTGCTCGAACACCATGGGGATCAGATTGAAGACGCCCGTGTCGGCAAGCTGCGGGTCGGCCGCACCCGCGACGTTGAAGTATCGGAGCGAAGCGGTCGCCATGCCGTGGGCGGCACCCGTCGCACGCACCATCCACTCGCCGGCGAGTTTGGTCTCGCCGTACGGATTGATCGGAGCACACGGAGTCTCCTCGCTGACCAGGTCGACGTCGGGGAGGCCGTAGACGGCGGCGGACGAGGAAAAGAGGAAGCGGCGCGCCCCGGCCGCCGTGACGGCTTCGAGGAGGTTCTGCAGCCCGTGCACGTTCTCCCGGTAGTAGTGGAGCGGGCGGGCCACTGACTCCGCGACCTGCTTCTTCCCGGCAAGGTGGACGACCCCGTCGATGCCGAACTCCGCGAGGGTCCGGTCCAGGGCATCACGGTCGAGCGTCGACCCCTTGACGAAGGGCACGCCCTCGGGCAACCGGTTCGGGTTCCCCGTGGACAAGTCGTCGTAGACGACAGGCTGTTCGCCCGCATCGAGCATCGCCCTTACAATGTGGGCCCCGATGAAACCAGCACCACCCGTGATCAGCCAAGTCATACGGTCATAGTAATCATGAGACGGGGCATGGCGGGCGTTCCGCGGCTACCGGGCATCGCCCTGCGCCACCCGGCTGTGCTGCCGCCCGTACGCGAAATAGACGACCGCGCCGATGGCCATCCAGACGGCGAACCGAAGCCAGGTCTCGGCCGGAAGATTGAGCATCAGCCACACCGAGGCGGCCACCGAGAGGATCGGGATCAGCGGCACCCACGGGGTGCGGAACGCGCGGTGCAGATCGGGGCGGGTGCGACGCAGCACCATGACGCCCACGGCTACGACGACGAACGCGAAGAGCGTGCCGATGTTCACCAGCGTCGCCAGTTCGTTGATGCTCGTGAAGCCCGCGACGATCGCGATGATCACGCCGAGCAGGATGGTCGGGCGGTACGGGGTGCGGAAGCGGGGGTGCGTCACCGAGAAGAACCGCGGGAGCAGCCCGTCACGGCTCATCGCGAAGAATACCCGGGTCTGCCCGAGCAGCAGGATGAGACAGACCGTGGTGAGGCCGATCGCGGCGCCGAAGCTGATGAATCCCGCGTAGACGGGATGACCGACGGCCTTGAAGGCGTCGGCCAGCGGGGCCTCGACCGACAGCTGGCTGTAATTCTCCATGCCCGTGACCACCAGTGACACGGCGACATAGAGCACGGTGCAGATGAAGAGCGAAGCGAGGATGCCACGTGGCATGTCACGTTGCGGAACCTTCGTCTCCTCGGCGGCGGTGGCCACCACGTCGAAGCCGATGAAGGCGAAGAAGACGACGGAGGCGGCGGTGAAGATGCCCATGACGCCGAAGTTCGTGGGCGCATAGCCGAACATCAGCTGGACCAGCGGCGCGGTCAGTCCGGAACCGGAAGGCTGCGGCTGTGCCTCGGGGATGAAGGGCGAGTAATTGGCAGCCTCGACGAAGAACAGTCCAGCGACGATGACGATCAGGACCACGACCAGCTTGATGGCGACCACGATCGTGGTGACCCGGGCGGAAAGCTTCATGCCGAGCACCAGCACGACGGTCAGAACGAGCACCAGGATGAAGGCCAGAATGTCGAAGCCGAATCCTTTCGCCACATCGGTTCCGGAGAGAACATCGGGCACGCTCCAGCCGAAGTTGTCCATCAGCGAGCGGACATAGCCGGACCAGCCGACCGCCACCACCGCCGTGCCGAGTGCGAACTCCAGCACCAGATCCCAGCCGATGATCCAGGCGACCAGTTCGCCGAGCGAGGCGTACGCGAAGGTGTAGGCGGAGCCGGCGACCGGGACGGTGGAGGCGAACTCGGCATAGCAGAGCGCGGCCAGGGCGCAGACGATGCCCGCAGCCACGAAGGCGAGGGAGGTGGCCGGGCCCGCGATCTCCTTGGCGACCTTGCCGGTGAGCACGAAGATGCCGGTGCCGATGATGACGCCCACCCCGAAGACCGTGAGGTCAAGCGCGGAGAGGGACTTCTTGAGCGCGTGCTCCGGCTCCTCGGTGTCGCGGATGGACTGTTCGACCGTCTTGGTCCGGAACAGTCCAGCACTGCTGGGTGGTGTGTCCTGCTGGGCAGTCACCGGCGTACCTCCACGCACTCGTCGTGTACGCCATGATTGGGACAGCGCCTTGAGCAAAGGCCTGTGTACTGGGCGATTTCACGCGAACGGGCCGGTCGGACCACCCGTACAGGGTGTTCCGACCGGCCCGTTGGCGGTATCTCGTGCCGGTCGCGAGGATCGGGGCCGTACCGGTCAGTCGCGGACGGGCTCTATCACGGAGGCGCTGTCCGTGCTCGCACCGTAGCGGCCGTCCAGCTTGGCGACCAGGCCTGTGACCTGACGGGCGATGTCCGGTGCGGTCAGCCCGATCTCGGCCATGACCTCGTTCCGGGAGGCGTGGTCGAGGAAGCGCGGCGGGATGCCGAAGTCGCGCAGCGGTACGTCGACCCCGGCGTCGCGCAGCGCCTGGGCGATGGCGGAGCCGACGCCGCCGGCCCTGCTGTTGTCCTCGACGGTGACGACGACCCGATGCTGCTCGGCAAGCGGGGCCATGGCCTCGTCGACCGGCTTGACCCAGCGCGGGTCGACGACGGTCGTCGAGATGCCCTGGGCGTCCAGCAGACCGGCGATCTCCAGGCACATCGGGGCGAGCGCGCCGACGGAGACCAGGAGGACGTCCGGCCGGGTGGTGCCGGGCTCACGCAGGACGTCCATCCCGCCGACCTTGCCGACGGCCTTGACCGCCGGTCCGACGGCGCCCTTGGAGAAGCGGACCACGGTCGGTGCGTCGTCGACCTCGACGGCTTCGCGCAGCTGGGCGCGGACCTGGTCGGCGTCGCGAGGTGCGGCGATCCGGAGCGTGGGCACGCACTGCAGGATCGACATGTCCCACATGCCGTTGTGCGAGGCGCCGTCGGTGCCGGTGACACCGGCCCGGTCCAGGACGAAGGTCACACCGCACTTGTGCAGCGCGACATCCATCAGGACCTGGTCGAAGGCCCGGTTGAGGAAGGTGGCGTACACCGCGAAGACGGGGTGCAGTCCGCCGGTGGCGAGGCCGGCCGCGGAGACCGCGCCGTGCTGCTCGGCGATACCGACGTCGTAGATCCGGTCCGGGAACTCCTTCTCGAACTTGGACAGCCCGACCGGCTGAAGCATGGCCGCGGTGATCGCGACGATGTCTTCCCGCTCCTTGCCGAGCTTGACCATCTCCTCGCCGAAGACGGAGGTCCAGTCGAGGCCCGAGGTGGCGACCGGGAGGCCGGTGTCGGGGTGGATCTTGCCGACGGCGTGGAAGCGGTCGGCCTCGTCGAGCAGGGCGGGGGTGTAGCCGCGGCCCTTCTCGGTGAGGCAGTGCACGATGACGGGCCCGCCGAAGCGCTTGGCGCGCTGGAGCGCGGACTCCAGGGCCTCGATGTCATGGCCGTCGATCGGGCCGACGTACTTCAGGCCGAGGTCCTCGAACATGCCCTGCGGGGCGATGAAGTCCTTCAGCCCCTTCTTGGCACCGTGCAGCGTCCCGTACAGCGGCTTGCCGACGACGGGGGTGCGCTCCAGGAGGTCCTTGCCGCGGGCCAGGAAGCGCTCGTAGCCGTCGGTGGTGCGCAGGGTCGCGAGGTGGTTGGCGAGACCGCCGATGGTCGGGGCATAGGAGCGCTCGTTGTCGTTGACGACGATGACGAGCGGGCGGTCCTTGGCGGCGGCGATGTTGTTCAGCGCCTCCCAGGCCATACCGCCGGTGAGCGCGCCGTCCCCGATGACCGCGACGACGTGGTCGTCCTTGCCCAGCACCTGGTTGGCCTTGGCGAGGCCGTCGGCCCAGCCGAGCACGGTGGAGGCGTGCGAGTTCTCGATGATGTCGTGCTCGGACTCGGCGCGGGAGGGGTAGCCGGACAGGCCGCCCTTGCTCTTGAGCTTCGAGAAGTCCTGGCGACCGGTGAGGAGCTTGTGAACATAGCTCTGGTGACCGGTGTCGAACAGCACCTTGTCCTTCGGCGAATCGAAGACCCGGTGCAGGGCGATGGTCAGCTCGACCACACCCAGGTTGGGGCCGAGGTGGCCGCCGGTCTTCGAAACGGCGTCGACGAGGAAGGTCCGGATCTCTTCGGCGAGCTGGTCCAGCTGCTCGGGAGTGAGCCGGTCCAGGTCGCGCGGTCCACCGATGCGGGTCAGCAGATCCCACCCGTCGCCCACCGCCACCCTTGCGCGTCGCGCTTCGCGCGGCTGTGTCACCGTGCCTCCTTGCGTTTGAGCTGGTCGAGCATGCCGGTCCGATGAGTCTAATGTTCCGTCCGCGCGTGAAGTCATCGGGCGGGGAGTTCGGGACGTACTCGGTACCCGGCCGGGGCGCTGTGCGTACACGCGGACACTCCTGTGCCCGGCACTTTCCGTGGTGCCGGGCACAGGAGCGCGGCCGTGGTCAGGCGCGGCCGGCGGTCTTCTGGGTCTTGCGGGTGACCGAGTCGATGACGACCGTGGCGAGCAGCACACCACCGGTGATCATGTACTGGATCGGGGTGGCGATGCCCTCCAGGGCGAGGCCGTACTGGATCGAGGTGATCACCATGACACCGAGCAGAGCGTTCCAAGTGCGGCCGCGGCCGCCGAAGAGGCTGGTGCCGCCGATGACGGCTGCCGCGATGGCGTTCATCAGCAGGTCGCCGGTGCCCGCGCTCTGGTTGGCCGCAGCGATCTTGGAGGCCAGGAACAGGCCGCCGATGGCCGCGAACGTCCCGGCGATGGTGTAGACGGAGATACGGATCGCGGTGACGTTGATACCGGCTCGGCGCGATGCCTCGACGCTGCCGCCGAGCGCGAAGATCTTGCGGCCGTAGGCGGTACGGCGCAGCACGAAGTCCGTGGCCACCAGGAACGCGAGGAATATCACCAACGCGAGCGGCAGGCCCTTGTACTGGTTGAGCACACGGGCGACGACCAGGGCCAGGAGCGCGAGCAGGCCCGTGCGCACCAGAATCTCGGTGAGCGGCCGGGAGGGGATGCCCGCCGCCTCACGCCGCCGGTTCTCGAAGAACGTACTGAGGAAGTACACCACCGCGGCACATACGGCCAGACCGTAGGCGGCCGCCACATCGGTGAAGTAGTAGGTGGTCAGATGCCCGACGACGCCTTCGGAGTCCAGGTTGATCGTGCCGTTGCTGCCCAGGATCTGGAGCATGAAGCCCAGCCAGAACAGCAGACCGGCCAATGTCACGGCGAACGCGGGGGCGCCGACGCGGGCGAAGAAGAAGCCGTGGATGGCGCCGATGACCGCGCCGCTGGCGATCGCGACGAGAATCGCGAACCACTCGTTCATGCCGTGTGTGACCGTGATCACAGCGACGACGGCACCCGAGACACCACTGACCGAGCCGACCGAGAGGTCAATCTCACCGAGCAGCAGTACGAAGACGATACCGACGGCGATCATGCCCGTGCCGACCATCGTGACGGAGATGTTGCTCAGGTTCTCGGCGGAGAGGAAGTTCGAGTTGAGGCTCTGGAAGATCAACCAGATGATCAGCAGGCCGAGCACGACGGGCAGGGATCCCAGGTCCCCGGCCCGGATCCTGCGCTGGAACTCCCACAGGTAGCCCATGAAGCCCTGCTCGCGTACGAGCAGCCGGGGGTCCACCGCGGTGACGGCTCCCTTGGCGGCCTCGGCCGTGGGGACGGCAGTCTTTTCGGTGCTCACTTCTGAACCTCCGCGTTGCGCGCCGCACGACGGGTCACGGCGTTCTCCGTGGCTCCGGTGATGGCGGAGATGATCTCTTCTTGCGATGTGCTCTTCACATCGAAGACGCCGTTGTTGCGGCCGAGACGGAGTACGGCCACCTTGTCGGCCACGGCCTTGACGTCCGCCATGTTGTGGCTGATGAGGATGACCGCGTGGCCGCGCTCACGCAACCGCTCGACCAGGTCGAGGACTTGGGCGGTCTGCTCGACACCGAGTGCCGCGGTGGGCTCGTCCAGGATGACGAGCTTGGGTTCGCCGAGCATCGAGCGCGCAATCGCGACGGTCTGGCGCTGACCGCCTGAGAGCGAGGCGACCGGAATGCGCACACTGGGGATTCGGATGGACAGGGTGTTGAGCAGCTCGAGCGAGCGGCGCTCCATCTCGACCTCGTCGAGGATGCCGCGCCTGCGCAGCTCCCGGCCGAGATAGAGGTTGCCGACGACGTCGATGTTGTCGCACAGCGCGAGGTCCTGATACACCGTCGCGATGCCCAATTGCTGGGCGTCCTGCGGTTTGTTGACCTGGACGGGCCTGCCTTCCCACTCGATGACGCCGTCATCGATGGGGTGCACACCGGCGATCGTCTTGACCAGCGTGGACTTACCGGCTCCGTTGTCGCCCACCAGGGCGACGACCTCACCGGCGCGGACCTCAAGTTCTACGTCGGTGAGTGCCTGCACAGCACCGAATCGCTTGGAGACCCCTCGCAACGCCAGCACGGGCGCAGCGGACACATGAACCATCTCCTTCGCCGCCTGACCGGCGGGGATGCCACGCCTGGCGGGAGGCGCGGTGGTCGAGCAGAAGAGAACAAGAGAACAGAGAGCAGGGGAAGAAGCGTTCCGCCTGGCGCCCCGCCCGACAGCGGGACTGTTGATGTGCCGGGGCGCCGGACAGGCTTCATCGGACTGGCCGGTGCTGCCTCGGAGAGGCTGCGTTGGAGAAGCCGACCCGCCGGAATTCTGCGGAAGTCGGCCGGCCGGTCTCACGACGGGGGAGATCCCTACTTCAGGCCGAGCTTGTCGCAGGCGGCCTGGTACTTCGGGGTGCAGATCTCGCTCACCTGATAGATGCCGTCCTTGAGAACGGTGTCCTGGATGTTCTCCTTGGTCAGCGAGACGACCGGGATGATCACCGAGGGGACCTTCTTGGTGGTGGGGCTGTCGACCGTGGAGGTCGCGAGGGAGCCGAGCTCCTTGCCCTGGGCCAGCTTCACGGCCATCTCGGCAGCGATCGGCCCCTCCTGGACGTAGGGCTTGTAGATGCTCATGAACTGCTCACCGGCGACGATGCGCTGCACGCCCGCGAGCTCTGCGTCCTGGCCGGTGACCGGCGGGAGCGGGGAGATTCCGGCGGCCTTGAGCGCGGTGATGATACCGCCGGCCATGCCGTCGTTGGCGGAGTAGACACCGACGATCTTGTCCTTGCCGATAGCCGAGATCGCCGCGTCCATGTTGGCGTTGGCGTTCTCCGGCTTCCACTCCTTGGTGTCGTACTCCTTGCCGATGTTCACCTTGCCGTCGAGCTCGGCGTGCGCGCCCGTCTTGAAGTCGTGGGCGTTGGGGTCGGTGATCGCACCGTTCATCATGACGATCTTGCCGGACTTGGCCTTGTCACCGAGTGCCTCCAGCAGTGCCTTGCCCTGTACGTGTCCGACCTGGACATTGTCGAAGGAGACGTACGAGTCGATCGGGCCCTGCGCCAGGCGGTCGAAGGCGACGACCGGGATACCGGCGTCGTGGGCCTTCTGGACCGAGGTCTTGATGGAGGCGGAGTCGACCGCGTCGACGATCAGCGCGTCGACCTTGTTGGTGATCATCGTGTCGACCTGCTGGGCCTGGGTCGGCGCGTCCTGCTTGGCGTTGAGGTACTCGACCTTGCCCTTGCCGTTGGTCAGCTCGCCGACCTTCTTCTCGATGAGCGGCTTGTCGAACTTCTCGTAGCGTGCGGTCTGGTTCTCCGGAAGGAGCAGACCGATCGTGATGTCGTCGCCCTTCTTGGCACTCGACTCCGTGCTCTTCTTGCCATCGGCATCCTTGGCACTGCCACAGGCAGCGAGGGACACCGCCATCGCGGTGGCGGCAACGGCAACGGCGGCACGACGCATACGCGTGTTCATTCTCGAACCTCCCTGACGAGGCCGCGACGTTGCGGCCGAGGTGGCTGGCAGTCAACTCGGCTGCGACGTCAGCGTCAAGGAGTAAATCCTTAACGAGATGACAACGGTGCCATTCATTATCTAAGTGAAGGCAGAGTGGTCGTCGACAGAGTGCACTCCAAAAGGGTTGAATCCCCCATCTCGCTCAGTACCAGGGCCAGCGCACCCAGCACCTCGGCCCGGCCGCCGAGCCCCCCGGGCAGCACCGACAGCTGTCTGGCGGCGCTGGGAATGGCATAGCGGGAGACCGAGTCGCGGATCGGTGCGAGCACCAGCTCGCCCGCCTCGGCGAGCGAACCGCCGAGCACCACCCGACTGGGGTTGAGCAGATTGCAGAGACTGGCCACCCCGCTGCCGATGTGCCGCCCGACGTCCCCGATCACCCGACGACAGCCCGGATCGCCCTCGCGGGCCAGCTGGACCACCCGTTCCATGGTGAGATCGGGCCCGTGACCGGGCTGGAGCAGCGGCAGGACGTATCGCGCGGCCGTGAACGTCTCCAGGCACCCCCGGTTGCCGCAGCGGCACACCGGACCCGATTCGTCGAGCGTGATGTGCCCGATCTCACCGGCCGTGCCGCCCGGCCCCCGGTAGATGCGCCCGTCGATCACCAGACCGGCGCCGACACCGCTGGCGACCTTGATGTAGGCAAGGTCCTTGACCCCGCGGCCGCTCCCCCAGACCAGCTCGCCGAGCGCCCCCAGGTTGGCGTCGTTGTCGACGTACACCGGCACACCGAGCCGGCCTGCGAGCTCCTCGCTGGGGTTGATGCCCGTCCAGCCCGGCAGGATCGATGTGGAGCCCAGCGTGCCGGACTCGACGTCGATCGGGCCGGGAACACCGAGGCCGACCCCGATCACCTTGTCCGGGCTGATCCCGGTCGTCTCAATCAGCCGCTTGACCAGCCGCTCGGCCCGCCCGAACCCCTCCGCCGCCGAGGCGTCGACATCCATCGGCTCGGACTCCTCGGCGAGCACCTGGTGGGCGAGATTACCGATCACCACCCTCAGATGCGTATGTCCGAAGTCGACACCGATCACAATGCCCGCGTCACCGCTGAGCGAGACACTGCGGGCCCGGCGGCCGCCCGCCGAGGTGGGCGTCACCTCGACCGTGCCGCCGTCCTTCAGCTCGCGAACGATATTGGAGACGGTGGCCGCTGACAGGCCGGTGCTCCGAGCGATCTCCGCCTGGGTGAGCGAGCCGGCCATGCGGACCGCGCGCACGACTCGCTCAAGGTTGGCGCGATGCAGAGATGTCTGCGACCCCGGAGTCTCCATCGACTCTCTCACTCCTACCGTTTTCTCCAACATGTGAACTCTAAGCTGAGCGTTTTGGGGTACTCCCCGTCAAGACCTTGAGCATGCGAAGCCTCGGATGAGCACAGTGCCCGCATCCGAGGCAGCCTCCTGCACAGACGAACCGCCCGCCGGCGCATGTGCCGGCGGGCGGTTCGTCTGTGCGCAGGGGGTACGGGTGCTACTTCACCGCACCCGCGGTAAGCCCTGCGACGACCTGGCGCTGGAAGACGATGTAGGCGGCGAGGACCGGCAGCATCGCCATCACCAGACCGGCGAAGAGACCGGACCAGTCACCCTTGTATCCCTGGCTGTTGGCCAGTTCGACCAGCCCCTGGGAGAGCACCCGGTGGTTCGGATCGGTGTTGAGCACCGTCGGCAGCATGTACTGGTTCCACTGCCCGAGGAAGTTGAAGATACCGACGCTGATCAGGCCAGGTTTCGCCATCGGCAGCATCACTTGGAAGAACGTCCGGGTGTGCGAGGCCCCGTCGAGCATCGCCGCTTCCGCCACCGAGGTCGGCAGCGTCCGGAAGAACGAGGTGAGGAAGAAGACGGTGAACGGCAGCGAGTACGCGATGTAGACCGTGATCAGTCCGTGCCGCGTGTTCAGCAGGCCCATGTTGTTCATGACGAAGAACAGCGGGACCAGTGCCAGGATGATCGGGAAGCTCATCCCACCGATGAACATGTAGTAGATGAAGCGATTGCCGGGAAAGTCGAACCGCGCCAGTACGTATGCCGCCATCGAACCGAGCAGCAGAGTGCCGACGAGCGAGCAGCCGACCACGATGATGGTGTTGAAGAAGTAGTCGCTCATGTGCGCCTGGCTCCAGGCGCGCGACCAGT
The DNA here is from genome assembly GCF_040297265.1 of Streptomyces sp. NPDC001832. Taxonomy (NCBI): domain Bacteria; kingdom Bacillati; phylum Actinomycetota; class Actinomycetes; order Kitasatosporales; family Streptomycetaceae; genus Streptomyces; species Streptomyces sp. NPDC001832. The sequence continues at coordinate 137,204 of NZ_JBEOYU010000012.1, forward strand.
TCTCGAAGTGCAGCTTGTCCGGTAGCGCCCAGGGCGTCGAAAGGATCGAATTGTCGGTCTTGAACGACGCCATCACCGCCCAGAGCAGCGGCATGACGACCAGGATCGCCCAGATGATCAGCACACCGTGCGAGAACACATTGAGGACTTGGCCCTCGCTGCTCTTCGCCTTGCCGACGGGCGCGGGCGCCTTGGCCACGGGGACCGGGTCCGCCGCCGGGACCGCGGGAGGGGTGTCGGTCGTCTTCACGTGTACTCACCTCGTACTGTCGAGCCGGACACGGAGGCCGACCTGTGGTGCCTGCTGGGGGTCCGGGGGCCGTCTCCCGTCATTCGCAACATCAGAACTCCAGCCGCTCGCGACGGCCCAGTCGCATCACGATGGCGGCGAAGGCCATGGTGACGATGAGCAGTCCGACACCGATCGTCGTCGCGTATCCGGCCTGCCCGTCGCGGAAGGCCGTCTGGTACACGTACAGCGGCAGGACCGTGGTCGAGTAGTCGGGACCACCGGGGCCCACGGTCATGACCTGTACGGCGGTGAACGCCTCCACGCCGAGGGCCAGGATCCCCATGTAGACCCAGCCCGACTGCACCGTGTCCCAGAGCAGCGGAAGCGTGATCCGGAAGAACGTCGTGAAGCGGTTGGCGCCGTCGAGGAGCGCCGCCTCGTAGAAGTCCTTCGGGATGGACGCCATTCCGGCCGAGAAGAGGACGACGAAGAAGCCGACCGTCGACCAGACCAGCACCGACATGACACAGACGAGCGCCAGGCTCGGGTCACCAAGCCAGTCCGGCTGAATGGAACCCAGGCCGATTCCCTTCAGCGTCGCATTCAGCATCCCGTCACGCGGGTTGAATGCGAACTGGAAGAGCAGGGCGACAATGACGATCGAGAGCACCTGCGGGAAGAAATAGGCGATCTTGTAGAAACTCGACCCGCGCACGCCGGAGACCGTGGCGTTCTTGCGCCGGCGGCCTCCGACATTGAGCATGAAAGCGAAGAACAGCGCCAGGCCCAGCGTCACCAGCGGCAGCAGCAGCACAAGCAACACGCTGTGCTGCAACGACTTCCAGAAGATGTCGTCCTTCAGCATCTTCGTGTAGTTGTCGAACCCGACCATCTTGAAGTCCGCGCTCAGACCGGTCCAGTCCGTGAACGAATAGTAGATGGACTGGACGAACGGCCAAATGACGAAGACCGCGTACAACGCCAGTGGGACAACCAAGAACCCCACGATGAAACGGTACTTGCCGTGCTGCATCGTTTACCGACCCCGATCTTTCCGCGGGTGCCGCCGCTGGTGACGGTTGCTCACTGGTGCTTGTAGTGCTTGATGGACTGGTCCTTGGCCGTCGCGTCGGCGAAGGCCTGGATCTTCTTGATGGTCTCCGCCGGGGTCGCGCGGCCCGCCAGCATCTCGCCGAGACCGGCGATGCCGACCTGTTCCTTCTGGAACTTCGAGTACCAGCCCTCAAGACGCGGGTTCAGCACGTTGTCGCCGGCCAGCTTGAGCGCGTCGACACCCGACTGCAGGGCGGTCGACAGGCTCAGACCGTCGGTGCCTCCGTTGAAGGAGGTGAGCGACTTGACCTGCTTGGTGAAGTTCTTCGAGGACTCCTCGGAGAGCATGATGCGCAGCTGCTCCATGGCGCCCTCGGGGTTCTTCCCGTTGGCCGGGACGATGAAGGGCTCGCCGCCGGAGGCCCAGATGGTGCCGAACGGCAGCTTGTCGGACGCGTCCAGGCCGGACGGCGCCGAGACCATCATCTTGAAGTCCTTGGGCGTCGTCGGCGCAGCCTCGTTCTCCACCCACGAACCGTTCGGAATGAACAGCGCCTTGCCCTTGGTCCATTCGGTCTGCGACTGGATGTGGGTCAGGCCGGGGGTGCCCTTGAGGATGTACCCCTTCTTGTACAGCTCGTAGTACGCCTCGAACGCCGCCTTGACCGCGGGGTCCTTCCAGGCGTTCGGCTCCAGGTTGTCCATCTTGTCGAGGACCTCCCGGCCACCGATCTTGGCGATGAACGGGTAGAGCGAGTACGCCAGGTAGTAGGGGTACTTGCCGGGGTACGTCCAGCCGGCGATGCCCTGCTGCTTCGCCTTCTTGCAGAGGGCGAGCATGTCGTCCCAGGTCTCCGGGTACTGCGCGTCGAGCTTGTCGAGCGCGGTCTGCGAGTACCAGACGCCATAGACGGTGTAGGCGTAGTACATAATCCAGACCGGGTCGCCCTCCAGCTGACCCATCTCCAGGACGCCCGGGCGCAGCGTGTCACGCACCTTCTTGTTCGGGTCGTCGTAGGACGGGGCGTCCATCAGCGGCGTCAGGTCCTTGAGCTGCTTCTTGCCGGCCAGGATGCCCATGTCCATCTGTTCGGCACCCGAGTTGTCGATCAGGTCCGGCGGGGTGCCGCCGTTGAAGCGCGGCTGCAGCTGCGTCGCGATCTTCTGGGTCGCGACATGCTTGACCTTCGGAGCCTTCGGGAACGCCGCGTTGTACTTCTTCTCCGCGTCGATCGCGTACTGCTGGCCGAAGCCGCCGTCGAAGATGACCACCTCGAGGGGAGCTGTCTCATTGACGCCGAGCGGGTTCGTCTTGCTGACCTTGCCCTTCTCGACCTTCTTGTCGCTGCCGCTGTCGCCGCTCGCACACGACGACAGGAAGCCCACCGTCGGAACGGTGATCAGACCGAGTGCGGCAGATCGCTTGATCACATCGCGACGGCCGAGGCCCTCATTCTTGTGGGCGGAGGTGGATCCCATGCTCAAGTCCTCGCTTTCTCCAGGACTCAGGCGGTGTGTACCGGTCGCCCGTCGAAACTCGCCTCAGGCGAAGGGCCCCGCCACCGCGGTCAGTTGCGCTTGGATAGTGCTGATCTCAGGCTAGCCATGTGCAGTGGAGGGTTTCGGAAGACCGGGCATCGGATGCACTTGTTGTGCACTCCTTGACCGTTCCCCCGTGTCCCCCTTGTCCGCGTCGCCGGAAAGAGCTGCGCAGACGCCGACAGGTATAGTCCACTCCCAGCCGCCTGAGCAAGATCGAATGCAAGGTTGGGTGGCAGTCTTTCCCGAGTTGAGACCTCGCGGATGCCTGGACCCCGTGCACCCCGGCCCAGGTGTAACGATTTCCACATTACGGTCGATTCGACTGGCGATTCACTTCCAACACCCTTGACACATCACGGAACTTGGCTTCCTACTGGACCTTGCGCATCTCCCTGACAACGTTGTCCAAGCGTACTTCCCCGAGAGGAATGGCTCGGCATGCAGCCCCGACATGGTTCTCGCAAGAGACAAAGCCGTACGGCCGCACTGATCGCGGCTTCACTGGTCCTGGTCGTGACAGCCCCCACCGTGGCCGCCGCACAGTCGGCCGGGACAGGCGAAAAGAGCCAAAGCGCCTTGGGGGAACGGACATTCAGTTCATCCTTCGAAGCGGACGAAAAGCAGCCGGACTGGCGCAGCACCGTCGAAGAAGGTCCTGACGGAAAGAAGCGGTCATCGGGTGTCGACGGCGGCTTCTCCACAGGAATACCGGGCAATGTCACAGACAAGGTGACAGATGTCCGCGCCAGTGGCGAGAACACCGGTGGCGGGGAGGTGAAGGAGAATCTCACCGACGGGGAGCCCGGCACCAAGTGGCTGTCCTTCGAGCCCACCGCCTGGGTCGAGTTCGATCTCACCGAACCGGTGAAGCTCGTGACGTACGCGCTGACGTCGGCCAATGATCACGACGAGCGGGATCCGAAGGACTGGACCCTGCAGGGCTCCGCCGACGGCAAGGACTGGACGGACCTCGATTCCCGGACCGGCCAGACGTTCACCGAGCGGTTCCAGACGAAGTCGTACGATTTCACATCCGACACGGCATACCAGCACTACCGTCTGCAGATCACGAAGAACAACGGCGCCTCTGGCGCGACCCAGCTCGCCGACGTCCAGTTCTCCGACGGCAACACCTCGGTCCCGGCGCCCGACTCGATGCGCAGCCAGACCGACCGCGGCCCGTCCGGCTCCCCGACCGCCAAGGCGGGCGCCGGCTTCACCGGAAAGAAGGCCCTGCGGTACGCCGGTACGCACAAGGCGGACGGCCGGGCCTACTCGTACAACAAGATCTTCGATGTGAACACGGCTGTCACCCGTGACACCTCACTCTCCTATCTGATCTACCCCCAGATGGGCGAGACGGACCTCTCCTACCCGGCGACGCATGTCTCGGTCGACCTGGCGTTCACGGACGGCACGTATCTGAGCGATCTGCGGGCCACCGACAGCAACGGCGGCCTGCTGACTCCGCAGGGCCAGGCCGATGCCAAGCGGCTGTACGTCAACCAGTGGAACAAGGTCGACGCGGCGATCGGCACGGTCGCGGCGGGCAGGACCGTCGACCGGATTCTGGTCGCGTACGACTCCCCCAAGGGCCCGGCGAAGTTCCAGGGCTGGATCGACGACATCAAGATCGCCCCGAAGGCACCCGAGAAGCGCCGCTCACACCTCTCCGACTACGCGTCGACGGTCCGTGGCACCAACTCCAGCGGTGGTTTCTCGCGCGGCAACAACTTCCCCGCCACCGCGATCCCGAACGGCTTCAACTTCTGGACGCCGGTCACCAACGCCGGATCGACCAGCTGGCTGTACGACTACGCGCGCGGCAACAACGACGACAACCTGCCCACTCTCCAGGCCTTCAGCGCCAGCCATGAGCCGAGTCCCTGGATGGGCGACCGGCAGACCTTCCAGCTGATGCCGTCGGCGGTCTCCGGCACCCCGGACGCCTCCCGCAAGGCGCGTGCGCTGCCGTTCCACCACGAGAACGAGACGGCGAAGCCGCACTACTACGGTGTGACATTCGACAACGGCCTCAAGGCCGAGATGACACCGTCCGACCACGCCGCCCGGATGCGGTTCACCTACCCCGGTGACGACGCGAGCATCGTCTTCGACAACGTCTCCAACGACGGCGGGCTCACCCTCGACCCGAAGAGCGGCTCTTTCACCGGCTTCTCCGATGTGAAGAGCGGCGGCTCGACCGGAGCCACCCGACTCTTCGTCCACGGCGTCTTCGACGCGCCGGTCATCGCGAGCGGGAAGCTGTCCGGCGGCGGTGGCGACGACGTCACGGGCTACCTCAGCTTCGACGCGGGCGAGGACCGCACGGTCAACCTGCGACTGGCTACCTCGCTGATCAGCATCGACCAGGCGAAGCAGAACCTCGCCGCCGAGATTCCCGCCTCCCGCTCCTTCGGCCGGGTCGAGGACCGGGCGCAGGAGGCCTGGGACGACATCCTGGGCAAGGTGGAGGTCGAGGGTGCCACGGCCGACCAGCTGACCACCCTTTACTCCAGCCTGTACCGGCTGTACCTGTACCCGAACTCGGGCTTCGAGAAGGTCGATGGCAAGGACAAGTACGCCAGCCCCTTCTCTCCGCAGGTCGGCTCCGACACCCCGACCCATACGGGCGCGGAGATCGTCGACGGCAAGGTGTACGTCAACAACGGCTTCTGGGACACCTACCGGACGACCTGGCCCGCGTACTCCCTCCTCACGCCGGACAAGGCCGGCGAGATGGTGGACGGCTTCGTCCAGCAGTACAAGGACGGCGGCTGGATCTCCCGCTGGTCGTCCCCCGGCTACTCCGACCTGATGACCGGCACCTCCTCGGACGTCGCGTTCGCGGACGCCTACGTCAAGGGCGTGAAGTTCGACGCCGAGGCGGCCTACGACGCGGCCCTGAAGAACGCCACCGTGGTCCCGCCGTCCTCGGGCGTCGGCCGCAAGGGCATGGAGACGTCCCCGTTCGTCGGCTACGCCAACACCTCCACGCACGAGGGCCTGTCCTGGTCGCTGGAGGGCTACCTCAACGACTACGGCATCGCGCAGATGGGCCGGGCGCTCTACAAGAAGACGAAGAAGGAGCGGTACAAGGAGGAGTCCGAGTACTTCCTGAACCGCGCCCGCAACTACGTCGACCTCTTCGACGGCAAGGCCGGCTTCTTCCAGGGCAAGGACGCCAAGGGCGACTGGCGACTGCCGTCGGACCAGTACGACCCGCGGGTCTGGGGCTACGACTACACGGAGACGAACGGCTGGGGCTATGCCTTCACGGCCCCGCAGGACAGCAGGGGCCTGGCAAATCTGTACGGCGGGCGTGCCGGCCTGGCGAAGAAGCTCGACACGTACTTCGCCACTCCGGAGACGGCCGGTCCCGAGTTCGTCGGCTCGTACGGCGGTGTCATCCACGAGATGACGGAGGCCCGTGACGTACGGATGGGCATGTACGGCCACAGCAACCAGGTCGCGCACCATGTCACATACATGTACGACGCGGCCTCGCAGCCCTGGAAGACGCAGGAGAAGGTCCGCGAGGTCCTGAGCCGCCTCTACACGGGCAGTGAGATCGGCCAGGGCTACCACGGCGACGAGGACAACGGTGAGCAGTCGGCCTGGTACCTCTTCTCCTCGCTCGGCTTCTACCCGCTCGTGATGGGCAGTGGCGAGTACACGATCGGCTCCCCGCTCTTCACAAAGACCACGGTTCATCTGGAGAACGGCCACGACCTGGTCGTCAGGGCGCCGAAGAACAGCGCGAAGAACATCTATGTGCAGGGCCTGAAGGTCAACGGCAAGAAGTGGAACTCGACTTCACTGCCGCACGACCTGCTGGCCAAGGGCGGTGTGCTGGACTTCGACATGGGCGCCAAGCCGTCGTCGTGGGGCACCGGCAAGGACGCGGCGCCGACCTCGATCACCACGGACGACAAGGTGGCATCGCCGAAGGCGGACGTACTGAAGGGCGAGGGCGCCCTGTTCGACAACACCTCGGCCACCTCGGCGTCCGTCACCTCCGTGGACCTGCCGGTGCCTTCGGCCACGAACGCGGTCCAGTACACGCTGACTTCGAGCGCGGCGGACAAGGCCCCGACCGGGTGGGTCCTCCAGGGCTCGCCGGACGGCACCACGTGGAAGGAACTCGACAAGCGGTCGGCCCAGTCGTTCACCTGGGACAGGCAGACGAGGGTGTTCTCGGTGAGTACGCCGGGCTCGTACGCGCACTACCGCCTGGTGTTCGCCGGTGAAGGGACGCTCGCGGAACTGGAGTTGCTCTCCTGATCCAGGGCTCCAAACGCTTGTAGCGCCGCGCGTCTCTCGCGGACGGCCGGTACCTCGCCTCTGGGGTGCCGGCCGTCGCGTGCACGCGGGGGCGGTTCACCGGCAGGCCCGGCCTGCCGCGGTGGCCGTGACGCAGCCGGTGCCCTCTCAGCCGGCCACAACGCCCTCGGTCCCGCACGGCAAATCCGGAACGGCCCGGGGAAACAGGCTCTCGGGCAATGTCACATTCCACGCCGTCATGACCGGCTGACCGTGCTCGGTGCCGAGCCGGGAGACGGCCCCCGTGGCGAGCTGGAACAGCGTGCCCTCGGCCGGGGTCAGGCCGAGATAGCGGGCGGTGAGCACGCGCAGGAAGTGCGAGTGGGCGACGAGCGCGATGTCCTCGTCCGCGTCGCGGCTCGCCGCCTTCGCGACTTCGGCCAGCACCCGGTCGGCGCGCGCACCGACGTCGGCAGGGGTCTCACCGGGGTGCGCCTCGGGGCCGGGGGCGACTCCGTCGGTCCAGAGGTTCCACTCGGGGCGGGTGCGGTGGATCTCGTCGGTGGTCAAGCCTTCGTAGCCGCCGTAGTCCCACTCACGCAGCTCGGGTGTGATGCGAGGTGCGGCAAGTCCGGCGAGTTCCGCGGTGCGCCGGGCACGCACCGAGGGGCTGACCAGGGTGAGTGCGATCTGCCGGTCGGCGAGCAGGGGTGCCAGTGCGCGGGCCTGACGTTCACCGAAGGGGGTCAGGGGCAGATCGGTGTGGCTCGTGTGCTGCCCGGACCGCGACCACTCGGTCTCGCCGTGCCGGATCAGGATCAACTCGCCCATGGGTGTCATCCATCCGCTCTCTGCGCTGTGTACTGTTCGTGCTGTTCGTGCTGCGTATGCAAACTCCCTGGTCCACGATCGCATTCCGCGCGCCAGGCGACCGCAGTACCGCACACAACGCGCCTGGTGCATGGCGGCACGCTACCTGCCACTCGGGTGTGGAAGCATGCCGTCCATGTCCACCGATCCCATAGACGCGGCCGCTGTGGCACACACGGCCCGCCTCGTTGCCACGGTCCCCACCCCCCTGGGCGCCGCGGACGCCGACGCTCCGCGCATCCATTATGGGCCCGGCCACAGGCTGCTCGTCCAGCGCGGGGACGACGAGCTCGCCGTGGTCGGGCTCGGCCCGACAGGGCAGGAGCACGGCGCCGAGTTCCGCTTCCCGGCCCCCTGGCCTCGGCCCTTCGGCGATGTCACCGTCTCTCCCACGGGCGACCTCGCCGTGTTCAGCGGCGTGCACGCCGTACGGGCCGTGGACCGGACAGGCAAGGTCCACTGGGAGCTCCCGCACGGGTGCTGGTCCGCCGCCAAGTGCACGGCGGCCCATGCCTCGTTCGAGGAGTACGCGGACGACCCGCGGCATCGGCGCGCAGACCACGGTTCCGCCGCGTTCAGCCCGGACGGCAAGCTGGTGTGGGCCCATGTGCGGCACGCACAGGACTGGCCGCACGAGGAGTGGCTGGTCCTCGACGCGGCCGACGGGTCGGTGCTCGGCCGGACCAGGACCTCGACCGTGGGTTCGGCGTCCGCCCACTTCCCGCATCCCGACGGCTCGTACATGGGACTGACCGTCGGTGAGGGGCATGAGGACTCCCCCTCCCTGTGGGGGCATTGGGACGGTACCGACCTGGGCTTCGAACGCATCGAAGGGGTACTGCTGCAGGACGTCAGTCCGTCCGGTGGGCACTTCCTGTGCACGGATCCCGGCCAGTGGGCGCTGTATCTGCACGAGTCCCCCGGCGCGCAGGAGGCCGGACGCCTCAACGCCAGGGATGTCGTGCCACCCGCGCCGGGTGAGGACATGGCGCGCTGGGATTACGAGGGCGCCTACCCCTACGAGGACGGCGCCGTCGTCAGCACCGATGGGCACACCTCCGAGCCCCGTCACTGGCTCGTGGACCCGGGCACACTCGCTCTGCGCGGGCGGATCGTCTACTCCCTGCCGGTCTCGGGCAGCCCATTGCGGGCCGGCCCCGGCCTGTGGGCCACCCTCGCCGAGGACCGCACGGCCGTGCACCTGTGGAGTCTGGCCGACGCGAGCTGAGCGCGTCCCGCGACGCGAACGCCCGGCCGGGGAAGCCCCCCGGCCGGGCGTCCTGCTTGCGTGTCTGGCGGCGCCACTGGAGGTGGCGCCAATGTCTCCTAGCGCCTCAAGCGCCAGAACGTCCGGAAGTCGGTCTTGTCGGACGCTCCGCCGAACACCTCACCGTCGAGCTTCATCTTGCTCTGCTCGACGAGTGGTGCGCAGATGTCGGAGCACACGTTCTTCGACGTGCCGCCGTACAGCACCTCGTAGTCCGGGTTCTCCTCGAGCCACCTGAACACCGATTCCTCGGCGTGCTCGTAGGCGGGATTGCCCTTCTTGGTCACACGTCCGGGCACCAGGTTGCCGGGCACGAACGACTGGCCGTCGGAGAGCTCCAGAAGGTCGCCCTTCTGACCGGAGCTCATGCCCACCTTCTCGATGATGTCCTTGGTGCCCTTCTTCCGGACCCCGATGACCGCGACGGTCACCATGGACTCCTTGAAGAAGTGGAGCTGACCGGCGAGTTCCTGGGCGCGCTGCTGCGCCCTGACCGCCTCATCCTTATAACCACAGTTGTGGACCAGGACCGCGGCGGTACCCGACCCCACGTAGTACGTGTGGACGCCCTCGACCGACAGGTTGTAGACCCTGGCCGAGCGGTGGGCGGTGTCGACCGCACTGATCTGGACCCAGGTACCGGCCGAGGTCTGCAGCCACATACCGGACTTGAGGTCCTTGGCCGGGACCCACTTGCCGAAGTCCGGCAGCCAGTACAGGTGCGCGGCCGTCGAGGTCAGCTTGAGCGCCTTGCCCTTGCCGCCGGAGTCGACGGTCAGGGTCACGAGGTCCTTGGTGCCCTCGTGATCACGCGTCTCGGTGACCTCCCGGGCCCGGGTGTCCCCGGTCTCCGGGTCGGTGGCCACGACCAGGTCGCCGACCTCCAGCTTCTCGATGGCCCGGGTGGTGCCGTCCGCGAGGACGACCTGGGTGCCCGGCAGGAAGCTGTTCACCTTGCAGGCGGGTGCCTGCGGACTGTCCGGCGACTTCGTCGTCGGGGCGTCCACGCCGTCCGCCTTGCGAACGTCGCTCGCGGCGTTCGCCGCGTCACCGGCGTTGTCCACCGCCTTGCGCACGTCGTTGGCGGAGTCCACCGCCTCGACACCCTTCTCGACGTAGCGGCCGGCCTTGACGGCGGTGGCCGCGTACCCCGCGAGCGGGATCGCCGAGGTCAACGACAGTGCGGCGTCGACATAGTTGCCCTCGGCCGCGTACCAGATGCCGTTGGCGACGTCGGCGACCTCACCGACGACGGGGACCAGGCCGACCACGTCGAGCGTGGCATGGCCGATGTCCGAGAGCGACAGACCGAACAGGTGCCCGTCGAGCTCGACGAAGCTGATCGGATTGCCGCCGGCAAACGCGTACCGGTTGCCGGTGAACGGGTCGGTGGCCAGGGACATGTCGGCCAGGGCGCCGCTGTACGAGTCCCGGGTGAGGAAGCGGTTCAGCCCCGGGTCGTAGTTGCGGAAGCCCATGTCGTACGTGCCCGAGGCACCGTCCCAGCGCGAGGAGTTGAAGCGGAACGAGTTGTAGTCGCTCTTGCCCTCGGTGCCGCTGCCCGGCTTGTCCGCACCGGTCATCTGGGACGAGTCGTCCGAACCGTAGGCCGTGTAGCCGTACGTGGAACGGGTCTTGCCGTCCTCCTTCGTGATCGCCTCGACGTCGCCGCGCGGACTCGTGACGTACTGCGAGGCCTCCTTGCTGCCGTCGTCCTTGTGCTTGATCTGCGTGGCGCGCTGACCACCGGCTATGTACTGGTAGTCCTTGTCCGCCTTGCCGTCGACCGTCTCGCGCAGGAGCGTCTTGTCCATGGCGAGGTAGGTGAACGCCGTGGTCTTGCCCTGGTCGCCCGAGGTGGTCTGGGAGACCGTCCGGTCGAACGGGTCGTAGACGTACGAGGTGGTCACCGCGGTGGCGCCCACGCCCTGCCGGACCTTCGCCTCACGGTCGAAGCCGTCGTAGTAGTGCTTCTCGACGGTCTGACCGCCGGTGCTGACGGTGTCGAGCCGGCCCAGCGGGTCGTAGTTGTAGGTGGACGTGACCCCGCCCGAACTCGCCGACAACAGGCGGTTTCGGTCGTAGCGCTGGGTCGTGGTGACATCGTCCACCGTCTGCTCGACGATGTTGCTGTTGCGGTCGTAGCGGTAGGACTCGGTGGACGCGTCGTCGCCGCTCTTGGTGACCTTGGTGATGCGGTCCTGCGGGTCGTAGTCGAAGGTGTACGTGTTGTTGATGTAGGCCGAGTTGTCATCGGCGTTCATCAGCTTCAGGACGTCCTTGGAGCGGTGCCCGTTGGGCGAGTACTCCAGGTCGTGCTGCGCCACCACGGTGTCGCCCGAGGTCTTCTCGAGCGACTGCTCCACCGACCCGTCGGGGTAGTAGCGCATATCGAGCGTGTTGCCGTTGGGCTTGGTCTGCTTCAGGAGCTGGCCGCGCCCGGTGTAGGTCATCGTGGTGATCTGCTGATCGCCCGCGGTGGGCGAATCGGCGTTGGTCACCTTCTTGACCATGTCGCGCTCGTCGTACTCGATCTTCGTCCAGGTCAGATCGTGCGTGGACGTGACGGGGTTGCCGTTTTCGTCGTAGGTCAGCGAGGTGGTGTTCTTCACCGTGCCGCCCGCGGACTCCTCCACCTTGGTGATGTGGTTGAGGCCGTCGTACGAGATCTTGTACGTGTCGATCTTCGCGCCCGGCGAGAGGTCACGGACCTCGGTCATGTTGCCGTTCGCGTTGTAGCTGTAGGTGAAGTCCTTCTTCTCGTTGTCCGTTTCACCGGAGTTCGAGCGGACCAGCTTCACCGCGTCCGCGAGCACCGTGCCATTGGCGGCGTCGGTCAGCGTGACCTTCTGCGGACCGTCCTCCACGAACGCGTAGGACCCGAGTGAGACCCATGCGCCGGTGTTCGCGGTCTGGTCGACGGTCTTGGTGGTGCTGCCGCCGTCGTGGTCGACCTTGAACTTGGCGTCCGAGGCGGCACCCGTCAGCTTCGGGTAACGGACGAACACCTCGTAGGTGCCGTTCTGCGGGATGTTCAACTGCCAGGACAGCGACGAGGTGCCGGTACCCGCGGGGTGCGAGTACGTGTCGTAGCCGTACTGCTGCTCGGCCTGCGTCCGCGACCAGTTGCCCTGGGTCGCGGTGTTGTTGAAGTCCGAGCTGTCCACCAGGACGACCTGGTTGCCGACCGGCACACCGTCGTCCGAGCGGGCCTTCTTGTTGCCCGACGGGTAGTAGTCCCAAGTCATGGTGCGCTGCTGGGAGCCGCCCGCCGAGGTCAGCGTGTTCTTCGTCTGCTGGCCGAGCTTGTTGTACTCGTAGGCCGTGGTGATGTCCCACGGGTCCTCGGCCGTACGTGTCCAGCCGTTGTCGAAGTACGTGTACTCGGTGACGTTGCGGACCGTCTGGCCATCCGACGGGGGAGCCGAGACCGACTTCAGGTTGCCGACGGAGTCGTAATCGTAGAACACCGAGTCCGGTGAGGAGTAGACCGCTTCGTCCTTGTCGTAGGGCGAGCGCTCCTCCTTGACCCGGTTCAGCTCGTCGTAGACCGTCTCCGACATGAAGTCCGCGTCGTCGTCACCGGTGGCGACACCGCGCGGGGTGGTGGTCTTCGTACGGTTGCCGACCTGGTCGTACGCGTACTTGGTCGTGCGGTAGGTGATGTTGCCGGAGGTGTCCTCCTTGACCGGCACATTGGACTCCACGAGCGCGCCGCGTTCGTCGTACGTCGCGAGCGACTCGTTGCCCTCCGCGTCGGTCTGCGCGATCTGGAGGCCGTCCTTGTCGTAGCGGACCGAGGTGGCCCACTCCAGGGCGTCGACCGTGCGCTTGACCCGGTGGTTCAGGTCGTATTCGTAGCGCGTGGTGTAGTCGTCGGCGTTCGCGGTGGCGTTCTTGCGCGCGTCCACGACCTTGACGACGTTGCCGACGTTGTCGTACTCCACCGTCGCCTTGTTGCCCTCGGCGTCCACCATCTCGATCGGCTGGTAGATCGCGTCGAACTTGGTGGTGGCGGTGTAGTCGCCCTCGGTCGCCGTCAGGTTGCCCTGTGCGCCGGTACCGGAGACGAGGTTGCCGACCTTGTCGTAGACGGAGGTGGACTTGCGCACCGGACCGCCGGGCTCGTCGGACGGCTTGACCGACTCGATCCGCTGGTCCGCCTTGTCGAACACCGCCGTGGTCTCGGTCCCGTTGGGGGCGAAGGCCTTGGTGATGTTGTCGTTGGCGTCATAGACCGGCTCCGGCGTGACGATGAACTCGCCTGCCTTCTGGTCCTTGGGCTCGCGCTTCTCCAGCGGTCTGCCGAACGCGTCATAGGCCTGGGTGACCTCGGCGCCCTGGGCGTTGGTCACCTTGGTGACGTTGCCTCGCACGTCGTAGACGAAGTGCGAGGGGTTGCTGGCCGCGTCCGTGATGGTCTTCGGGTAGCCGACCGGCTCGAACTCGCCGTACTGTGTGGCGTGCCCGTTGGCGTCGGTCTCCTTGATGACCTGGCCCAGCGCGTCGTACTCCGTGCGAGAGGTGTAGTCGCCCTCGGTGGCGGATGCGACGCCCTTGGGGTCGGTGACCGAGGTCAGGTTGCCCTTGGTGTCATAGCCGAACCGGTAGGTGCGGCCCTCCGGGGACTTCTTCTCGAAGAGGTCCGCGATATGGCCGTTGAGCCCGTAGGAGTATGTGAGGGTCTGCGCCGCGGTGCCGTTCTTGTTGGCCTCGGCGTCCTTCATTTCCAGCGGATAGCCGGTGCTGGTGTCGTACTTCCACGTGGTGACCGCGCCGTTGGCCTCCTCCAGGCGCGTCACATTGTTGTCGGTGTCCCAGGCCGTCTTGGTGGTCTCGGACTTGGCGTTGGTCATCTGGGTGGCGCGGCCGTACCCGTCGAGCACGTACTGCGTGTCGTGGTTCTCGGCGTCCGTCACCTTGGTGTTGACGACCGAGCCCGCCGTGCCGTCCGGATCGGTGTACACATAGCCGGTGGTCCCGCCCAGGCGGTCCGTCAGCGTCTGCGTGTTCCAGTGGAACTTCGGGTCGTCGCCCTCGCTCGGGTAGTAGTAGTCCAGCGAGGTGGAGTTGCCGCGCGGATCGGTGACCTCGACCAGCTTGGCGTTCTTGTTGCCCTGCTCCATGTCGTACGTGAAGCGGAACACCTTGGGCTGCGAGCTTCCCGCACCGTCGGTGAGGGTGGTGAGCAGGCCCTTGTCCGAGTACTCGAAGGTGATCTTCCGGCCCGAGATGTCGGTCATCGACTTGACGTGGTCGATGATCTTCGGGCTGGTGGTGTCGTCCTTCGTGTAGTACTCGACCGTCAGCGACTGACGCGCGGCAGGGTCCTCGATGTAGGTGAGGAACTTGACCGGCTTGTTGTTCGACTTGCGCTCGGCGTACGTGTACGTCTGCGTGTTGCCGTTCTTGTCGACGATCGACGTCAGGTAGCCGTCGCAGTCGAAGAAGAACTGGGTGCGGTCCGGCCGGGTCAGCGACCAGGCCTTCGGGTCGCCGTCCTTGTCCGGTGTGCAGTCCACGCCGGTGCCCTGCCGCAGCAGGTAGTGCACACCCGCCGGCGCCAGCCACGTCCCGTCTTCCTGCTTGCGGAAGACGTGGGCGGTGCCGTCACCGTCGGGGAGGGTGACCTCGGTCGGGTTCGGGTTGGGGTGGAAGTCCAGCGCGGCGCCGAGACGCAGCGGCATCGCGGCCTGGGCCGACCAGCCGTGGCCGAGGACCGTGTCGGAGGTGTCCTGGGAGTTGTACGCGAACCGGGCGAAGGTGGTGATGCCGCGGCCCGGGTTGGAGAACGCGTTGTACTGCCAGACGCTGTTGCCCGCGTACAGGTTCGTCATCAGCGACGAACCCGCACCGGTGTTCTTGCCCGCGTAGGAGTAGA
This sequence comes from Streptomyces sp. NPDC001832, assembly GCF_040297265.1. Lineage (NCBI taxonomy): Bacteria > Bacillati > Actinomycetota > Actinomycetes > Kitasatosporales > Streptomycetaceae > Streptomyces > Streptomyces sp. NPDC001832. The sequence goes on from NZ_JBEOYU010000012.1 coordinate 152,312, forward strand.
ACTTCTCCAGACCGAGCTGGTTGGAGGTCGGGTCCTCGGTGCGGACGTTCTGCGCCAGCGGGGCGATGCCCTCGCTGTCGGACAGCCAGGTGCCGGTCGTGGTGTTCTTCAGGTCCCACTTCAGCACGTAGTCCAGGCGCTTGTTGCCGGAGTCCGAGTTGATCGGGGCCTTCAGCTTCGCCGGCACGGTGACCGAGTCGCCGGGCAGAACCTCGTCCGGCAGCGCCGTCTGCAGCTGGTTGCCGCCGGTGGTGGCGTCGGTGCCGTCCGGGAGCGACCAGGTGTAGGACAGGGCGTGGCTGCCCGCTGCCCAGGTGCTGGTGGTGGTGTTGGTGAGGGTGACGTCGACGGTGTACTCATCGCCCGGGATCATCCGGGACGGCGTGTACGGGGCGTGGTAGGTCGCCTCCGTCGACTTCGTCAGGTACGTCACGACCAACTGCGGGCGCAGCTGCGGCTCCTCGGCCTCGGAGGAGAGGAACAGCGCCCGCTCGCGCGGGCCGCTCGTCGACTCGTCGCGCAGTCTGACGGCGACGCCGTGGTTGCCGGCCGGGTCGGATATCCAGCTCTGGGCCAGCGAGGTGATGGACCAGGACTGCCGTGCCGGGTCGTTGGTGACCGTGCCGACCGTGTCGGAGACGGCGGCGTCCATGTCGCCGCCGGCGGTCGTCCACGAGGTGGTGGAGTTCGCCCTCGTCCAGGACGCGGTAGCCTCGTCGAAGTCGCGCGTCAGACCGTGCGCCTCGTAGATCGCGCCGCTGGAGTCGGTCGCCGTCTGGAAGCCCCACATGTTCAGCTGCGCCTCGAGGACCCGGGCGTTGCCCGGGATCTCGCCGACGCCGGGGAACTTCAGCACGGCACGGGTGTTGCCGTACGTGGCCGAGTTGTTGCCCACCGACAGCCACGGGTGGGCGACACCCGCGTCGGTGAGCGTGTCGTGGCCGGTGGACGGCTGCGCCGAGGAGAGCGTGGTGTCGCTCTGCCCGGACTGCAGCACCACCGTGGTGCGGCCTGCCTTGGGCAGACGCACCAGCTCCGTGACAGCCGGGAGGATCCGTCCGTCACGGGTCTTCACCGCGACCATGTAGTAGTACGCGTCGCCGAACTCCTCGGCGGAGTCGACCGGGGTCGGCCGGGCCGAGGTGTCCGTGTACGTGTGCGTGTCCTCGGCGACCGGGGAAACCAGCGTCTGCGAGGACGGCGTGAAGTGCTGGAAGACGCTGCGGTGGACCTGGTACTCGGCGATGTCGTCGCCCGGCGAGGTCGACGGGTCGGTGTACGCGGGCCAGCTCAGCTCGGCGCCGGTGGAGTGGATGACCTTCGGCGGATTGACGTCGACGCCCTGGTCGCCCCAGGTGAGGACCAGCTTCGGGTAGTTGGCGACCTCGCCCTTGTAGGCGTACTCGGCGGCCTCGTACCGCGGGCCGCCCTTGGGGGCGCTCGCGGACTCGTCGGCGGCCTTCACCACAAAGCCGTGGTTCTGGTAGGTGCCGTCGAGCCACTGCTGGACGGTCTTGGTCACCGGGAAGGAGTGCCAGGTGTTGACCTCCTGCGGCTGCTTGGTGACCACACCGCCCTTGGTGAAGCGCACCGCGTCCGCGAGGACGGCCGTGGAGGTCGAGGCGGGGCCGTCACCGAGCACGACCTGGCCGGTGGTGCCGGCCTTGAACGGGTGCTTGCCCAGCGGCTTCCAGACGCCTTCGGTGCCCGCCTGCTGGTTGACCGGGTACGTCTTGGTGCCGCCGTCGTACGTCACCGTGTAGGGCGCGTTGGTGGCGCGGTCGGAGGCCGGGACGTAGTGCACGTCGACCTGGTACTCGCCGTCCTCGGGAAGGCTCGGCCGCCAGGTGTACTTGTCACCCGCCGTGGCGTCCTTGTTGTACCGGTAGTCCTGCCCGATCGCGTACTGGGTGTACGCGGTGTTCCCGGAGGTGGGCCAGGCGCCCTGGGCAGCCGTGGTGCCGGAGTCGCCGTCGTCGACGAGGACCGACGTGCCGGACAGCTCTCCGGTGAGGTCCTTGGCGTTGTTCCAGGTGGCGCCGGTCTCGGTCCAGGCCGTGGTGGCCCGGTGCGCCTCCAGCTGGACCTCGGTGGCGCCGGTGGTGTGCGTCTGGTCGAAGTACAGCTTCAGTTCGGCCGAATCCAGCTGCGTGTCGGCGGGTATGCCCGACAGCCCGAACCTCAGCAGCGCACGCGACGTGCCGGTGCTGGTGTTGCCGACCGAGAGGCGCCAGAGGTCCGCGTAGTTGGCGCCAGGGTCGTCCGAGGAGATCATCGCGTCCGCGGACTGCGACGGAGTCGGCGCGATCGTGACGGTCGGGTCGACCGTCACCGGGTACTGGCGCTCCGGCGCCGCCAGCCACTTGGCGTCCGGCTTCAGGCTGATGCCGTACGACCCCTCCTTGCCGGACAGGGCCTGACGGACGGCGTCGGTGCCGGTGGTGCCGTACGCCGAGACGGCATCCTTCTTCGCGTCCGTCATGAACGGCGCGGGGATCACCAACGCGGGAGCGCCGACGGGTGAGTTCTCGCCGTACAGCGAGATGGTGCCGTTCTTCTCCGACTTCGCGGTCAGGCCACCAGTGGTGAGCGTGAACTCGAAGGATGGCGTGCCCTTCGGACGCTCGTTGAGGACGATGTCCTCCTTCACACTGCCGTTGCCGACCGTGTAGGAGAGATCGATCCCCTGGCCCAGGGCGTCCTTGTAGGTGACCTTGTTGCCGTCGACCGCCGGGGTCAGCTTCGCGGCACCGGCGTCCTTGAGGCCGATGGCGACCCAGTGGCCCTCGTCGAGCTCGAAGCGGACCAGCTCACCCGGGTGTGCACCGAAGTAGGTGCGGGCGAGGTTGGTGGTGTTCGCCTTCTCGAAGCCCTTGCGGTCGGTGTCGGTGACCGCGGTGTCGATCGGCTTCCACTCGCCGTCCTTGCCCTTGCCCGTCTCGTAGGCGGTGGGCATGGCCGAGACCTCGGACTGGACCCGCCCGTCGGACATGCGCCAGTGACGGGAGTAGGGCGTCCGCCGGTCCGTCAACTCCTTGACGCGCTTGGCCTTCGGCGCGTCTTTCGCCTTGGCGAGCTTGTCACTGGCCGGGACGTCGGTGTCGGGGAGATGGGGCGGATCGGCCGGTTCGGCGTCCCCGTCGGTGAAGAAGTCGCGAAGGCTGTCGGCGAGTCGTCCCGTGTCGGGTGGTGCCGCAAATGCCGGTGTCGTCGGTGCGACGGTCGCGAGGACCGCCAGCGCCGCACTCGAGGCCAAGAGCCTTACGGCCCGTGGTCTGTGCATCGGTTTCCCTTCGAAGGAACCAAGGACCATCTGCCGGACGGCAGTTGTCAGCCGAGATCCCTAACAGGCGGCCCCCTGCCCATGTCAACCGCACAGACTATTTACACAACTCACCCATAGGAGCAGTCAGTTGCTGCCTGAGCTGTGACTTTTCCTCTTCTTCGCAGGATCGTCCCGCAAAGCAATGCGATGGGATCAGGCCAACCCTGACCGTTGCGCCAAGATCGCTTGACAGAGGATTCCCCACGGCTCTTGGATCGGGCGGGGCCCGTCCGGGCCTACGGTTGAGGGGAGTTCGGATGAGCGGCGAGACGCGCGAGGCGGGGCTTTCCACGCCTGCCCTCGAGCAGGCGGAGGCGGGCGCGGACGCTCCGGAGACGACCGGGACGGCCGACGCCGGGAGCGACGGAGACGGCGGGGCTCCCCCGGCCGGCACCGAGGACGGCAACCGCAGGATCTCCTCCGACCGCCCCGTTCTGATCGCGGCCGTCGGCTTCCTCGTGCTCTGCCTCGGCGTCGTGCTGTTCGGTATGGTGCGCGGCGGCGACGAGGGCAAGGCCGAGCCTGAGATCCCCACCGCCCCGGTGACGTACGAGGTGACCGGCGAGGGGACCGCCGACCTCAGCTACCAGGGGGCGAGCGAGCAGGGCACGGCGGAGACCGTCTCCGGCGCCCGCCTACCCTGGAAGAAGACGGTCGAGGTGCCTCTCGGTCGGAACCCTGTCATCAGCATCACTCTGGGCGAGCAGGGCGGTCAGGCCCGCTGCGCGGTCGCCGTGCGCGGGCGGCACGTGCAGAGCGCCACGGCCAGCGGTGAGTTCGGCCGGGCGACCTGCTCCGCGCCCCTGCCCGCGCCGGCACCCGAGGCGTCCAACTGACCTTTTCTGGTGTTGATGATTTTGGGAGGCACCAAGTCGCTTGCCAGGGCAGTATCAGGATGCTCTTGGCGGGTGGCGATGGACGGAGCGGGCCTGCGCTGGGTGCGTCCATCGGATAGCTAGCGAGGGGACCCGTGCCTTTAGGCATGGGGGGAATCGTTTCTCAGGACTGCTCTGACCTCAACTGTCCCTACGGATCTGCGTTGTTGACTCCAGCTAGATGTGTGGCGTGTGTATAGTGATCGTGTGACTGTGACGCGGAAGGTCCGCCGGTACTCCGGCGGCGTGTACGACTTGGGCCTGCACGTGGTGTGGTGCCCGAAGTACCGCCGCCAGGTTCTCGGTGGCCGGGTCGCGGTCCGGTTGCGTGAGCTGATCGAGCAGAAGGCGGCCGAGAAGGGCTGGGAGATCATCGCCCTTGAGGTGATGCCCGATCACGTGCACCTGTTCGTCAAGCATGAGCCGAAGGCTTCCGCGTCCTACGTCGCGAACCAGTTCAAGGGTTTCACCTCCCGCGTACTGCGCGAGGAGTTCCCGCACCTCAAGAGCCGTATGCCCACCCTGTGGTCGTCGTCGTTC
>NZ_JBEOYU010000013.1:0-156988 GCF_040297265.1 Streptomyces sp. NPDC001832
GTACGCCACGACCCGTCCCGCAGCCTGCGGGACCGACTCGGTCACGAGCCATGTACCCGACGGCGTCTGGACGACCGGGACCGGCATACGGCCCTCCTTCGCCCACGTCCACGCGGTCTGGTAATGCACACCGTTGCGCACCGCCCACTCGGAAAGCTTCACAACATCACGATATTCACCGAAGGTGACAGATATCCACTGAAAGAAATAGGAACTGTTGTTCACCCTGTAGGGAGGCATGGTGAAGCGGGGGCCGAGTCCACCAGTGTGTCGTGCTCAGCGCGAGTGCGGTACGGCGTCCACGTTCTTGGGGAGCGGGTACGCTGCCGCGTCGACAACCCCCGGCAGGCCGGTCGCCGACCTGCCCGGGGCCGTCGGGTCCGGCATGGACGGCTGGGCAGGCGGGGCCGGCACCTGGCTGAACGGGACGCCGGGCGGCGCCTGTACCGACGCCGTCCGGCCGGTGGGCAGCGCGCCCCGGCCGCGGGTGCCGCAGCCCGCGTGCTTCTCCAGGCGGTCCGGGCTCTGGGTGTCAGGCCGGTTGCCTACGAAACAGTTGGTGGGATCGGCTGAGGCCAGCACGAGGTCGGTTCCGTTGCCGGTGGCGCGATTGCCCTCGACGCGATTGCCACTCGCCGGATGCCCCGGCGGGTCGGTAACGACCACCCCGGCCGCCCGGTTGCCCTGGACCAGGTTGCGCTGGACGCGGTTCGCAGTGCCGCCACCGATGCCGATGCCGATGCCGAAGGCCCCGTCCGCCTGCTGGGGCGTGTCGGCCGCATTGTTGTCGGCGATTACGTTGCCCGCGATCACCGCGCCGTGCTGCGGGGCGAGGGCCTCCAGGTCATTGGAGTTGACCGTGACGCCGACCCGGTTGTGGGCGACGCGGTTGCCCAGCACCGACAAGCCGTCCGAGGCATTGGTCAGTTCGATGCCGACCGCGTTGCGCTCCACGATGTTGCCGCGGACGACGGTTTCGCATGGCTTGCACTGACCGACGTAGATGCCCGAGTCGGCGTGCCCGGAGGCGTATGAGTCCTCGATCACGCCGCTGCGCGCGTCAAAGGCGTAGATGCCGTACAGGCCGTTGTTGTACGCCGTCACCCCGGTCGCACGGAAGCCCCGGACGGGAGGGAAGCGGGTGGTGTCCAGCGGGTCGTAGGCGGAGCCGCCGGCGCCGCGCTGTTGCAACCGCTCGTCGGTGACGCCGGTGAACAGCACGCCGTTGGCGAGGTAGCCGTGCACGGTGAGGTTCTCGACCACCGAGCCGGCGCCGGTCACGGTGATGCCGTTGGCCAGACGCACACCACCGTCGAAGACCACCTTGTTGCGGTCCGTTCCGCGCAGCACCACGCGGGGCTTGGTGACGCGCACGCTCTCCCGGTACAGGCCCGGGCCGATCAGCACCGTCTCGCCCTCACGAGCGACGTCCACCGCCTGCTGCACCGAGGGGAAGTCCTCCGGAACGCGTAGCACGCTCCCGGCCGGATGCCGCGCGTCGGTGGACTTCGACCCTGTTGCGGAGCACCCGGTGGCCGCCATCGCGACCGAGACGACCAGCACCGACAGACGCAGCGCCGCCCGGAACAACGCCGGGCCTGGCGAAGGGGTCAACAGGCTTTGTGTAGACAGGATTTGCATGGCAGTTGTTTTATCGTCTCCAATAGGCGTATGCCCACCGAACAGGGAAATGCGCAGGATCCGCCCAGACCCGCGGCAACCGGTTTCGGGCGGCGCCGGGCACTGCTCGCCGGCGGAGCGGTGCTCGCCGCCGGGATCGGCGCGGCGGCCGACGAACCGGCGAGAGACGACCGGGCAGCCGGCCGTGCCACCGCCGGCGCCCCGCCGACCGAGGCCGCGATTCCCTTCCACAGCGCCCGACAGGCAGGGGTCACGGCGCCTCAACGACCGGCAACGCACCTGCTCTCCTTCGACCTCCCGCAGACCTCCTCCGCCGCCGACCGGAAGACCCTGCGCAGCGTCCTCGGCGCGCTGACCCGCACGCTCGCCACCGCAGCCTCCGACGCCCCGGCGGACCCACGACTCCGGGGCGGCGGCGCGACCCGGCTCGCCTCCCTGGTCGGCATCGGCCCTGCCCTCGCAGCCCGCCTCGGCCTCAACGTCCCTGCCTCACTCGGCGAGTTGCCACCCTTCCCCGGCGACCGCCTCGACCCGCACCGCAGCAACGGCGATCTTCTGGTCCAACTGTCCGCAGCCGACCGCTGGACCGTCACCATCGTCGCCGAACTCGCCGGCACGGCCGCGCACGCCGTCGGCGCCGTACCGCGCTGGACCCAGTCCGGCTTCCTGCCCCACACAGCCCCGGGCACCACCCCGCGCAACTTGTTCGGCTCCAAGGACGGCACCGCCAACCCCGATCACGCGGCGGCCGAGCAGTGGGTCTGGGGCCCACCCGGAGCCCACCGGAACGGCACCATCTTGGTCTACCGCAAAATCCACATGGACGTCACCGGCTTCGCGGCCCTCCCCGAGGGCGAGCGTGACCGGGTGGTCGGCCGCCGCGCCCGTGACGGCGCCCCCCTCAGCGGCACCGCCGAGCGTGACGAGCCGGACATCTACGCCAAGAACCCCGACGGTTCCTACGTCATCCCCGCCACCGCCCACGTGCGTCTTGCCAGCCCCCGCTTCGACGGCGGCGCCCGTATGCTCCGCCGCAGCTACAGCTACGACGATGGCCCGACCGACCGCGGCCTGCTCTTCTGCGCCTTCATGCGCGACCCCGCCCAGTTCACTCGCGTCCAGAACCGCCTGGCCGCCCGCGATGCCCTCACCCCCTTCCTCCAACACCGGGCCTCGGCCGTGGCGTACGTCCTGCCCGGCACCGCACCCGCCGGGACTCTCGGCGAACAGCTCTGGACATGAGGTCCGCCTCGCTGCCTCCTCCCCACCACGACCACCGGCCCAAGGCCGGGACGCCCGACTCGACGGCGCACAAGCTGAGCAGGACCAGCAGCCGGATGATCCGCCCGCCCGATGCACTGATCAACGCCGCACGTGGCCTGTCCCCTCCCCCGAGCACGCAACTATCATCAAAAAATGAGCAAAGTCGAGCATGAGACCGGCCCCCAGGGGACGCTTGTGTGCCCGGTTTGCAAGCACCCTCTGGCCACCACCATCATGAGGCGGCACAAGACCCTCGGCGTCTTCGTGCCCGTGCGTGGGCCGGGCCCCTGCCGCAATCCCGACTGCCCCGAATGCCCGGAGCAGCCGGAGCGCAACAGCCCCCAGGACCACTGACATCGGGGCAGGCGTCCAGCGGGCGGACGACGCTCCGCCTTGCGATGCACCGCATCTGACGCCGCGCGCTGATCCGCCACGGATTACGGGACAGCCCTTAGCCCAGGAACCCGCGTCACACCATTGCGTGAGAACCAGACGTTACGCTCGACGCTGGTCGGTCCGAGCCAGGTGACGCCCATGGGGACCGCGAAGGCGGCCCCGCCCAACAGATGGAGACACGATGAGCATGGCCACGAGGACGGAGACGAATTCGCCTGCGCCGCACGTAGCCGACAACCACGGCCTGATCCGCGTGCAGCGCGCGCGCGAGAACAACCTCAAGGACGTCAGCATCGAGATCCCGAAGCGGCGGCTGACGGTGTTCACCGGCGTCTCCGGCTCGGGCAAGAGCTCTCTGGTGTTCGACACGATCGCCGCGGAGTCTCAGCGGCTGATCAACGAGACCTACAGCACCTTCGTGCAGGGTTTCATGCCGACGCCGGCGCGGCCCGAGGTCGACGTACTCGAAGGGCTGACGACCGCGATCATCGTCGACCAGCAGCGAATGGGTGCCGACCCCCGCTCCACGGTCGGCACCGCCACCGACACCAACGCGATGCTGCGCATCCTTTTCAGTCGGCTCGGCAAGCCGCACGTCGGGCCGCCCAGCGCGTTCGCCTTCAACGTCGCCTCGGTCCAGGCGAGCGGTGCGTTGACGGTCGACCGCGGTGCCAACAGGACCAAGGCCGTGAAAAAGACCTTCACCCGCACCGGCGGCATGTGCACGCGCTGCGAGGGCCGCGGCAAGGTCTCCGACATCGACCTCACCCAGCTCTACGACGACTCCAAGTCGATCGCCGAGGGTGCGTTCACCATTCCCGGCTGGAAGTCCGACAGCTTCTGGACCGTGCGGGTCTACAGCGAGTCGGGCCTCCTCGACCCGAACAAGCCGATCCGCAAGTTCACCAAGAAGGAGATGCACGACTTCCTCTACCGGGAGCCGACCAAGGTGAAGGTCGAGGGCGTGAACCTCACCTACGAGGGGCTGATCCCCAAGATCCAGAAGTCGTTCCTCTCCAAAGACAGGGAGGCGATGCAGCCGCACATCCGGGCGTTCGTGGACCGCGCGGTCACCTTCACCACCTGCCCCGAGTGCGGTGGCACCCGGCTCAGCGAAGCCGCCCGGTCGTCGAAGATCAAGAAGATCAACATCGCCGACGCCTGCGCAATGCAGATCAGTGACCTGGCCGAGTGGGTCCGCGGCCTCGACGAGCCTTCGGTGGCGCCGCTTCTTACGGCGCTGCAGCAGACCCTCGACTCGTTCGTGGAGATCGGCCTCGGCTACCTCTCGCTCGACCGGGCGTCGGGCACGCTGTCAGGCGGCGAGGCGCAGCGCACCAAGATGATCCGCCACCTCGGCTCCTCGCTCACCGACGTCACCTACGTGTTCGACGAGCCCACCATCGGCCTGCACCCCCACGACATCCAGCGGATGAACGGCCTGCTGCTGCGGCTGCGGGACAAGGGCAACACGGTGCTCGTCGTGGAGCACAAACCGGAGACGATCGCGATCGCCGACCACGTCGTCGACCTCGGCCCCGGAGCCGGTACTGCGGGCGGCACCGTCTGCTTCGAGGGCACCGTCGGGGGGCTGCGGGCCGGCGGCACCGTCACCGGCCGCCATTTCGACGACCGGGCCTCCGTCAAGGAGACGGTGCGCAAGCCCACCGGCACGCTGGAGATCCGCGGCGCGTCGGCGAACAACCTGCGCGACGTCGACGTCGACATCCCGCTCGGCGTGCTCACCGTCGTCACCGGCGTCGCCGGCTCCGGCAAGAGCTCGCTCGTGCACGGGTCGATCCCCGCAGACGATGGTGTGGTGTCGGTCGACCAGGGCGCGATCCGCGGCTCGCGACGGAGTAACCCGGCAACGTACACCGGACTCCTCGACCCGATCCGCAAGGCGTTCGCGAAGGCCAACGGCGTGAAGCCTGCACTGTTCAGCGCCAACTCCGAGGGCGCCTGCCCCGAATGCAAGGGCGCCGGCGTCGTCTACACCGACCTCGCGATGATGGCCGGCGTCGCCATCCCCTGCGAGGAGTGCGAGGGGAAGCGGTTCCAGGCGTCGGTGCTCGAGTACCACCTCGGCGGCCGCGACATCAGCGAGGTGCTCGCGATGTCGGTGACCGAGGCCAGGGAGTTCTTCGGCGCCGGCGAGGCGCGCACGCCGACCGCGCACGCCGTCCTCGGCCGGCTAGCCGACGTCGGGCTCGGCTACCTCAGCCTTGGTCAGCCGCTCACCACGCTGTCCGGCGGCGAGCGGCAGCGGCTCAAGCTGGCCACCCACATGGCCGAGAAGGGCGGCGTCTACGTCCTCGACGAGCCGACCACCGGCCTCCACCTCGCTGACGTCGAGCAATTGCTCGGCCTGCTCGACCGGCTCGTCGACTCCGGTAAATCGGTCATAGTCATCGAGCACCACCAGGCGGTCATGGCGCACGCCGACTGGATCATCGACCTCGGCCCCGGCGCCGGCCACGACGGCGGCCGGATCGTCTTCGAGGGCACACCCGCCGCCCTCGTCGCCGCCCGCTCCACCCTCACCGGCGAGCACCTCTCCGCCTACGTCGGCACCTGACCAAGGCCGTCGCGGACACCGTGGGCGTCGCGACGGGGCAAACCCTGTCGGCCGCGACCCTAGGGCGTGTATCGAAAGTGCTGGTCGTCGGCGCAACACTGCCTAAAATGGCATGCGATCTTCGCCCGGTCGTGCTGGGATCAATCGCCATGAATGATCATTTCCTTTACGAAGCCGACTTGACGGACAGGGTGGAACGGAACCTGGCGGAACACGCCTGTCATCTGCACCGGAGTATGTCTGGCGCGACCGTCACAGAGGCTGGTGACCTTCTGGTCGCGGACAGTGGCCTGGACGACGACACGTTCAACATCGTCGCCGCGGCCCGCTTCACCGCCGACGACGTCACGGCCCGCATCACCGAGACCGCCGGGACACTGGCCCGCACCGGCCGCCGTTTCTCCTGGTGGGTGGGCCCTGCCTCGACACCGGCGGACCTCACCACCCGCCTGACGGCGGCCGGTCTGCCGGTGTCCGAACACGAGACGGCGATGTGGGCCGAACTGGACGACACCCTGCCGCCTCCCGCCGTCCCGGGACTGGACATCCGGAGCGTGACCACACCCGAACAGCTCGCCGACTACGCCACGGTCCTCGCCGCGAACTGGAACCCGCCCGCCGAAACCGTCCGACGCTTCTTCGCCCGAGCCGCTTCGCAGGCAATGGCCGCGACCTGCCCGGCCCGGTACCTGGTGGGCTACGTGGAGAACCGCCCGGTCTGCTCCGCCGAGGTGTTCCACCACGCGGGAGTCGCCGGCATCTACAACATCTCCACCCTGGCCGCCCACCGCCAGCGCGGCTACGGCGGCGCCATCACGCTCGCGGCCCTCCGCACGGCCCGCGAGCGAGACCACCGCATCGCGGTCCTGCAGGCGTCGGCCGACGGCGAGCCCGTCTACCGCCGTCTGGGGTTCCGTTCCTGCGGCCAGTTCGTCGAACATGCCATCAACCCCTGAACCGCCAAGACTCCACGGGCTGTCCGTCCGCCATCCCTGAATGGGCCGGTCACAGCCACTCATTGATGGCCGCTACGAGGACAGTGGCCTCGTAGCGGACCGCGAGCTTGTCGTATCTCGTGGCCACCGCCCGGTTCCTTTTGAGGCGGTTGATGCCGCACTCGACGGCATGCCGAGCCTTGTAGTCCTCGGCGTTGAACTCGGGTGGCCGACCACCGCGGGAGCCACGCTTCCTGCGGTTGTGCGCCTGGTCGGCTTTGTCCGGGATGGTGCAGCGGATGCCACGGCGGCGCAGGTAAGCGCGGTTCTTGCGGGAGGCGTACGCCTTGCAGCGCGTACGCGATCGGGGCGGACGCACGGCCGGCCCGGCCCGAGGCGGGGCACACGGACCTTCTCCAGCACGGGCTCGAACTGCGGCGACCATCCTGCCGCAACCACAGATCAAGCTCTATCCCAGTGGTAGGCGAAGTCCCGCAATGAGGATTTCGGCCAGTCGACGTGCGTCGTAGCCGGGATCGATGTCCGCGCCGATGCAGAGGTTGCCGACTCCGCGCATGAGTTCGTAGGCACTGATGTCGGAGCGGATCTCACCAGCGGCTGCTGCGGCTTCGATCAGCTGGGCGCAGACGGGCACGAGGCGGTCGAGGAAGTAGCCGTGCAGCGTGTCGAAGGCGGCGTTGTCGGACTGGAGCACTGCGGCGAGTCCGTGCTTGGTGACCAGGAAGTCGACGAAGCGGCTGACCCACTGTCCTAGTGCGGCATGAGGAGTCGGGCTGGCCGCCAGAAGCGTTGGACCGGCCTCGGCGCAGGCGTCGACCTGGTGCCGGTAGACGGCGATGATGAGGTCCGCTCGCGTCGGGAAGTGGCGGTAGATCGTGCCCAGCCCGACACCGGCCTTGGTCGCAATGTCGCGTACGGGCGCTTCCACGCCTGCCGTGACGAAGACCGCGGCTGCCGCGTCGAGCAGGGCCTCCTTGTTACGCCGGGCGTCCTTCCGTTTGGACTGGGCCGCGCCCTCTGCGCCCTGGCCGCTGTCGTTCACCGCGCTCCTCCGTGGTCATCGCGCTTGCCAAACCGGAACAGTGTTCCGTATCGTTCCGGAACGGGGTTCCGCTTTGCTCATGATGCCAGAGCAGGAACCTGACATCCAAGCCACCCATCGCACACGTTCCAGCTGCAATGAGGAGACACACAGTCATGCAGTACCGCAATCTGGGCCGCACCGGTGTGCAGGTCAGCACCCTCGCGCTCGGCGCGATGAACTTCGGCAAGATCGGGCGCACCACCCAGGACGAGGTCACCGCCATCGTCGACGCTGCTCTTGAGGCCGGGATCAACGTGATCGACACCGCCGACGTGTACAGCGGCGGCGCGTCGGAAGAGATGGTCGGCAAGGCCGTCGCCGGCCGCCGCGAGGACATCGTGCTGGCCACCAAGGCGAGCCTGCCGATGGGCGACGAGCGCAGCCATCAGGGCGGTTCGCGCCGCTGGCTGGTCACCGCACTGGACGACAGCCTGCGCCGTCTCGGTGTCGACCACGTCGATCTCTACCAGATCCACCGGTGGGACCCCCGTACCAGCGACGAGGAGACGCTGTCGGCTCTGACCGACCTGCAGCGCACCGGAAAGATCCGTTACTTCGGCTCCTCGACCTTCCCCGCCTACCGCATCGCGCAGGCACAGTGGGCCGCCCGCCAACACCACCTGAGCCGCTACGTCACGGAACAGCCCAGCTATTCGATCCTGCAGCGCGGGATCGAGGCCCACGTCCTGCCCGTGACCGAGGAATACGGGCTCGGTGTGCTGGTGTGGAGCCCGCTGGCCTCGGGCTGGCTGTCGGGCGCGATCCGCGAGGGCCGGGAGATCACCACCAACCGCGCAGCGTTCATGCCGCAGCGTTTCGATACCACCGTCCCCGCCAACCGGGCCAAGCTCGAAGCTGTCGAGCGGTTGGCCAAGGTCGCCGACGAGGCCGGCCTGACCATGATCCAGCTCGCGCTCGGATTCGTGACCGCGCACCCTGCTGTGACCAGCGCGCTCATCGGACCCCGGACGCTGGACCACCTGCACTCGCAACTCGCCGCCGCAGACACCGTGCTCTCCGCCGACGTACTCGATGCGATCGACGCCATCGTGGCCCCCGGCACCGACCTGGCCGCGCATGAGAAGAACGACACTCCGCCCGCGCTACTCAACCCGTCCCTGCGACGCCGCTGATAGACCGAGGGAAAGCCTCGACCTCCTCCCCCCGCGCTTCTCGGATCCGCGGGAATCGCGCAGGACCTCTCGGGCCGTCCTGCCAGGGGCTCTCCCCCGGCAGGCGGGCCTCTGTGCGATCAGGCCCTCGGCCCAAGAGGCAGTCCGGTGTAGTTCTCCGCCAGTTCGGCGGCGGCGTGCGGCGATGTCGCGATCCGGTCGAGCTGGGAGAGCTGGAGCCTGGTGCCGAAGGCGGACTGTTCCGGGTCGGTGTGCAAGGTCGTGGTCATGAAGTACGAGAAATGCTCGGCCCGCCAGACCCGGCGCAGACAGGTGTCGGAGTACGCGTCGAGCAGTTCGCCCGAGCCCGTTTCCTTCTGGTGGGCAAAAGCGCGGGCCAGGACGATCACGTCGGCGGCGGCGAGATTGAGGCCCTTGGCACCCGTGGGCGGCACGATGTGCGCGGCGTCACCGGCCAGGAAGACGCGGCCCCAGCGCATCGGCTCGGTGACCGAACTACGCATCGGCAGCACGGACTTCTGCGTGACCCGGCCGCGCTTCAGCCGCCATCCCGGGTCGGCGGTGACGGCGAGACGGGAGTCGAGCTCGTCCCAGATCCGATCGTCGGACCAGTCTGCAGGGTCGGTGCCGTTGGGAACTTGGAGGTAGAGGCGGCTCACCGACGGGGAGCGCATGCTGGCCAGGGCGAACCCGCGCTCGGAGTGGGCGTAGATCAACTCGTCGTACACGGGCGGGGCTTCGGCAAGGACCCCGAGCCAGGAGTACGGATAGGTCCGCTCGTACGTCGTGCGTACGCTGTCCGGGACCGCGCTGCGGGCCACGCCGTGGAAGCCGTCGCAGCCGACCACGTAGTCGCAGGTCAGAGACTGCTCACGGCCCTCGTGGATGTAGCGGATTCCGGGGCGGCCGGTGTCGGCGCCCGCGGTCAATGCCCGGCGGTGTCCTCCGCCAATACTCGTTGTGCCACCGCGAACGCGGAATTGGCCGCCGGAACGCCGCAGTAGACGCCAGTCTGGAGCAGCACCGCGCCGATCTCCTCGGGCGTGAGACCGTTGCGCCGCGCTGCCCGGATGTGCATGGCCAGTTCGTCGTAGTGGCCGTGTGCAACCAGCGCTGTCATGGTGATCATGCTGCGCTCGCGGCGCGTGAGCGTGTCGTCGGTCCAGATCTCGCCCCACGCGTATCGGGAGATGAAGTCCTGGAACCTTGCGCTGAAGTCGGTCTGCCGCGCCTGCGCGCGGTCCACATGGGTGTCGCCGAGCACCTGGCGGCGCACCTCCATGCCCCGCCTCGGCGCACCGGTGAGGTGGGAACGCAGTGCCGTCAGGACAGCCTCCGGCTGCTCCGCGGGCGCCAGGTGCGATGCGCCCGGGATCTCGGTGAGCGTGGCACCGGACACCGCATCGGCGATCTCCCGCAGATGCGCGGGCGGCGTTGCGGGGTCCTCACGGCCCGCTATGAGCAGCGTGGGCGCGGTGATCGAGGAGAGCCTGTCCCGGATGTCGAACGCGGCCAGCGCATCGCAGCACGCGGCATATGCGTCCGGGTCGGCGCCGCGGTGGTCCGCCACGAGTACGGGCACGGTGAAACCGGGCGTGAACCAACGGGCGTTCGCGCTCTGTGCGAGCGAACCCAGACCCTCGCGGCGTACCAGCGCGGCCCGCTCCTCCCACATCGCGGAGCCGCCGAAGTGAGCCGATGAGCAGATCACTGCGAGGCTCTCCACGCGCTCCGAGTGGTGCACGGCGAGATGCAGACCGACGGCACCACCGAGCGAGACCCCGGCGTACGCGAAACGGTCGATCCCGAGCGAATCGGCGAGGGACAGTACGAGGCGGGCCAGCTCACCGATCGTCGTGCCGGGGCCGATCAGCCCTGCGTCGGAGCCGCCGTGGCCGGGCAGGTCCCAGCGTACGACCCGGTGAGAGATGGACATTTCGGTTGCGACGGCATCCCAGAGGGCTGTCGATGTACCGAGTGACGGGCCGAGGATCAGGGCGGGAGCGGTGGCCGGTCCCTCGGCGCGGTGGTGCGGCAGCTTGCCGGCCGGAACGGAGTCGGGCGTGTTGTTCACTGAAGTCCGCCTCGCAGGGGCGAGCCGGGCACGTCACTGCGCCCGTCTTTCCGGGCTGGGGTCCGGGGGTCGGTCCCGGGAGAATGCGGCAGCGCGTTCAACGTCGCTCCAGGGCACGGTCGGTGAGGGCTCCGGCGGAGCCGGTGTAGTGGGCGGGGTCGGTGAGTTCCGTGAGGTCGATGTGCGCAAGCTCGGGGACCTCGGCGAGCAGTTCCGCGAGGGTCCTGCCCTCGGTGTAAGCGCGCTTGCCGATGTCGGTGAGCAGGGCTTTGGCGCGGGCGCGGCCCAGGGTCGGGGCGAGCTGGACGGCCAGCCGCTCGGAGACGATCAGTCCGCGAGTGAGGCCGAGGTGTTCGCGCATCGTGTCCGCGTGCACTTTGAGGCCCTCGGTGAGCTCGGCGGCGTCGCGTGCGGCGCTGCCGACCAGGCGGAGCAGGTCGCGCAGTGGCTCCCATTCGGCGTGCCAGGCCCCGGCGGGGCGCTCGTCCTCCGCGGTGAGCGACCCGTACAGGGTGGCGGCGAGGTTGGGGGCGCGGCGGGCCGCCGCGACAATGAGCGTGGCGCGGACGGGGTTCGCCTTGTGCGGCATGGCGGACGAGCCGCCGCCGTTGCCTTCTGCCAGTTCGGCGATTTCCGTACGGGAGAGAGTCAGGACATCGACAGCGGTCTTGCCCAGAGCACCTGCGGTGAACGCGAGCGCGCCCGCGAGGTCGGCAACGGGGGTACGGAGAGTGTGCCAGGGCAACTGCGGCTCGGTGAGCCCGAGTTCGCGGGCGTAGGCGGCGAGGAGTTCCGCTGCGCAGCCCATACCGCCTTCCTGGGGCAAGGGCTCAGGGTCGGCGAACGCCGAGAACGCCGCCAGTGTGCCTGCCGCGCCGCCCAGTTGGGCAGGCAGGTGCTCCCGTACGGTCTGCACCCGGTCGCGCGCGTCGAGGATCAGCGACCGCCAACCGGCCGCCTTCAGACCGAAGGTCGTCGGCACGGCGTGCTGAGTAAGGGTGCGGCCGGGCATCGCCGTGTCGCGGTGGGTCGCCGACAGTCGGGACAGCGCCCGTTCACACCAGTGCAGGTCGTCGAGGACCAGGTCCAGGGTCCGGGCGGCCACCAGCATGGCCGCTGTGTCCATGATGTCCTGGCTCGTCGCGCCCCGATGGACGTACGGGCCGTACTCCTCCCCGGCCGCTGCCGTCAGGTCGACGACGAGCGGGATGACCGGGTTGCCGCCGCCCTGCGCCCGCAGTGCGAGGGAGCGGACGTCGAAGCGGGCCGCATCGGCCGCGGCCGTGACCGCCCGCGCGGCCTCGTCTGGGACCTGGCCGACGGCCGCCTGGGCGCGGGTCAGCGCGGACTCCGCGTCGAGCAGCGCTTGCAGAAACGCGGTGTCCCCGGTCGCGGATTCGGCCGGGGAGCCTGCCCGCCCTGGGGCGAGCAGGCCTGCGTCTATGACGACGGATGTCACTGGAACTCCAGGAAGACCGTTTCACCGGCGCCCTGAAGGCGGATGTCGAAACGGTACGTGCGCGGATTGCCCGGCTCGGGCGTGGCGCGGAGTGTGGCGCGGCGCTCCGCGTCCAGGGAGTCGAGCAGCGCGTCGCCGGAGTCCTCCAGGTATGCGCGCGTGTAGAGGTGGTGCAGCAGTCCGCGCGCGAAGACCACGACCGCCACGTAAGGGACGCCGCCCGGCGGCAGCGTACGCACCGCGAAGTGGCCGTCCGCGTCCGTCGGGACGCGCCCGAAGCCGGTGAAGGCGACACCGTCACGGCCGACGACCTCGCCGGTGACCGGGTTGTGGCGCAGCGAGCCGGGCGCGCCGGTGCGCGAGCCGTCGGGGGCGGGCTGCCAGGTCTCGATCAAGGCGTCGGACACCGGGTTTCCGGCCCCGTCGTACACGTACCCGTGCAGCGTGATCGTGTCGGGGTGGCCGGCCGGGGCGACGTCGGCGCCGCCTGCGAAGGGCAGCGCGTAGCCGTAGAACGGGCCGACGGTCTGGGAGGGGGTCGGGGCGTAGGAGTTCATCAGTGATCGTGACCTTCCTCGAAGAGGGTGGCGGACGGACCGTCGAGGACGATGTCCCAGCGGTAGCCGAGGGACCACTCGGGGACGGAGAGGTCATGGTCGTACGTCGAGACCAGGCGCCGGCGCGCGGACTCGTCGGTGACCGACTGCAGAACCGGGTCGTACGGCAGGATCGGGTCGCCCGGGAAGTACATCTGTGTCACGAGCCGCTGGGCGAACGCCGTACCGAAGAGGGAGAAGTGAATGTGGGCGGGGCGCCACGCGTTCGTGTGGTTGCGCCACGGATACGCGCCGGGCTTGATCGTCGTGAAGAAGTAGCCGCCGTCGTCGTCCGTCAGGCAGCGTCCGAAGCCGGTGAAGTTCGGGTCGAGCGGGGCGGGATGCTGGTCGAGCTGGTGGGCGTACCGCCCGGACGCGTTCGCCTGCCACAGTTCGACCAGCTGACCGCGTACGGGCCGTCCGGCACGGTCGAGTACCCGGCCGGACACGGTGATCCGCTCGCCGAACGGTTCGCCCGGGTGCTGGCGGGTGAGATCGCTGTCGAGTGCGGTGATGTCGGTGACGCCGAACACGGGGCCGCTCAGCTCGACGGCCTCGGGGTCGCGCAGCGCTGTCTGCGGCTGTTCGGGGTGCCGCAAGTGGCTGCTGCGGTAGGGCGGGTAGTCACGCGGCGGGTGGTTGTGGGTGGTCGACGCGGCCTGTGCCTTGGCGATCTCGGCGTCGATCTCGCGCTGGCTCAGCCCATCGGGCAGGGGTGACGTACTCATAGGGTGCCGACTCCATGGGGGCGGGAATGCGGGTCAGCGTTCGAGGACGAGGGCGAGCCCCTGTCCGACGCCGATGCAGAGGGTGGCGACGCCCGTGCCCGAGCCCTTCCGCGCGAGCTGGTGGGCGACGGTGCCGGCGAGGCGGGCACCGGAGGCGCCCAGCGGGTGGCCCAGTGCGATGGCTCCCCCACGCGGGTTGAGGATGGCCAGGTCGAACTCGGGCCACTCGGCGACACAGCCGAGCACCTGGGCGGCGAACGCCTCGTTCAACTCCAGCGTGGTCAGGTCGCCGAAGGACTTGCCGGCCTTGGCGAGTGCGCGATTGACCGCCTGGACCGGGGCGAGCCCGAAGTAGTGCGGCTCGATCGCCGAGACACCACAGGCGCCGACCCGGGCCAGGGGCTCGCGGCCCGTTGCCTTCAGGCCCTCCTCGTCGACGAGGAGCAGCGCCGACGCGCCGTCATTGAGCGGTGAGGCGTTGCCCGCGGTGACCGTGCCGCCGTGGGTACGGAAGGACGGCTTGAGCTTCGCCATAGCTTCGATGGAGGCCTCGGGGCGTACGCACTCGTCACGGTCGAAGAGGACGGGGTCGCCTTTGCGCTGCGGGACGGGCACCGGCACGATCTCGGCGTCGAGCAGCCCGTTCTTCTGGGCCTCGGCGGCCTTCTGGTGCGACGCCAGTGCGAAGGCGTCCTGCTGTTCACGCGTGATCCCGTGCTTGTCCGCGATGAGTTCGGCGGACTCGCCGAGCGGGACGGTCCACTGCGGGTCCATCCTCGGGTTGACCATGCGCCAGCCCAGCGTGGTGGAGTACAGCTCCGCGTGGCCCGCGGGGAACGCCCGGTCGCTCTTCGGTAGCACGTAAGGTGCGCGGGTCATCGACTCGACGCCTCCGGCCACGACGACGGAGGCGTCGCCGAGCGCGATGGCCCGCGCTGCCTGGATGACGGCCTCCAGCCCTGAGGCGCACAGCCGGTTGACGGTCACGCCCGGTACGGTGAAGGGGAGCCCGGCGAGCAGCCCGGCCATCCGCCCGACGTTGCGGTTCTCCTCCCCCGCGCCGTTGGCGTTGCCGAAATAGACATCCTCGATCCGGGACGGCTCCAAGTCGGGTGTACGGGCAAGGAGTTCACGGATGACATGGGCGCCCAGGTCGTCCGGACGGACGCTCGCGAGGCTGCCGTTGTACTTGCCGGCCGGAGTGCGGACGGCGTCCACGATGTAGACGTCTCGCAGACTCATGACGGGACTCCTTCGGCGATACGGACCTTGGCGGCCGTCTGCTCCACTACCTCGCCGGACACCACGCCCGGCGCGCACTCCACCAGCACCAGCCCGTTCTCGGTCACATCCAGCACGCCGAGGTCGGTGATGATCCGGTCGACGCAGGCCCTGCCGGTCAGCGGCAGCGTGCACTCCTCCACGATCTTCGGGGAGCCGTCCTTGGCGGTGTGCGTCATCACGACGACGACGGTCCGCGCGCCGTGGACGAGGTCCATCGCGCCGCCGATCCCAGTGATCATCTTGCCTGGGACGGCCCAGTTGGCGAGATCGCCGCGTGCGGAGACCTGCATGGCACCGAGGACGGCGACATCGATGTGCCCGCCGCGGATCATCCCGAACGACAGCGCCGAGTCGAAGCAGGAGGCCCCGGGCAGGACCGTGACGGTCTCCTTGCCGGCATTGATCAGATCCGGGTCGATCCGGTCCTCGGTGGGGTAGGGGCCCACCCCCAGGATGCCGTTCTCCGACTCCAGAACCACCTCGACGTCGTCGGGGAGGTAATTGGGGATCAGCGTCGGAAGCCCGATGCCGAGGTTGACGTACTGGCCGTTCTCCAGCTCGCACGCGGCCCGCGCCGCCATCTGTTCACGTGTCCAGGCCATCAGCTGCGCACCGTCCCTCGCGCCTCGGGCACGGAAATCGTGCGCCGTTCAATCTTCTTGCAGGCGGCCTGTTCGGGGGTGAGGGCGACCACGCGTTGTACGAAGATGCCGGGCAGATGCACCTCGTCCGGATCGATCTCGCCCGGCTCCACGAGCTCTTCGACCTCGGCGATCGTCACCTTCCCGGCCATCGCCGCGAGGGGGTTGAAGTTCCGGCTCGACTTGTTGAAGACCAGGTTCCCGTGCCGGTCCCCCTTGGCCGCACGCACCAGGGCGAAGTCCGTGCGGATGCCGTGTTCCAGGATGTACTCGGTGCCGTCGAACTCGCGCACCTCCTTGGGCGGTGACGCGAGCAAGACACCCCCCTGCCCGTCGTAGCGCCAGGGCAGCCCGCCCTCGGCGACTTGCGTGCCCACCCCGGCGGGTGTGTAGAACGCGGGAATGCCGCACCCTCCGGCCCGCAGCCGCTCGGCCAGCGTGCCTTGCGGGATCATCTCGACCTCGAGCTCGCCGCCCAGGTACTGACGGGCGAACTCCTTGTTCCCGCCGATGTAGGACCCGGTGACGCGGGAGATACGCCCCGCGGACAGGAGGACCGCCAGCCCCGAGTCCATCGCCCCACAGTTGTTGGACACCACACTCAGACCCGACACACCGAGGTCGTACACCGCCGCGATCAGCACGTCCGGAACCCCGCTCAGGCCGAACCCACCCACCGCGAGCGCCGCTCCGTCCCGGACGTCGGCCACCGCCTCATCGGCTGTGGCAACCACCTTGTCCATGCGAAAAGCCTCATCTCCGCCGGCACCCGCAACCGGATTTAGTCAGGGTACTGAGCATTTCTTCAAGGTTTCGCAATGCTTACACCCGAAGGTTCAAGCGTCAAGGTATCCCTTCACAGAAGGGATACCTGCCTCTGTCCGAGTTGGCAGACGAAGTGGCTTGGGTGAGAATTACTCAGCACACCGACGAAGCATTGAACCGAAGGAGCACCATGGCCGCGGTGGATCTGTCCACCCACCCCGGGCACCTGGCCCGACGGCTGCAGCAAGCGCACCATCTGTTGTGGAACACGATGGTCTCCGAGGAGATCACCTCGCCCCAGTTCGGTGTCATCAACGCACTCATGGCCGAGCCAGGCCTGGATCAGCGGACCGTCGGCGAGCGTGTGGGCCTGGACCGCTCCACCATCGCCGAGGTCATCAGCCGACTCAGCCGCCGCGGTCTGCTGGACAAGGTCCGTGACCCGGACGACGGCCGCCGCTTCCTGCTGCGGCTCACCGATGAGGGCACGCGTACCCACGGCAGGCTCAAGGTGCGTACGGCCCGCATGAACCAGGTCTTCCTCGCCCCGTTGTCCCCCGAGGAGCAGGCCCTCTTCATGAACCTGATCCGACGGGTCTCGGACGCAGCGGAGGAACTCCGCGACCCGCAGACCCCCTCCTGACTCGGCCGCCGCCCCAAACCTCTGTCCCCCACCGCTCCCTGCCTCGCAGAGAATCAGCGTGTTGCTTCCCTCGCGGCGGCTCGTTGATGTCGCGCCTCGTGAAGGTTGCCCTGGAGCGGTGTACGGGACGACTCTGGAGGAGGCATCGCCTGCGGCTCGGGCAACTCGCCAGCAGGCTGTGCATCCGGAGTCGACGGAGAGGCGCCGACCGTGGACGGTCGGGAACCTATGGGGAAGCAGCCCGGCGCGAGTGGCCACCGGGCTGTGCCCCACACAGCGGACATGCGGGTGGAGGCGTGGTCACCGACGGCCGAGGGCTGCATCGGCGAAGCGGTGCGCGCGGTGGTGGAGGGCTTCGCCGACACGTCCGGGGCCGCACTCGTCGCGGAACGCACATACGCGGTCACTGCGGAGTCCGACGAGGATCTGCTGGTATCCGTCCTGGAGGAGGTCGTCTACCGGATGGATACCGACGGCGAGATCCCGCTCGATGTGGAGGTGGGACCGATCCGGTCGGCGGGGGACGGCCGAGGCCTGTCGGTCCACTTCCGGATGGCCGACGTCGGCACCGCCGTGCCGGTCGGTGCGGTACCGAAGGCCGTTTCGCTGCACGATCTGCAACTGCGCGGCGGCCCTGGCGGCTGGACCTGCCGGGTGACCCTCGACGTCTGAGTGCAGGACGGGGAAGGTGACTGGATCATGGCTCTCACGGTGGCACTGGCCGGCGACACCATGCTCGGGCGCGGCGTCGCCGAGGAGCTGCGCCGCTCGCCGGTGCCGGGGACGCTGGTCTCCACAGGGGTCAGGGAGGCGCTCGCGGAGGCGGACCTGTTCGTGCTCAACCTGGAGTGCTGTGTCTCCGACCGCGGGCACCGCTGGCCCGACCCGCGAAAGGCCTTCTTCTTCCGCGCTCCCTCCGCCGCCGCCAAGGTGCTGGCCGAACTGGGGGCGGACTGTGTGACGCTCGCCAACAACCACGCCCTGGACTACGGGTTCGACGCCATGGCCGACACCCGCACCCTGCTGGCCAGGGCGGGCGTCCACGCGGTGGGTGCCGGGGCGACCGCAGGCGCGGCCCGGGAGTTCGCGGTGCTGGAAGCGGACGGTGTGCGGCTTGCGGTGGTGGGTGTCACAGACCACCCGCAGGAGTACGCGGCCGGGGCGGACCGTCCCGGGGTGGCCTGGGCCGATCTCCACGCGGGGGTGCCCGGCTGGCTGACGGAGTCGGTGGGGCGGGCCGCCGCAGCGGCCGATGTCGTGCTGGTCACGCCGCACTGGGGCCCCAACATGACCTCCCGGCCGCCGCGCCACGTCGCGGCCGCGGCACCGGAGCTGCTGGCTGCGGGAGCGACGCTGGTCGCCGGGCACTCCGCCCATGTCTTCCACGGGATCGCCGACCGGATCCTCTACGACCTGGGCGACTTCGTCGACGACTACGCCGTCGACCCGGTCCTGCGCAACGACCTGGGGCTTCTCTTCCTGGTGACCCTGGACGGCCCGGATGCCGCGCACCTGGTGCCCACCCGGGTGGAGGCGATACCGCTGGCCCTGGATTACTGCCACACCCGCCTGGCGCGCGGCGAGGACCGGGAGTGGATCCGCGAGCGGCTCACCACCGCCTGCGCCGAGTTCGGCACCGCCGTCGCCGATCGGGCCGGACGGCTGACGGTCGACTGGAGGTGAGGGACGTGGACATCACACTGATGGAGAAGAGCCCGTACCGTTTCCGTATCGAGCAGCGGGAACCGATGCGCGTACCCGGGGTGGTGTTCGCCTCGCGGGCGCTGCTGCCGCAGGCGGCTGGGGACAAGGCGCTGGAGCAGGTGGCGAACGTGGCGACGCTGCCCGGCATCGTCCGCGCCTCCTTCGCCATGCCCGACGTCCACTGGGGCTACGGCTTCCCGATCGGCGGGGTGGCCGCCACCGACATCTCCCACGGCGGGGTCATCTCGCCGGGCGGCGTCGGGTTCGACATCTCCTGCGGTGTACGGCTGCTGGCCGCCGGCATCGACCGCGAGGCGCTCGGCCATGACCGGTTGCGACGGCTGATGGACACCCTCGACAGCACCATCCCACGCGGCATGGGGCGCGGCGGCCTGTGGAAGCTGTCGGGGGCCGGGGAGATGGACGAGCTGCTGGTCGGCGGCGCTCGGTACGCGGTCGAGCACGGCCACGGAGTGCCGCGCGACCTCGCGCGCTGCGAGGACTACGGCGTCTTGGACGGCGCGGCCCCGGGGCAGGTGAGCACGCGCGCCGTCGAACGCGGCCTCCACCAAGTGGGAAGCCTCGGCTCGGGCAACCATTTCCTGGAGGTCCAGGCGGTGGACCAGATCTACGACCCGGCTGTCGCGACGTCCTTCGGGCTGCGGGTGGGGCAGGTGTGCGTCATGATCCATTGCGGCTCGCGCGGCCTGGGACACCAGGTGTGCACCGACCACGTCCGCGTGATGGACCAGGAACTGCACCGGCACCGCATCCAGGTACCGGACCGGCAGCTGGCCTGCACGCCGGTCGACTCGCCGCGAGGCCGCGCCTACCTGGGGGCGATGGCGGCGGCCGCCAACTACGGCCGAGCCAACCGCCAGCTGCTGTCCGAAGCCACCCGCCACGCCTTCGCGACGGCTGCGGGAGTCGGTCTGGAGCTGGTTTACGACATCTCGCACAACACGGCCAAAATCGAGACCCACGAAGTGGACGGTGTGGCACGTCCACTGTGCGTCCACCGCAAGGGCGCGACGCGGGCGCTGCCGCCCGGCGACCCGAGCCTGCCCGAGGACCTCGTCCAGGCGGGCCAGCCAGTACTCGTCCCCGGGACGATGGGCACCGCCTCGTACGTGATGGTCGGCCTGCCCGGCAACGACGCCTTCCACTCCGCCTGCCACGGCGCCGGCCGGGTCTGGAGCCGCCACCACGCGCTGCGGATGGTCCGTGGGGAGCGGCTTCGCGGCGAGCTGGAGGCCCGGGGAATCGCCGTGCGTCCCTCCTCGTGGCGTGGTCTCGCCGAGGAGACGCCGGAGGCGTACAAGGACGTCGACGCGGTCGCTGCCGTCACCGCGGGCGCCGGACTCGCCCGGCCGGTTGCCCGCCTGGTGCCGCTGGGCGTCGTCAAGGGATGAACCAGTACTGACCAGCCGCTCGCGCCTAAGGGCTGTCCCGTAATCCGTGGTGGATCAGCGCGCGGCGTCAGATGCGGTGCATCGCAAGACGGAGGGACGTCCGCATACTGGATGTATGCGGACGTTCCGACAACGCGGCGAGGTGCCGTAGCTGTCGTCGCGCGCCCGCCAGGGATTACGGGACAGCCCTTAGGCAGAACGCGAGTAGCGTGGTGGGTGCAGGGCCGATGAGAAGTACGGTCGAAAGCCGAAAGCCGCATCGAGCAGCAGCACGTAGACGCAGCAACCGTGGAAGGAACGGCGATGGCCGCCACGGATCAGGAAGTCGTCGTACATGCCGGACCGGTCCGGCTGCACGGGCAGCTGGTTGTCCCCGAAGGGGCCACGAGCATCGTGGTGTTCGCCCACGGCAGCGGCAGCAGCCGACACAGCCCGCGCAACCGCTCCGTCTCGACGTCGCTGAACAAGTTCGGCCTGGCCACGCTGTTGTTCGACCTTCTGACGGCGGAGGAAGAACTGGATCGCGCCCACGTCTTCGACGCCGTTCTGCTGGCCCGCCGCCTGGCCAACGCCACCCGCTGGCTGCTCGACCAGCCCGCGACCGATGGCTGCGCAGTCGGCTACTTCGGCGCCAGTACCGGCGCAGCCGCCGCATTGTGGGCGGCGGCGGAGCCGGACTCCCCGGCCGCGGCGGTCGTCTCGCGCGGCGGCAGGCCCGATCTGGCCGGAACCCGCCTGCCAGCAGTGACCGCGCCCACGCTGCTCATCGTCGGCGGAGAAGACGACCTGGTGCTGGACCTCAACCGCCAGGCCCAGGCCTTGCTGCGCTGCGAGAGCCGACTTGCAGTGGTGCCCGGCGCCACTCACCTGTTCGAGGAGCCTGGTGCTCTGGGAAAGGTGGCGGACCTGGCCAGAGAGTGGTTCACCAGCCACCTGGGGCGTCGTGCAGGTGAACCGCCCCAGGTTCGGTAGAGATCCGCCCCGGCCTCTGCCGGTGCTGGTCGAGGAGGTGCGGCCGACTTCGGAAGCGGACAACAGCCGCGCTTCTTCCACCAGCGAAACCCTGATGGCCGGGAATCGGCGTTTGGCTCTCCGAAGTGTGATTCCCATCCCTCTCGTCGGAATGTTCGCCATTCCGCCCGTCCGAGGTGAAAAGGACGGTTTTGCTTCGATGTGCTGGCCCGGCCAAAGACGATCAAGTGCGGTGCAGCGTGGCTCGGTCCATGGAACCAGTGGGCCCGCCCCGCCCCGCGCCATCGACAGAGGTTCGTTGCTGGATCCGAGAAGGGCACCATGCATTTCAGTCCCCATGAGCAGGAGCGCCTGCTGGTCTATGTGGCCGCCGCCGTGGCACGACAGCGCAGGGAGCAGGGAATCAAGCTCAACTACCCGGAGGCGATGGCGCTGCTCACCGCCTACGTCTACGACCAGGCACGGATCGGCCGGAGCGTCGGCGAAATCATGGACTCGGGTCGAGACTTCCTGACCCGGGACGACGTCATGGACGGTGTCCCGGAGATGATCGACAACGTCCAGATCGAGACGACGTTCCCGGACGGCACGAAGCTGGTGACCATCCACGACCCGTTCGACGCACCGCGCGAGGAGATCGAACTCCACCCTGGCAAAGTCGACTTCGTCGACGAGTCGGTGCCATTGAACCCGGAGTTGGACGTTACTGAGATCGAGGTGCACAACCCGACCGACCGGCCGGTGCAGGTCGGGTCTCACTACCACTTCTACGAGACCAACGAGGGGCTCGCCTTCTACGGGGCCAACGGGGAGCCCGACGTCGACAGGAAAGCGGCGTACGGCAAGCGGCTCAACGTCCCCGCCGGTACGTCCGAACGGTTCGAGCCGGGCGATCGCCGCAGGGTAGAGCTGGTGCCCATCGAGGGCGAGCGGAAGGTACTGGGGCTGCGTGGGCGGGTCCGCGGACAACTCGAGGACCAGGCCCCGGGCGACTCGGTGGGTAAGGGGGCGGATGACCGTGGCTGAGCGGAAGAGCACCAAGACGATCAAGCGCGAGGTGTACGTCGACCTCTTCGGGCCGACGACCGGGGACGAGATCCGCCTGGCGGACACCGCGCTGCGTATCAAGGTCACCGACGACTGGGCAGGCGGTCTGTCCAAAGACCGGCGGGTAAGCCTTCCGGTCGTTCCTGCGCCCGAGGACAAGGACAACTGCCAGGGCAGGGACGAGAGCAAGGTCAGCCCGCTGGTGAGCAGGAGCGGGCACGAGGTGGTCTTCGGTGGCGGCAAGGTGATCCGTGAGTCGATGGGCCAGTCGGCGACGCCACGCGGCGACGGCGAGAACGGCCCTCCGGACACGGTGATCACCGGCGTTGTGATCCTGGATCACTGGGGCGTGGTCAAGGCGGACGTCGCGATCCGCGACGGGAAGATCGCCGCCCTCGGTAAGGCGTACAACCCGGAGACCATGGCCACGATCCACGAGGGCCGGGCGGACGGGCCGACGGACTTCGTGATCGGCCCGGAGACCGAGGTGATCTCCGGCAAGGGCCGCATCCTGACCGCGGGCGGGGTGGACACCCACGTCCATTTCATCTGCCCGGATCAGGTCGGAGAGGCCCTCGCCTCCGGGGTGACGACCCTGATCGGCGGTGGCACCGGACCGGCCGAGGGGTCCACCGCGACCACGGTCACCCCGGGCAAATGGCACGTCGAGCGTCTCTTCCAGGCGCTCGATCAGTTCCCGGTGAACATCGGGGTGCTGGGCAAGGGCAACACCATGTCCCGCGAGTCGATGCTCGACCAGGTGAAGTCCGGCGTGATCGGCTTCAAGATCCACGAGGACTGGGGGGCCACCCCGGAGGTCATCGATACCTGTCTGAAGGTGTGCGAGGGCCGGAACAGACCGGAGGACGACAAGAAGAAGGGCGGCCTGGTCTCCAACCGTGTGCAGGTCGCCCTGCACGCGGACTCGCTGAACGAGGCGGGCTTCGTGGAGAGCACCAAGGACGCGTTCAAGGACCGTCCCCTGCACATCTTCCACATCGAGGGTGCCGGCGGCGGCCACGCCCCGGACATGATCACCCTGTGCGGGGAGCCCAACGTCCTGCCCGCATCCACCAACCCGACGCGCCCTTTGACGGTCAACACCGTCAAGGAGCACATCGACATGATGATGGTCTGCCACCACCTCAATCCGGAGCTGGAGGCCGACCGGGCCTTCGCCGACTCCCGGGTACGGCCCTCGACGATGGCGGCCGAGGATCTGCTGCACGACATGGGCGCCATTTCGATCATGTCGTCCGATGCGCAGGCCATGGGCCGCATCGGCGAGATGATCATGCGGACCTGGCAGACCGCGCATGTGATGAGGACACGCTACGGGCAGCTGCGCGAAGGCACCGAAGCGGAACAGAATCGGCACCGGGAGGAGGCGGACAACTTCCGCGCCCGCCGCTACGTCGCCAAGTACACGATCAACCCGGCCATCGCCCAGGGTGTGGACGGCCTGATCGGCTCCGTGGAGAGGGGCAAGCTGGCGGACCTGGTGCTGTGGGAGCCGAAGTTCTTCGGCGTGAAGCCGCACCTGGTCCTCAAGGGCGGGCAGATCGCCTACGCACAGGTTGGTGACGCCAACGCGTCCATCCCCACGCCGCAGCCCGTCCTGCCCCGACCGATGTGGGGTGCCACGGGAAACGCACCAGGAGCCAACTCGTTCAACTTCGTCAGCCCACAGGCCACGGTCACACGAGAGTCACTCGGCATCAGCAAGTCCCTGTACGAGATCAAGGACACCCGCCAGGTGTTCAAAAAGGACATGATCCTCAACGACGCCACGCCGAACATCCGGGTCGACCCGGACACCTACGAGGTGTTCATCGAGGACACCTGCATCACCGAACTGCGCCAGCAGAAGGAGGAACAGGCGCAGGCCGAGGAGGCGCGCTGCCCCCAGCGGCCGACCCCGACACACTACGCGTCGGAACTCCCCATGGCCCAGCGCTACTTCATCTTCTGACCGTCCGGCGAACGACAGAGCGGGCAGCCCGGCAGACCGGAAGCCGCCCGCCCGTCCCTACGTCGCGCCCCTTGAAAGGCATGGCCAGTCGTCCATGAGCCGTCCCGCTCTCCTCGTCCTCGCCGACGGCCGTTTCCCGGCAGGAGGCCACGCGCATTCCGGCGGTGTCGAGGCCGCCGTCGCCGCCCGGGCCGTCCGTGATCCCGCCACCCTTCACGCGTTCTGCCGTGGCCGCCTGCACACCGCGGGCCTCACCACTGCCGCGTTGGCCGCCGCTGCCGCCGCCGGATGCGACCCGCTCGTCCTGGACGCGGCCGCCGATGCCCGTACTCCCGCCCCGGCGCTGCGGGCCACGGCCCGCAAGCTGGGCCGGCAGATGCTGCGGGCGGCCCGTGCGGCCTGGCCGTGCGAGGCGCTGGAGCAGCTCGCACACGATCTGCCGGGCGGCGCTCACCAGCCCGTGGTGCTGGGCGTCGCCGCCCGGGCAGCCGACCTCACCGCGCTGGACGCTGCACACGCCGCGGCCTTCGACCACGTCACCGGCCCCGCTACCGCGGCCGTACGGCTCCTTGGCCTCGACCCGTTCGACGCCACCGCGGTCATCGCCCGCCTCTGCGACGACATCGACGCCGTCGCCCGCAGGGCCGCCGACGCCGCCGCTCATGTCGCCGAGGAGGGAGTCGGCGTTCTACCGGCCGCGTCGTCGCCCCTGCTCGACATCACCGCAGAACAGCACGCCGCCTGGCCGACGCGCCTGTTCGCCTCCTGACGCCGAAACCGGACTCCGCGCACACCAGAAGGAGCTCACCCCCCATGCACCTCGACCACACGCACGATGGCCCTGGCGCCGTCTCCGCCGACGCCATCCGCCCCGACGGCACCCGCCGCGCCCTCAGGATCGGCCTCGGCGGTCCCGTCGGCTCCGGCAAGACCGCCACCGTCGCCGCCCTGTGCCGCGCCCTGCGCGACCGGTACACGCTGGCCGTCGTCACCAACGACATCTACACCCGTGAGGACGCCGAGTTCCTGCTCCGTGAGGCCGTCCTGCCCCCCGAACGGATCACCGCCGTGGAGACCGGAGCCTGCCCACATACCGCGATCCGCGACGACATCTCCGCCAACCTGGAGGCCGTGGAAACACTCGAAGACCGCCTCGGCCCCCTCGACCTGATCCTCGTCGAGTCCGGCGGCGACAACCTCACCGCCACCTTCTCCAAGGGCCTGGTCGACACGCAGATCTTTGTCATCGACGTCTCCAGCGGCGACGACATCCCCCGCAAGGGCGGCCCCGGCATCACCACCGCCGACCTCCTCGTCGTCAACAAAACCGACCTCGCCCCGTACGTCGGCGCCGACCTCGACACCATGGCCTCCGACGCGGCCCAGCGGCGCGGCGGCCTCCCCGTCGTGTTCACCTCCCTCACCGGCGACGACGGCGTTGGGCCCGTCGCCGACTGGGTGCTCGAACGCCTCACCGCCTGGCGCGGCGGAACCGCACGGCCCGAACCCGCCGTCGCCGCGCACTGACCGACCCGGCAGGAGACATGAGCACACTCGCCGAAGACTTGGCGCACCTCCCCGCGGCCCTCCCGGACCCATCCGGCGTCGTGGCCACCGCCCGGGTGCGCGCCGCCCATAACGGCCACACCACCACCCTCCCGCTCCTCAGCAGCGACGGCCCCTTCCATCTCCAAAGGCTCCGCCCCCGCGGCGACCTGGCCCGCATCGACATCATCGGAGCCATGAGCGGCCCCCTCGGCGGTGACCGGCTCGCGCTCCATGTCGATGTAGGCCCGCGCGCCCGCCTCCAGATCACCGCAGCCGCCTCCACCATTGCCCTGCGCGGCTCCACCAGCGACGCCGCCACCTACGACATCCGCCTCACCGTCTGCGACAACGCCGTCCTGCACTGGCTGCCGCAGCCTTTGATCAGCACCAACGGCAGCAACCTCCGCCAGACCTGCACCGTCGACCTCGCCCCCACCGCCCGCCTCATCCTGAGAGACGAACAGGTCCTCGGCCGCACCGGTGAAACCAGCGGCCTTCTGACCACCCGCCTCACCGTGCTCCGCGCCGACCGCCCCCTCCTCGATCAGCACACCGCCTACGGCGCCCCCCACCCCGGCTGGGACGGCCCGGCCGTCGTGGGCCCGCACCGCGCCTGCGGCCAACTCCTCGTCGTCGACCCGTCCCTCACCCCGGCGGCCCGCCCGCCGATCCTCCTCGGTGACCCCGACACCCCGGCCCAGGGCGTACTGGCCCCCCTGGCCGGCCCGGCACTCCTGGCCACCGTGGTGGCCGATACCGCCACCCGGCTGCGCCACCACCTCGACGAGGCACAACGACGAGCGCCCATCCCATAGGCAAGGACCCCACAGCCATCGGTCCGCCGGCGGCCACCCTTCCTGGGGGCGGGAAGCGAGGGACCGGCAGGACTGGCTGCCCGACCCCGGTCACTGACATCGTCCCCGAGGAACACCGAACGCTCAACGAACGTCAGGTGGTTGAACAGCCCGAGCAGGTTCGTGCCCGACGGCACGGCGGCCGCTCGCGCCTGCGGCTCGAGCGCACCGTCGACCATCGCCGCGATCGACGTCCGCAGATAGTCGAGGAACCCGCGCAGGACCTCGGCCTCGCTGCTCCCGGTCCGGGGCGGCGTGGTGTCGCGGCGGCGGTTGCGGGGTGTGGTGCTGGACGACCCTGACCCCGACCGGTCGTCCCGGGCCGAGGTAGGACCGGAGCGCGGCGAGCTTGGTCTCCCGCGCCTGCTAGCCCCAGTAGTGAACTCAGCGAGACTTTGCGGCCGGGGGAAGGCACCGGGCTCCCACACCTATCCCGGCCTCCGGCAAGTCGAGCAGCTCCTTGCGCCGCTCCTACAGCTCGCTGACCCGCAGCGCCTTCCGTTGCTGGTGCACCCACCGCCCAGCGGGAAGTCCTTCGTGACGTCGACCTCGGTCCCAGTTCCGGCCGCCGTCACGAGCATGCGGACGTACATCATGAGCACACCTCCGAAGCAGGATCGGCGAGCGCTGCGACCAGCAGGCCCGTAGCGTCGACAGGAGTCTTGATCAGGACGTCAGGGTGACCCACCGACCGGCGCCGACGATGTCGCCTGTCTCGACGCATTCCTGATACGGATTCAACGGGCCCGGCTGTTCGCGACAGCTCCAGAAGGATCCTGCGGCGTGGACGGTCGTGGCCCCTTCGCCGCCGCTGTTCCAGCTCCGCGTGTAGGCGCTCGCGACCTGGAGTGCTGTGGCGCAGTCCCTGGCGTGGGCCGTCCCCACCGTGAGCCCCGATGTGCCATCGGTGCCGCAGACTACGCCGGCTGCCTCGCTCGTGTTCTCGCCGACGGCCCTCGCCGCGGGTGTCGTCAGAGCCAGTACGGCGATGCCGACCGCTCCTGCGGCTGCAGTTCTCATCGATGCGTTCATCCTCTTGTCTCCTTGCGAAATCCACGTCGACCGGCGACCAGCCCTCCACCCCGCCGCGTCCTGGCAGCATCCGCCAGCACGGAGAGCCGATCGAACAAGGAAAGGGAGTCGGAGCCACTCACGTACGGACAACGATCCCTGGCCCGATCGGTATCGGCGGCGACCGCCTTCCGGCGTTCCCGGTGGAGGTGCACCACGGCCGTGGCGTCGTCCCGCTCGCCGTCGCGGGCAGCAATGGTCAGGGCATCGGCGAGGGCGGGCGGTCCCCCGTTCGCACCGGCGGCGGTCGTGCTCATCGGCGGGGCCACCGTGGCGGTGTCACAGGGCACTTGGTGGTAGGCGATGTCCGAGCGGCCTGCCGGTGCCCTTGTCTTCCTGGCCGGGGCGGCTGCGGTTCTGGTCGCCCTCTCAGCCGGTCTCGACCGGTGGTGGCTGCTGCCACTGCGCCGGACAAGGCTGCTCGCCCACGGCTGTTCCTCCCCTTCACGTCCATCACAATCTTCGTACGCGAGAAGATCGATAGGCTCAAGATGTGACGGCAGAACGGTCTTTGGCAACCCTTCAGCGATCGCTGGGCGATCCCACGGTCAGCTACCCGTTGTGGCCCCCGATGACCAGCGGATGCCCGCGCACCAGCACCGACGAAATCTCCTATCCAGTCGAGGTCGATTACGCCTACGACCAGGTTGACCCCGTCATGTTCGCCACTGCTACGGGGCGGGGCAGCGGCCTGGACCACTGGGCGCCGCTGCTGCCGCCGCTCGCCGCACCGGGGCTGGGTGAAGGCGGCACGCCGCTGATCGAGGTGGAAACCGGTGTCTTCATCAAGGATGAGTCTCGTAACCCCACCTGGAGCCACAAGGACCGCATGAACCGGTGTACTGTCAGCGCCGCCGTCGCCTCCGGAGCCCCGGGAATTGTCGTAGCGTCGTCCGGCAACCACGGGGCCTCTGCGGCCGCCTACGCTGCCCGCGCCGGCCTGCGCTGCGTGGTCATAGCGGGCCCCGAACTGCCGCCCGCCGTCGATTCTTTCCTGAACGCCTACGAGGCGGTGGTTCTGCCGGTGCCCTGGGAAGCGAGGTGGCCGCTGATGCGCCGGATCGTCGACCGGACGGGCCTGCATCCGGTCAGCAGCCTCACCACCACCCACACCGGCCACGCCTTCGGTCCCGAGGGATACAAGACCATCGCCTACGAGATCCACCAGGACCTCGGCGTCCCCGCAGCCGTGTTCGTCCCCACGGCGTATGGCGAACTCCTCTTCGGTATCTGGAAGGGATTCACCGAACTTCGGCGCCTCGGCCTGACCGAGCGGCTGCCGCGGATGTACGCGTGCCAGCCGACCGCGGCCGCGCCGCTCGCCGAGGCCTTGCGGCGCGGGGTGCCCGCGGCTCACGCCACGGTGGGGTTGACCGAGGCATACTCCATCGTCTCCCCGGTCAGCGGCTACCGCGGCGTGGTCACCATCCAGGACAGCGGCGGCCAGGTCCTCGAACTCAGCGACGCACAACTCGAAGCCGCTCACCAGAAGCTCGCCCGAGTCGGCCTGTGGACCGAACTCTCCAGCGCCGCCGGACTCGCGGGGCTGCGCACCGTCGTCGACCTCGAAGGCCCGGTGGTCTGTATCTCGACCTCAAGTGGCTTCAAGAACCGCAGCGTCGGCCTCCGCCGAACCGAGACGATCGCCCCGGATTGGGACGACGTGCGCAGCAGACTCCACGCGGCGGGAATTCGCGACTGATGCACCGGCTTCCCTGACCACGTAATCGAACAGCGACAGGGCTGGGTGCTGTCCAAAGTGCTGAACAACTGCTGTCCATCTCGTGGACAAAGCCACGTGTCCCGAGGGTGGCTGGCTGTCGGGTACCCCGGCGCTGTGGCATACGGCGCGTTGTGCACGTTGCGCGTACCGGTCGGTGCACTCTCAGGCGAACGCCGACATCAGGGGCGCCGTGCGAGGAAGACGAACTCTTTGCCTGGCCGGTCAGGCGCATCGCGCACGTCTTGGACCACATAGCCGTGGGCGACCAGGTCCGTCTCGATCTCTTCGCGTTCTCGTAAGCGCAGTGTGGAATCTGACGTCAGCACCTGTTCGTCCGCTGCGAAGACGTAGGTCCAGCGGAAGGTCACGAGAGGCCAGCTCACCTCGATCAGCTGGACCCAGCTCTCAACGGAGCCGACGCCCGGGATCTCCGTCACACGGTAGGAGTGCTCGCGGGTCCACTCTTCCCAGGCGCGTCTGGCCGGATCGCGGGTCTCGAAGACCAGGTGCCCGCCGGGCCGTAGTGCCTCGTAGGCTCCCTGCAGCGTCTTCTGCCAGGTGTCCGGATCAACGATGGCCTGGGCGACATTCGCTGTCATCGTCGCGAGGTCGACCTGCAGTGACGGGAGGGCTGTCGCGTCACCGCAGATCCAGCGCACTCGCTCACTGCCCGGTTTGGCCCGGGCGACGTCGACGGATGCCTGGGCAGGATCGATGCCGACAACGTCGATCCCGCGGTCGGCCAGGAGAAGTGCGAACACCCCGGTGCCGCAGCCGATGTCCAGAACTTGGCGCGCCCCGAACTCTTCCGCCATTCGGAGGTAGGCATCGAGATCGCTGCGGTCGGGGTCGAGCGGATCGTAGATCGCGGCGAGTCGTGGATACCCGAAGCAGTCGTCAGCCATGCGGCCGAACGTATGCAGAGTCGACCTCGAAGAGCTACTGAGTTTCGCCGGACTCGGCTGGCTGGGGTTCTCAGGCGAGGGTGATGTAGAGCGCCGTGATGGTGATCAGGGGGATCCAGGAGTCATGGTTGTCGAGGAAGTAGCGCCATGTCTCCGTGGCGGTCAGGCCCTGTGAGTGCAGCGTGACGCCTCTGTCGTACAGCCGATCTGCCGGGTCAGCGGTAACACGGTCGACTGACGGGCAGGCTTGCGGGAGTATCCGCTTGCTGACATCCGACGGTGAGGAGCCCGGTGATCACTCAAGGAGTAAAGGTCACGGCGCGGTGCAACGACTGCGGTGGCGTGCTGATACTCGACGTTGGCCAGTACATCGACCATGGGCAGTTGTGGTGGGGCACCGAAGGTGCATGCACTGCCTGCCCCAACGGGTGGTGCGAGCAGGACACAGGCGGAGCGACTCCTGAAGAGATCAGGAATGCCCTGCTGGCAGAGCATGGGCCCGCACGGCTTCGCCTCGCGGACGACGAGTCGAGCCTCGTCCCCGTCTTGCGAGTCCTGCGCGAGATGCTCCACCTGTCCCTGGGCCAGGCACGGGTGATGGCCAGCGCGCTCCAAAAGACTGGCCTGGTTGGCACGCTGGTCGAGATGGAGCGCATTGCCGACGGGCTGCAACGCCGATCAGTCGTTACAAAGATCGAGAGGTGCGAGACGTCGGCCGACTGAACCCCCACGCACCCAACCAGAACGGCTTGACAAACGGCATTAGGAATCGACGGCACGAACTTACTGATGATCAACCTTCGATGGCAAAGATCAAACTTCGATGGCACAGGACAGCGGGTCCGGCCCTGCTGGGACGGCGAGGGAGGAGCAGACGTCCGAGCGGCACCCGATCGGAGCACCGGTGAACTGGTGAAATTCGAGGTGTCACCGCCAGTCGTACAGGCCGCCCATGGTGGCAGGCTCCACCATCGAGTCAACCTGGCGGGACGGAGAACCGATGGCGCAGAACTTGCAGGAAGCCGCGTCGGCCGAGCCTGTGGCCAACAGACGCATCAATGCCGGCGTGAGGCTCATGGGCTGGCTGACGACCACGGACCACAAAGTCATCGGCAATCTCTACATGGTCACCGCGTTCGGGTTCTTCCTGGTGGCCGGAGTGATGGCCATGCTCATGCGAGCGGAGCTGTCCCGGCCAGGACTTCAGATCGTCAGCGCAGAACAGTACAACCAGCTGTTCACCATCCACGGCACCGTCATGATGCTGCTGTTCGCCACGCCGATGTTCGGCGGCTTCGCGAACGCCATCATGCCGCTGCAGATCGGCGCGCCCGACGTCGCCTTCCCCCGCCTCAACGCGCTCACCTACTGGCTCTTCCTCTTCGGCGGAATCATCGTGGTGTCCGGATTCGTGGTGCCCGGCGGCGCGGCGCACTTCGGCTGGTTCGCCTACGCCCCGCTGAACAGTTCCGTCTTTTCGCCCGGCGCCGGCGGAGACCTCTGGACCATGGGTCTGGTGCTGTCGGGGATCAGCACGACCCTGGCATCGGTCAATTTCATCACCACGATTGTCTGTCTGCGCGCGCCGGGCATGACCATGTTCCGAATGCCGATCTTCACCTGGAACATTCTGTTCACTTCGATCCTCGCGCTACTCGCCTTTCCGGTGCTCACCGCCACCCTGCTCGCCCTCGAAGCCGACCGGAAGTTCGGTGCGCATGTTTACGACTCCGCCAACGGCGGGGCGCTGCTGTGGCAGCACCTGTTCTGGTTCTTCGGTCATCCCGAGGTCTACATTGTCGCGTTGCCCTTCTTCGGAGTGGTGAGCGAGATCATTCCCACTTTCAGCCGGAAGCCAATGTTCGGGTACATCGGAATGGTGATGGCCACGGTAAGCATCACCATGCTCTCGGCGGTCGTCTGGGCCCACCACATGTTCGCGACGGGAGCCGTTCTCCTGCCCTTTTTCTCCGCCATGTCGTTCATCATCGCCGTGCCCACGGGCGTCAAGTTCTTCAACTGGATCGGCACCATGTGGCACGGCAGTATCTCGTTCGAGACACCCATGCTCTGGGCGATTGGCTTCCTCGTTACGTTTCTCCTGGGCGGCCTCAGTGGAGTGCTGATCGCCTCACCCCCGCTGGACTTCCATCTCACCGATTCGTACTTCATCGTCGCCCACCTCCATTACGTACTCTTCGGGACAGTGGTCTTCGCGATGTTCGGCGGATTCTACTTCTGGTGGCCCAAGTTGACCGGACGCATGCTGGATGAACGCATCGGACGTATTCATTTCTGGATTTTGTTCGTCGGATTTCAGCTGACCTTCCTCGTCCAGCACTGGCTGGGGGAGTCCGGAATGCCTCGGCGTTACGCCGACTATCTCGCGGCGGACGGCTTCACCCTGCTCAATACGATCTCGTCCGTCGGCTCCTTTCTGCTGGGCCTGTCGACTCTGCCGTTCCTGTACAACGTGTGGCGCACCAGCCGTTACGCACCCAGGGTCGAGGTGGACGATCCGTGGGGGTTCGGCCGTTCCCTGGAGTGGGCGACCTCCTGCCCACCGCCGAGGCACAATTTCCGGGCTCTGCCCCGCGTACGTTCAGACTCGCCGGCCTTCGACCTGCAACACCCCCTCACGCCGGAGAGGGAGAAGCCGGGCCTCGGGCGAGGCGGGTCCCAGTCCGCATCGGGCGCCGAAGAGGAGTCGGGCGAATGAAGACCGAGGCCATTCTCTTCGCCGGAGTCGCGGGGTTCTTCCTCGTGACCGATGTTCTCTACGCCGTGTGGTCCCGTGATCCGACAGGCACGGCGGCTCTTACCGTCTCGTTCCTCATGGCGTCGCTGGTCACGTTCTTCTTCGCCACCAATTACCGGAGGAAGGGACTGCGCCCCGAGGACCGCGCGGACGGGCGCGTCCATGAGCGGTCCGGCCCGGTGGACTTCTTTCCTCCGCACAGCATCTGGCCATCAGTGACAGCCGCGGGGACGGCCCTGCTCGCCCTCGGTGTGGTGTTCGGTCTGTGGCTCTTGCTGATCGGGCTGGGCGTGGTCCTGGCGGGGATGTTCGGAATGGTCTTCCAGTACGTGCGTGCACGGGACTGAGGACGGCTCTCAGTTCTCGGGCTCGCGGACCGCCTCCGGCGGCGCCGACCGCTCCGCGATCCAGGACCGTTGCTCCTCCGTGGCGGGCAGTTCCACGAGGTCCCCGTAGTACCAGCCGCTCAGTACGGTCCGAAGACGTCGCCGACGGGTGATGGGGCCTTCCGCGGGGGGCTTCAGGGGTGTCGGGACATCACGCATCAGGATGCGGTAGCGGGCCGTCGGGCTCAGGCCGCGGTGACCCTCCGAGAGGTCGCCGTTCATCGACTGGA
This sequence comes from Streptomyces sp. NPDC001832, assembly GCF_040297265.1. Taxonomy (NCBI): domain Bacteria; kingdom Bacillati; phylum Actinomycetota; class Actinomycetes; order Kitasatosporales; family Streptomycetaceae; genus Streptomyces; species Streptomyces sp. NPDC001832. The sequence goes on from NZ_JBEOYU010000013.1 coordinate 33,824, forward strand.
TCACCTGGCCGGTCTCCTCGCCCTCGTTCAGCCGGCGACGGTCCCGCATCTGAAGGGCGAGGCAGAGGCGTTTGGTCAGCGCGAAGGCCAGAAGAGGGGCGGCGATCAGCGCGATTCTGAGGATCCAGGTCATGGCCTGGACCGAAACCCTGAACGAGAAGGCGACGACGTCGTTGCCGCCGGCGACCAAAAGCACTGCGTAGAAGACGATGGCCGCCACGCCGAGCCCCGTACGGGTCGGCCGGTTGCGTGGCCGGTCGCACAGATGGTGTTCCCCGCGGTCGCCCGTCACCCACTTCTCGAAAAAGGGATAGAGGAACAGCACTGTGAAGACCACGCCTGGCAGCACGATCGCCGGAATGAACACATTCCACATGATGGTGTGGCCCGCGATGTCGGTCTCCCACGGCGGCATCAGCCGGAGCGCGCCCTCCAGGAACCCGACATACCAGTCCGGCTGCGCGTCACCGGAAACCTGACTGGCGCGGTAGGGGCCATACTTCCATACGGGATTGATCTGGGCGAGCGCGCCCAGCAAGGTCAGTACACCGAACACCATAAAGAAGAAACCTGTGGTCTTCGCGGTGAAGTGAGGGAACGCCGGTGAGCCGACGGCGTTCCTATTGGTCTTCCCCTGACTTGCCCAGTGGGTGTGTTTGAGATAGACCACCAGGATGAGATGAGCGGTGATGAGCGCCACAATCAGACCGGGCACGAGCAGGACATGCACGGGGTACAGGCGTGGGATCACGGCACTGCCCGGAAATTGTCCGCCAAAGACGAACAGCTCCAGGTATGTTCCAACGACAGGGATCGACCCCACAATGGTGGCCGCTGTCCTCAGGCCCGTACCGGACAACAGGTCGTCGGGCAGTGAATAGCCTGCGAATCCTTCGAGGAGCGCGAGTACGAACAGGGTAGTGCCCAAGATCCAGTTGACCTCCCGCGGTTTGCGGAAGGCGCCGGTGAAGAAGATGCGCAGCATATGGACAGCGATCGCGGCGACGAACACCAGTGCCGCCCAGTGGTGGATCTGACGGATCAGCAGGCCCCCACGCACGGAGAAGCTGATGTCGATGGTGGAGGCGTAGGCCTGCGTCATCCTCTCGCCCTGAAGAGGCACATAGGAACCGGTGTAGACGCTCTCCATCATGCTCGGGTTGAAGAACAGGGTGAGGTACACGCCGCTAAGAAGCAGGACCACGAAGGAGTAAAGGGCGATCTCGCCGAGGAGAAAAGACCAGTGGTCGGGAAAGGCCTTGCGCAGCAACTGACTGGCCAGCTCACTGACGGGCAGGCGCCCATCCACTGCGCCGTATCCACTGACCGCCGCCTGCCCGGCCCGGGCCTTCAGTTGCGCCTTACGTCTCCGCAGGGGCATGCACCACTCTCCCGTCGATCTTCCTGCCACCCCGCGCCCCTTATTGTTCCGGTTCGCCCTTTACGGGTAACGCATTACTCAAAGGGACTACGCAGAATCACGGTTTCGGCACCTGATCGGCCGACGTGGCCCTGACGTGCAGGGCGGAGCCGCACGAGGTCGACCGGTATATTGCCGCGGTTCGCGTTGGAGCAGGTGGGCCAGAGACGGCGCTTACCAGCGCATGCTGCAGGTCCCACAGGCCAGGACTCGGCCTGCGACAGAACACTCCTTCAGAGCAGCAGGTGATTCTGGCCGACCAAACTCAATGCGGCACACCCCAGCGAGCCGTGGCGGACGTCCCTCCGCCTTGCGACGCACCGCACCTGACGCCGCGCGCTGATCCACCACGGACTACGGGACAGCCCTTAGTGCAGCCTCCAGGTGAACTTGCCACCACCCACCCACCGGATCACGTCCGGGTCGTCGAGGTCGTGGACCCTGATGCCTGCGGCCGCGGCGGTGGAGAGCACGTCCGTCATCGATGTTGCCGCGCTGACGACCTCCCCGTCGATCTCCACAAGGCGGTAGGGCGGATCACCTGGCTGTACTTTCAGCACGGTGATCCGAGGCATTGAGATATGAGGGCTCGCACTTTCGGTCATGCATGGATCGGTTCCACGCCATGGTCGGCAGTATGCCCGGCGGTAGGACGGGTATCGCGACTTCAGATGACATCACCCCTGCGGCCGAGCCAGCTGCCCGCAGGTCACACAGCGTGGAGGCGACCTCCCCCTCGAGGAAGCGGCGGGCGTGCTGCTGGGATACCGGCAGGACACACGGCGGTGATCCCTTCGGCGCGTCATGGAGAAGCCGGTCCAGCCTCAGGGGAAACTTCCGCCATGAACAACGCAATGAAAGCAGTCCTTGAGGGCGGCCCCGACGATCTTCCTGAGCGGATCGTTTCCATCACCACGCCCGGACTCGACATCAAGATCCCGTTCCGTGGTGGATACGAGCACTTCAAGGTGACGAAACGTCACCAGGAGACTTCTGAAGGTCAGTTGCCTGTCTACGAATGGTGGGAGCGCACGGAAGTCCCCGGGTGAGGGCTGTCCCGTAACCGCCCTGGCGTTCTGTCCTGCCGCAGCATGAGAGGTGCAGTGGGAGCGCTCGGGGATTTACACGCGGAGCAGGACGCCGTCAGCCTCGTCGAACAGGTGGCAGGCGAATTCGGCCAGGTGCCGGGCAGGTACCGGTCGGCCCATGTGGCAGGGGCGGCTGTGCGTACAACGACTCGTCATCGCACACCCACACCGATAAGGGAAGCGGTCACCCGCGCACCCCCTCTCGGCAGTCGGCAGGAGTCCAACACGCTCGCCTGTCTGCAGTAACCCGGGGCGCGCAGCAAACCCGCCACCGCAAAGCTATTGGACATACGCGCTCCCGCCGTCCCCTCGGCGAAAGACGAAGAAGGTTTTCCCGTGCGTCTGTACCGACTAGCGCTGTGGGTCACAGCTCCTGTGGCAGTTTCTCTCATGGCGGCACCACCGGGAGTGACGACGGCCGGTGCCGTCGGCGACACGACACCGGAAGGCCCCCTTTCCGCATGGCGGGCTGGGGCAGCTCCGGATTCGGTGGTCGATTCCGCGCTGCCGTTCCCGGCCCTCGGGGCGACGTCAATACCATTCCCCCGTGCGGCGCGTCGGCCCGCCATCGTGTCGCGTACGCAGTGGCGGGCCGATGAGACCAAGCGCGACCCGTATGCCCACTACGCACAAGGGGTAACGGCGGTCTTCATCCATCACACCGACACGCCCAACGGCTACGACTGCGCCGACGTCCCGCGTACCCTGCGCAATCTGTATACCGGCCAGACCCGTGACCAGAGGTGGGGGGACCTCGGCTACAACTTCCTCGTCGACAAATGCGGCACCGTCTACGAAGGCCGCGCCGGCGGTGCCGACCGCCCCGTCGTCGGCTCCCACACCCTCGGGTTCAACCAGGGCACCACGGGAATTGCAGCGATCGGCACCTTCGGACGAGGCACGCCCGTACCGGCAGCCATGGAACACGCGATCGCAGCCGTCGCCGCCTGGAAACTCGGCTTGAGCGGTATCGACCCCACCAGCAAGGTGCGGCTCACGTCCACGAACGACAAGAGCCGCTACACCAAGGGGACTTCGGCAGATTTCGACGCCATCTCCGGCCATCGCGACGGCTATGCCACCAGCTGCCCCGGAGAGGCACTGTTCGCGCGACTCCCCGCGATCCGGAAGATCGCTGCCGGCCTCCAGGGCAGGCCCCCACGAGCAACCTCTGACGCCGCCCTTCTCGCGGGCTTACGGAGCCTCCAACCAGTGAACCTGGGGATGCAGGGCCCGGCCCGGCTCGCTCCACTTGCCGTGGACGAGCAAGCCGACCGGCATCCCGCGCAGTAGCTCGCCTGCACTCCGCACTCGCGTCGGCAGACGTGAGCGAGTGTGTGTCGCCGGGGACCACCTGCTGGCGGCGACAGTGACGGCCACGGTCGCATGCCAACACGGCCAAGATACGCGCTCCCCCGGCGGGCGACGGCGATCAGTGCGGGATGCAGCTGCCGCCAGTGCTCCGTAAGCTGGTGGACGGCGTCGGGCCGAGCGGACTTCACGGCCACCGGCCCACGCGCAGCAAATCCGTGCAGCGATCGCGGCGGCCACCGATTTCGACAGCTGACCTTGCCACTCGGCGTCACGCCGGGCGCCGGACCAGCTGCTCAGCGTCGCATCGCTACTGATGCCCCTGACGTGGAGCCATCCATGACCACACCGCGGGACCTGCTCATCGCCGCCATAGACATGGCGGCCAGCCGTCCTCTGGAGCGAGGCAATCTGTCGCTTGCGCTCGCGGGAGCCGAGGTGATCGACCTCCTGAGTGCCGAGGCCATCAGGCTGGAGGGCGATCAGATCGTGCCGAGCCACCCGCCGGCAATGGCTGATCGCCTGTTGGATGAGGCCACCTCGTCGCTCGTTCTACAAGCGCCTTACGAGTCACTCGAAGACTGGCTGTGGCGCAGAGGCCGCGGCCTGTCCAGAGCCTATCTGGACGCCCTTGAGGCGGAAGGACAGCTCACTCAGCAACGCCGCTTCCGCTGGATGCCTTTCCGGGCCACTCAGATGGTGTTGGTCGATTCACCCGCTCGCCGCGAGGCGGCTGACCGCTGGGCATCGCAAGAGCCCATCCTCGCCGCCCTTGCAGTGGCCGTCGGAATCCGCGACAAGCCCATCGGCGACTTCCCCGGTGTGACCGACGACGCGGTGGCGACGGTGCTCGCCGCCGTTGATGACGCGTTGAGGGATCTGGCGTTCCAACGGCAACGGCGAGCCCTCGACAAGGCGGCCTTCGACAACATCTGGCGAGGCGAATGACATAGAGACACTGTGTCGCGGGCTGTGCTTCCAGCGCGTCCCCGAGGGCGGCTCGATCAGCCGCCGGACGCTGCTGGCGTGCGCCGGCTGTACAGGCTGATAACACCGGCCGGAGGTCCCCAGACTGGAACCCCGGCCCGATTCCGGCGGGCCGGGGTTCTGCGTCAGGCGGGTGACTCGGTCACCAGCTCAGTGGTGTTTGATTACCGGCCATCGTGATGATGCCCGATCACCGGTCTCAGTAGTCGCCGCCCTCCTCGAAGCCGCCCTCCTCGAAGCCGCCCTCCTCGAAGCCGCCCTTCTCGAAGCCGCCGTGGTGACTACGGATCACTCGGAAGCTGCCCACGACTCCGTGGTGAACCTTCACGCCGCCCTTGACGCGGCCCGGACGAACGCCGTCGCTGGAGCTCCAGGGTCCGACAGTGGCCAACGGAGCGCCGTTGTCGCAGGTCGCCCCGCGGAAGACCTCGACGGTCTTGTGGCTGTCGTTGCGGATGTTGAGGCTCTTGGAACCGAGACCGCTGACCACCGTGATGCAGCCGTCCGCTACCGCGGGGTAGGTGCGCTCGTTGATGTGGACACGGCCCAGGAAGTGGCGCCGCTCGCCGCGACGCTCGTCGTTGCCGCCCTTGCCGTATCCACCCTCGTCGTTTCCGCCCTTGCCATATCCGCCCTCGTCGTTGCCGCCCTCGTCGTTGCCGCCCTCGTCGTTGCCACCCTTGCCGTAGCCGCCGTTGTCGTTGCCGCCCTTGTCCTCGTTGCCGCCGTTGTCGTTGCCGCCCTTGTCCTCGTTGCCGCCCTTGTCCTCGTTGCCCCCGCCCTCGTTGCCCCCGCCGGCCTCGCCGTTGAGTGCCGAAACGGGGGCGGTGGCCTGCTGGACGACCGGGGCTGCCTGGGCCGGCTCGGAGGAGGCGGCCGAGGCGTAGGTGATGCCGGTGGCGGCCAGTGCCGCGGCGGCCGCGAGTGCGGCGGTAACGACGGTGGAACGCGTAACCATGTCACTTCTCCTGTCTCAGAGAGGCCGGCTGAGCAGCTGGCCCGTGATTGAACGTACTGACGGCCCCCATAGCTGTCATATCGGACGCGTTGGAAGGATGGCGCCGGGACGCCGATCGGGGTACACAAGCCACCCGTATGCCATTTTCAGACAATCTGAAAAGACGTCATATCGCCCAAAAGTAATTACCAGTTGATGCGTCGTTAGCCCGTCCAGGCGACTTACTGATGCCTTCTCACCCTTGGTGACAGCGTGTCGTCGTTGACACGACCCGGGTAGGGCCGACTCGCGGGCTGGACCGGCTCGCAGATGACGCGCCGTCGAACGCCTCCAGCAGCCAGTCCGTCCCCGCCCGCGGCTCGCTGTCGGCGGCCACGTAGAGGGCAGCAAGCAGTCGGCCGTTCCTCTCCTTACGGATGACCCCGACTCCTTACGGATGATCCCGACCGCGCAGCTGACTCCGAGGCCCCGGACGACTCCGCCCATCGGGTGGCTGGCCGGATATGGATGCGATGCAGCACCCTGAAGTCGTGTCGCCGTCAACCGGCGCGGCGCCGGTGCTCGGCTATGGCTCGCCGCGCCGTGCCGGCTGCGCGTCGGCGGCTTCGGCGGCGCTGAGCCGAGAATGCAGGCGTGTCTACTCCTACTCTCCTCACCGGACGCGATCCACGGAGCGAATCGGCCCTGCTGCTCCTGTCGGCTGCTTCCGGGGCTGCCGACGCGTTCGTCTTCATCTGTGTCGGTCAGGTCTTCGCCGGGGTGATGACCGGGAATCTGGTGCTGCTGGGCGCTTCCGCCGCCGGTGTCGGGGAGCACGGGGTGGCCCTGCGCGTGATCAACGCGCTCGTTTCGTACAGCTTCGGGGTCATGTGCTGTGCATGGATGAGCGAGCGGCTACGGTGGCCTCTGCCGGTGATGCTGCTGATCGAGGTGGCACTGCTGGCGACGGGGGCTGTGCTGTGGGCGCTGGACCTGATCACCTCCGACGGGGACCGGCTGGGCCTGCTGGTACTCATTGCCGTGGCCATGGGAATTCAGGGCCGTATCCGCGCGACGCCCACCAATTACTTCACAGGCACGCTCACGTCTCTCGTCAGCCGCGTGACGCTGAGGTCGCGGGATCAGGGGGACAGCTGGGTGGCAGGCCGACTGATCGCAGTCGTGGCAGGGGCGGCAGTGACCGCGCTGTCGGTACGCTTCTGGCCCGGCGCCGCAGCTATGGCGGCCGTGGTGCCTGCAGCGGGTGCGCTGTTGGTCGAGTCGGTACCCAGGCGGACCTCCCGGGGCTGACCGGGCCCACCCCGTCCGGCCTTGGCAAGGCCGATACGGAACTCCGTCCAGATAGTCATCGCGTCGACGGTGCCGGACAGATTCCGGCTGACACGCATGGGTCAGGGGAAGCCCCGGCCGGATCGGGGGAATCCAGCCGGGGCGGCTCAGGGTGTGGGCGCGCGTGTGCGGCATCCACATAGAGGTGAACGACAAACCGTCGCACCCCGTTCCTGGGAATCCCCATCCCGGACTGTGATCCGCGGCACGGTATCGGGTCTTCCGGTGGTACTGATCAACTTCCGACATGTACCTGACTGCCGTAGCGCCGGTTGAACTGGTTCGATGCGGCCGGCCGCGTCCAGCACCCGCTGGTCCCGGTGCAGAACGAGTGGCTCGACGACAAGATCTAAATGGGTATCGTTTTCGTTCTGATGCGGAAAGCGAGAGGGTCCGGCCGTCACATACTCCCCTTTCCGGCCGGGCGGGCAGTTCGGGGAACAGTGCACGCGGGCGCTCAACCGTCTGCGCGCGCCCGGCTATTTGCTTCAACGTCCGTCGAGAGTAAGGCTGTTCGACGGACCGGCTGACCCGCACAGCCTGTGGCATATGCCGGAAGCAAGGGCACATCGAGTGTTGCCAATTCCCTTACGGGGTCCCGCAGCCTATGCAACAGTCTCTACGGTCCACCTTTCAGACCTGGTCGTGCCGCGCCTGTAACGGAGTACGAGATGCCGTCCCATCTGTCCGCGGACCGCCCCGCCCCACAGCCATCCGAGCGCGATGCCGTCGATGCGTTGATCAACCGAACCCGTCGGCTGCGCGGCGACGTGGATGCCGTGCGGCGGGACGCGGTGCTGATCGACGAGGAAGACTCTCAGATGCGCTGGCAGCGCGCGCTCTGTGAACTGGCGGTCCATCATCTCGACGATCTCGGCGCACAGCTGGGACAGCTCCGGGAATGCCTTGCGCCGGAGACCTCAAAACAGCCCACGGGGACTTCGACGCAGGACGCCGCGGAGGAGACCTTCGACGAGCCGCGGCCCGATTCGCTGATCGGCCGGGTGGGCAGCGCCGAGTGGAATCTGCTGACCGACGAGGTCACCTGGTCCGAAGAGCTGTTCCAGATTTTCGGCAGGTCTCCCGACGCAGGGCCTCTATCGCTGGACGACCTCTTCTCCATGCTCCTCCCCGAGGACCAGCCCCTGCTCACCGCTCTGGTGACGGACTGCCTGGTCGACGGTAAGCCGATAGACGGGGAATTCCGCATCCTGCGGGCCGACAGCCGGATGCGCACACTCCACATGATGGGCGAGCCTGTCCTCGACGCGAACGGGTGCACAGCCTCCATGTGGGCGGTTCTGCGCGATGTAAGCGAACTGCGGCGCAGTCAACAAGTGGTGCGCACGACTCATGACTCGGTGCAGCGCCGACAGCACATGGCACGGACCGAGCACCGGATGGCGGTCGAGCTTCAGGAGGCCGTGCTTCCGCCGTGGCGGGGCTCGCTGCGGCTTCCTTCGCTGGGAGAGGGCACTCTGGACATCGCGGCCCACTACCTTCCATCGGAGTCGAGTTCCCTGATCGGCGGTGACTGGTACGACGCGCTCGAACTGCCGGGCGGCAGGACCGTCCTCACGGTCGGCGATCTGACCGGCCATGGCATCCAAGCCACCTCGGCCATGGCGATGCTGCTGGGCGCGCTGCGTGGAATGGCCGTGGCCGGCATCGAGCCCGGGGCCCTGATGGGGCATCTCAATCAGTTACTGGAATCCTCCGTCCAGCCTGCTCTCGGCAGTGCGGTGTGCTGCCGATTCGATCCGGCCACCAGCACCCTCGCCTGGTCACAGGCGGGGCACCCCGCACCGCTACTTTTCCGCAACGGAGAGGGGCGCCCACTGACGCCACCGGACGGCGTTCTGCTCGGCGCGGCTTCGGGAGTCGCGTACGAGCAGGACGAAGTACACCTGCTGCCCGGTGATGTGCTGGTACTGCATACCAACGGGCTGAACCGTCACAGCGACCGGGTTGCGAGCCCGGACGCGCTGCTCGCTCTCGCACCGCACTTCACTCAGGCCCGTACGGCACAGGAGTGCGTACGGATGGTCGTCACGGAGTTCGGTGGCACCGAGCGTCTGGACGACGCGTGCGTGCTGATCGCCCGCATCGGAGCGTAGGGTACAGCGACACGTGCGCAGGCAGGTCGGGGCGGCGCTCTCATTGCGGCGACCGCCTGTCAGATCTCCGGCGAGCGCCTTGGCTGCTTGATGATGGAGCTGTGAGGCAGGGAGAGCTTGATCTCCTCGCGCAGGTCCTCGATCTTCGCGTAGCCCGCGAACTGGCCCGTCAGCCGGTACATCTCGCGCAGCCGGTCCCACGTGCGGTGCGAGGATGTCTCCCCCATCGTCACCAGAGCGAGCCGCGCATAGCGGTCGGCCTGCTCGGGATCGTCGGCGATGAAGCATGCCGAGGCGAGTGAGATGTAGTCGAAAATCTTGGAGCGCTGGCGTCCGTTGGGCCGTAGCTCCAGTGCCTGCTTGGCGTGGCGCTGAGCCACGATCGCCACCGACGGGTCGTGTTCGGCGAGCGTACGGAACGCCAGAGCCTGCATTCCGTGCAGATCCGCCTCGTCGAACAGCTGCATCCAACTGGGCGGCGGCACATCGCTCTTGTCCGATACGAAGAGCTCCTCGGCCTTGCCGAGGGTGCGGCGCATGGCCTGGCCGCGGCCCATGGCCGCCTGCGCCCAGGCCTCGATGGTGTGCAGCATGGCCTGGGTTCGCGGCAGCACCATGTCTCCGGAGCCGGACTTGGCGAGCTTCATCAGGTCCAGCGCGTCGTCGGGACGACCGAGGTGGATCATCTGACGGGCCGCCCTGGAGAGCGCCTCGCCCGCGCGCGGGCGGTCGCCGCCCTCCCGCGCCGCATGGGCGGCGATGACGAAGTACTTCTGGGCGGTTGGTTCGAGACCGATGTCGTGGGACATCCATCCCGCGAGTACGGCGAGGTTGGCCGCGACGCCCCAGAGGCGCCGCTGCAGATGTTCGGGGTGGCGGAAGGCGAGCATGCCGCCCACCTCGTTGAGCTGGCCCACCACGGCCTTGCGCTGGAGTCCGCCACCCCGGGACGCATCCCAGGCGCGGAACACCTCGACGGACCGTTCGAGCGCCTCGATCTCCTCCGACCCGATGGGCGCGGCCTCGTACCGGTCGAAACCGGCTGGGTCCGCGTGCAGCGGGTTGTCGGTCCTTGGGGCGTCGGCCGCCAGCACGGGGTCGGTGTGCAACCAGTCGTGCATGGGGCCGGCGATGGTCGATCCTGCGGCGAGCGCGGCGCCCGCGCTCACCAAGCCGCGTCGGTTGAGCATGAGGTCCATTCCCGTGAATTCGGTGAGGACCGCTGCCGTCCGCTCGGGCGCCCACGGCAGTTCGTCGGGATCGTGCTGCTTCCCGACCTCCCGCTGTTTCCCCGCACGCCCGCGTCGGCCGAACCCGAGGTCCTCGATGGTCACGACACGACCGAGCCGCTCGGTGAACAGGGCAGCCAGCACTTTGGGCACGGGATCGCGGGGGGACTCCCCCTTGTCGATCCAACGCCTCACCCGCGAGGTGTCGGTGGCCAGCCGCGGGTGGCCCATGGCCACCGCCTGCCGGTTCACCATTCTCGCGAGTTCGCCCTTGGACCAGCCGGCAAGGCCGAACAGGTCGGACAGGCGGGTGTTGGGTTCTCCGGTCACTTCAAGCCCCCAGGTTCTCGGCTGTGTTGACAGTAACCCCCTGTCAGATGCCTTGCGACTATTCGCCAGGGTTCGCCAGGGTGCGCCAGATGGTCTGCCACCCGCGCTCCGGTGTCAGGTAGGAATGCGCCACCCCGCCCGGCAGCCCTAGGTACTCCCCAGGGTGCCGAACGGCCGCCGGCCGGGGCGGTGCACGCAACTTGTCGGCGCGCGAAGGGATCTGTCTCGCCCATGTACACAGCATCGTCCTCCGTGACCGCCCCGCCCCGGCCGCTTCGTCCCCTGGGGGCGGGCGGCGGGCCGTACCTCGCACCGCTTGCCGCTACGCCGGCACCCGGCACGATTCGGCCGCGGCGGCCGGCAGGGCTGGGTGGCTCCCCGCTCAGCGGGCGGCTGGACCTGTCCGGCCCACAGGGCGCTCAGCTGAGGATGGCGATCGCCTCGGTGCACCGGATCTGCCCGGAGTTCAATCCGGTGCAGGTGCTGCGCCGAAGCGGCCGTTCGGTGCTCCTGGTCGGCTCCACCGGTCGCACCGCTGCGGTCGCCAAGTGTTTACTGGACCACTCCCCCGCATGGTCGGAGCGGTTCTGTCACGAAATAGACGCATATCGCGCGTTCGTCCGGCACCGCCCACCAGTACGGGTGCCTCGGCTCATCGCGGCCGACCCGGAGAACTGCACTCTTGTGATCGAGCGGATGCCGGGCCGGGTCGCGGCGTTGACCCGGCACCCGTCGGAGGCACCGCCGCGTGCGGACGTGCGGGCCACGCTCGGCGCGATCAGCCGGATCAATGCCTGGCGACCGGCTCCGGGGCTCTTCGACGCGCCGCTGGACTACGCTTCGCGAATCGCCCGTTACCACGAGCTGGGGCTGTTCACCGACCGTGATCTGGGCGATCTGCAGACGCTGCTGCACGGTCTGGCATATGCGGGCAGCCGTCAGGGCATGGGGCAGTTCTGTCACGGTGACGCACTGCTCTCCAACATTCTGCTGTCGCCGACGGGTCCGGTGCTGGTGGACTGGGAACATGCGGGGTGGTATCTGCCGGGCTACGACCTGGCGACGCTCTGGGCAGTCCTGGGCGCCGCACCGGCGGTGCGGCGCCAGATCAGCCAGCTGGCGCAGTCCGCGGGGCCTGCGGCGCGGGATGCGTTCCTGGTGAACCTGATGCTGGTGCTGACGCGGGAGATCCGTACGTGCGAGACGGCGGTCCAGCGGGCCATGCGGGAGCCGGTGCCCCCGGGTGCCGGTCAGGACCAGCCGGGCTCGCTCTCGTCGAGCGAGGAGCTGCGGCTGCTGCTGCGTCGGCTGCACGACGACTGCGCGATGGCGCGCCGGGCCGTGCGTGCCGCGGTCGGCACTCGATGACCCTGCCCTGGGGACGCGCGCTGCGGGTCCGGTGCCGACACACCGGGCCCGCAGCGCTGTTGTGTTGTTTCCTCCGGCCCGTGGGCGGTCGGTCAGGGGCTCTTGAAGTCGACTGCGTCCACGTCGAACGAATTGTTCTGCGGGGACGTGAAGACGAGATACAGCTTGTGGGTGCCCTTCAGTTCCTGGACGTGCACGGCCGGGGTTGCCTGATAGTTGTCCCAGTCACCTGTGTTGGGGACCGGGGTGGTGGAGAGCAGCGGACCGTCGGGGGCGTCCGCACGCAGTTCGATCGCGCCGACCCCGTACGGTGAGGACAGCTGGTAGCTGACCGTGCCGATGCCTTCGACGCTCATCGGGTCGAAGGCGACCCAGTCGCCGTTGGAGACGTCCCCGATCCGTTTGCCGTTCTCGGCGCCCTCCTGGGCGATGATCCTGGTGCCGGACTGGGCATCGTAGTACTCGGCCTGCTTGTGCTTCGGCTGGAGCACGGCGCGACCGTAGCCGGTGAGGGCGGATACACCGTCGCCGCCCTTGTCGGTGTACTTGGCGTTGAGTACGTAGGTGAGGTCCGCGCCTTCGGGGTGGCCGCCCAGGTCTCCGGTGTCCACGGTGCCTTCACAGCCGGGGATGTCGGTGGTGGGGTGTTCGTGGTCGTCGTGTCCCAGTGCCGGGTTGACGGTGACCTTGGAGCAGTCGACCGGGCCGTCCTCGGGATCGGTGACCGTGACCTTGTACGGGATCTTGTCGCCGAACTCGATGAGTTTGCCGCTGACCGGGAAGTCGATGGTCACCTTTGGTGCGGTGTTGCCGGCGGTGACGGGGATGTTGGCGTAACCGGACTTGCCTGTGGAGTCGGTGACCTTGAGCTGGGCGGCGAAGTCGCCCTTGACCGTGTAGGTGTGGCTGGGGTTCGTGTCGGTGGAGTCGTAGGTACCGTCGCCGTCGAAGTCCCAGGCATAGCTGAGCGTGTCGCCGTCGGGGTCGTTGCTGCCCTCGCTGGAGAAGTCGACCTTCAGCGGTACGGGGCCGTCGGTGGCGGAGGCGGCGGCCTTGGCGACCGGCGCGCGCTGTCCCTGTGCGTAGTCGATGCGGTAGAGCCCGGAGTCGTTGTTGCCGCCGCCGAAGGAACTGCCCCATTCAAGGACGTAGAGCGAGCCGTCGGGGCCGAACGTCATGTCCATCGGCTTGTTGAACTTCTGGGAGGACAGGAAGTCATTGATCTTCAGGACTTTCTGGTCCTTGTCGAAGCGGACTTCCTTGACGAAATTGCGCGACCACTCGTAGAAGAAGCTGGCGCCCTCGAAGTAGGCGGGGAACTTCGTGGTGGACGGGTTCTTCTTGTCGTAGTGGTAGACGGGGCCGCTCATCGGGGCCGAACCGCCGCTGCCGACCTCGGGAAATTCCTTGGAATTGCCGTAGCCGTACCAGATCTCCGGCTGCTGGATCGGCGGGAGTTCGGTCAGACCGGTGTTGTTGGGTGAGGGGTTGACCGGGTTGGCGCAGTCGAACTTGGGGCCGACTTCCTTGGTGTCCGGGTTGTAGGGGGCGTAGGCCTGGTTGTTGCCGTGACAGAACGGCCAGCCGAAGTTGCCGGCCTTCTTGATGACGTCGTACTCGACGAGGCCTTCGGGCCCGCGGTCGGTGGTCGGCAGTCCGCGGTCGGGGCCGTAGTCGGAGGCGTGGACGTAGCCGGTCTTGGGGTCGACGGTGAAGCGGAACGGATTGCGGAAGCCCATCGCATAGATTTCGGGGCGGGTCTTGGGCGTTCCGGGGGCGAAGAGATTGCCGTTGGGGATGGTGTAGCCGCCGGAGTCCTTCGGCTTGATGCGCAGGATCTTGCCGCGCAGGTCGTTGGTATTGCCCGCGGTGCGGGCGGCGTCCAGCATCTGCTTGCCCTCGCGCCAGTCGAGCGGGGCATAACCCTGCCAGTTCGGGTCGAGGTTGGGCGGAGTGTCGTCGCCGACGCCGAGGTAGAGCGTGCGGTCGGGGCCGAACTCGACGGCGCCTCCGGTGTGTCCGGGTTCCGGGAAGGTGCGGTCGCGGTAGGCGGGGACGTCGATGAGCTTCTTCTCGCTGGTGAGTTCGAGAGTGTTGCCCTTGACCGTGAAGCGGGAGAGCCGGTTGACGTCCTCGGTGGCGTCTGCGGGGGCGTAGTAGAGGTAGATCCAGTGGTTCTTCTTGAAGTCCGGGTCGAGTTCCATGCCGACCAGGCCGTCCTCGCCGCCGGTGTAGACGTCGAGCTTCCCGGCGGTGGTGGTGGCGTGGGCCGCAGGGTCGTAGATGTTCACCTCGCCGCTGCGCTGGATGTAGAAAACACGGCCGTCCTTGGCGACATCGAGTTCCATCGGGTCGGCGGTGTTGTCGTCGAGAGCGACCTTCTCGTAGCCGCTCCAGACGGTGCCGCCGCAGTCGCCGGGCTTGTTGCCCGCGGCCCACTTCACGCCGCCGATGACATGCGTACGGAAGGCGGCTTCGGTGTACGAGGCCGTGTCGTGGCCCATGGCGGTTGCCCAGACCCTGCCGCCCTCGGTGTTGCGGCACCAGGAGATGGGATGGTCGGCGCCCATGGCGGATCCGCCGGGGTTGTACGTGGTTTCGTCGGCGGTGACCAGGACATGGACGTCACCGCGGGGGTTCTTGTCGAAGTTGTACCACTCCTCGGGGCGCTCCCAGCGTTCGGGGAGTCCTGCGGTGGAGGGGTGGACGCGGTCGGCGACCTTGGCGGTGCCCTGAAGGACTCCGGGTGAGTGGGCGGGCATGTGAACGCCGCCGTTGATGGCCTCGTCCCACCAGGGGAAGGTGTCCTCGATCCCCATGTCGAGGGTGTTGTGGATGGCGACGACGCCACCGCCGTTGCGTATGTACGTCTGCATCGCTTCGCGCTGGGCGTCGGTGTCCCAGACCATGCCCGAGTTCTGCAGCATGACGATGACGTCGAAGTCCTTGAGCGACGCGCCGTCGAAGACGGCGGGGTCGGCGGTCTCGACGAGTTCGAAGTTGTTGGCGGCCGCCTCCTCCTTGAACATCTGGATGCCGGCGGGGATGGAGCCGTGCACGTAGCCGACGGCGCGGGTGAAGAGCAGGGCGCGGAAGTCGGGGGCCTTGCCGGTGGTGGCTGCGGTCGCAGGCAGCGCGGTCAGCGCGAGAAGCAGTGCGCTCACCAAGGCGATGAACGCATGCCGCATGTCGCGAGCATGACAGTGCCATCGTTGACGGGTCACGAGCGGGTCCTCTCTGCGGGTCGTGGACGAGCGCGGGCAGGGGGTGGCGTTCAGGGCGCTCCGAGGACGCGGCGCAAAAAGGCCAGGCCGTCGGTCGCGATGGTGTCCTGGGTATCGGCGAGCGGCCGCCAGACGGAAGCAGCGACCGCGATGGCGTCGTTGTGCGCGGTGAACGACTCGATGCAGAGCGGACCGCGGTAGCCGCTCGTGGTGAGTGCGGTGAGGAAGCCGGGCCAGTCGAGGGAGTCGGCGCCGGGGGTGCCACGGTCGTTGGCGCACACCTGGACATGGACGATGCGGCCGGCAGCACGGCCTACGGCGTCGGGCAGGGAGCGTTCCTCGATGTTCTGGTGGTATACGTCGAGCGCGAGGCCAATGGTGTCCTCGGGTAGCCCGGTCAGTGCCGCGAGGGTCTGATCGACGGTGTTGAGCAGGCTCGTCTCGTACCGGTTGAGGGGCTCCACGGCGATGCGCACACCGGCGGCGCGTGCGTGATCGACGACCGGGGCGAGGTTCTCCTGTAACTCGGCGTACGCCGCGGTGCGTTCGATGCGGTCCATTCGCCAGGTGCGACCGACCGCCGTGTACACGGGTCCGGCGACGGTGGGGGCGTTCAGAGCCTGGGCTGCGTCGATACAGCGACGCAAGTAGTCCTGGGTGACCCGGACGGTCTGCGGATCGGTGCGGACAAGGTTACGGTCGGGCGGCATGACGGCGATCACGGCGGCGGCTGCGAGACCCGATGCGTCGAGGAGTTTGCTGACCGATGCGGGCGCCCAGTCCCGTTCGTTCTCCAGCGGGATCTCGACGCAGTCGAAGCCCCACGCGGACAGACGCGGCAGAACGTCACCGAGCGCTTCGTACGTCACCGGCGAGTGCCAGATCCACGGGTTCGCGCCGAGCGGGAACACGGAGGCACTCACTGCTCGCCTCCCCACTTCTCCGGGAAGCCGGGGAGGTTCTCGCAGCCGCACATCGCGTAGTGCAGTGGCGGCATGCCGGGCTTGAGGTACTGGTCGAGGGTGTCCTGGGTGATGGTTGGCTGCGGAAGCTTCCACTCCTTCGGTACCTGCTCCCCCTTGAGGATCTTCAGCGCGGCGATGACGGGCGTACGCCACTGGAAGGTGGGATACGACGGGGCGATCGCGGTGAGCTTCTTCTCCTTCCACACCTGGAGGAAATCCTGCTGGTCCTCGCCGGTGATCGGCGGCACGTCCTTACCGGCGTCCTCGAAGGCTTCGACAGCGGCGACGGAGGTCGCGCCGGAGTCCATCCAGACACCGTCGATGTCGCCGTTGCGGGTGATCGCGTCGGTGACGATCGCCTTGGTCTTGGCCGGGTCGCCGTCGGTGAACTTCACGTCCACGACGTCGAGTCCGCTCTTGCCGAGCGCGACCTTCGCCGCCGCCCAGCGGGTCTCCAGCACATCGACGCCGGGGGAGATCCGCAGGGCGAGAATCTTCCCTTTGGGCTTCACCTTCTCGACCAGGAAGTCGGCGGCGACCGCGCCGTATCCGTAACCGCCGATCGGATTGATGAAGGTGACGGCGCAGTCCGTCTCGACACCCCGGTCGAAGACGATCACGGGCACCTTTCCGCAAGCTTGCTCGACGGCAGGGGTGAGCGTTGCCGTGGTGTTCGGAGAGACGATCAGGGCGTCGCAGCCCTGGCCGACGAGCTCCTGGATGTCGGAAATCTGTTTGTCGTCCTTGCCCTGCGCGTCGAGCACGGTGAAGTCGGTGATCTCCTTGTGGAGTCCGACCTCGGCCTGCATGTTCTTCAGGCCGACCTGGCGCCAGGGGTTGAAGACACCGGCGTTGGACAGGCAGAGGTGGATTCCACCCGAGCCCTTCTTCTTGTACTGCGTGGTGTCGATGAGCTGCGGCTGGAGCATCTGCTCCCATGGCTTGCCTGCGGGGCCTTGCGGGGTCTTAGCGGCGAGCGCGAGCTGGCGGTCGTATTCGGCCTGGTCGAAGAACTTCGACTGCTCGCCGGTACCCGCGTCGCCCGCGGCTCCGCTCGCTGCTCCGGCGGGCGCGTCGGGCGGCACATCGCTCGTGCAGCCGGCGAGCAGGGCCGCGCCCAGCAGAGCGGCGACGGGCACGAGGGCGTGTCTGATCTTTCGCGTACTCATGAGGATTGCGCTCCCGAGGGCTCGGTGCCGCGGCGGCGCAGCCGGGACCAGTCGGCTGCGCCGAGGGCGACGGCGGCGATGACGATGACGCCTTGGACGGTCGATTCAAGGGCACCTGAGACGCCCTGGAGATTGAGCAGCGTGAACAGCGTCTGCAGCGAGAAGGCTCCGGCCATCGCCGCGACGACGGAGCCGCGCCCGCCGCCGAGCACCACACCACCGAGGACGACGGCGGTGATCGCCTCGAACTCGTAGCCACGGCCGGCCTGCGCCGAGACTCCGGAGAAGCCGCCGACGAGTACAGCGGCAAGTGCGGCCGCGACACCGGAGAGGATGAACGCGATGGTGCGGACGCGGGCGACCCGGACTCCGGCCAGGCTCGCGGCGCGTTCGCTGTCGCCGGTGGCGAGAAGCGTACGGCCGAAGTCGGAACGCATCAGGCGTACGGCGAACAGGCCCGCAACGACGCACACCAGGACGGCCCAAGGCAGCCAGCCGAACGTGGTGCCGCGCCCCAGCCGGCGAAATTCCACGGGCAGCGCGCCGTGCGGGGAACCGCCGGTCCAGAAGAAGACGGCGCCTTCAAGGATCAGCATCATGCCGAGCGTGGTGATGAACGACGGCACGCGCAGAAGGGTGGTGATCAGTCCGCTGACGAGACCGGCAAGGGCTCCGGCCAGCAACAGGATCACGGTGACGAGCAGCCAGGGCGCGCCCGGGAACGAGCCGTACAGCTCGGCGGCGACGACCACCCCGGCAGTGACGATCGCCCCGACGGACAGGTCGAACTCTCCGCACACGATGACCAGATACTGACCTGCGGCGAGGATGACGAGAGGTGCGGCGCGCTTGATGAAGGAGAGGAAGCGGTCTGGTTCGTAGAAGCCCGGGTCGGTGAGGGCCAGCGCGGCGAGGAGACCGGCGAGCAGGATGTAGACGGGTGTGCCGGTGGTGAGGGCACTCAGGACGCGGCGGCCGACGGGTGCCTGTGCACTGGTCATGCGGTCCTCTCCTGCGAGGTGCGGCGGCCTCGTGCGTAGAGGGCGACGGCCGCGATGATGACGACGCCGCGGACGACGTTCTTGAAGAACGGGTCGACGGCGAGCTGGTTGAAGACACTGTCGAGCACGGCGAGGACCAGGACTCCGCCGAGGGTGCCCGCCACTCCCCCGCGGCCCCCGGCGAGTGCGGTGCCGCCGAGAACAACGGCGGCTATGGACTCCAAGTCGTAGCGGGCCTCTGTGCCGGCCCAGGGAGCTCCGGCGCCGAGCCGGGCGGCAAGGAAGAGGGCTGCGGCGCCGACACAGAGCGAGCACAGGACGTGAGCGGTGATGACGGTGCGTCGGGTGCGGACCCCGGAAAGCCGGGAGGCGTGCTCGTCACCGCCGGTTGCGTACATGTGGTGGCCGAGCCGGGTGCGCCGGGTGATGAGCCAGAGGCCGGCCGCGACCGCGAGAAGCAGGAAGAGGGAGACGGGGACCGGTCCCATCCGGTCGTAGCCGAGGTGCTGGAAGGAGGCGGGGACCTTGCCCGCGGGGCCGGTGTAGTTGTCCTCGATCCAGCCACGCAGGATGAAGGCGGTGCCGAGGGTGGCAATGAACGCGTTGACCTTGAGGGCGGTGACGATCAGTCCATTGGCCAGTCCGACCGCGGCACAGAGGGCGAGGACGGCGAGGACCGCCACGGGAACGCCGGCGCTCTCCATCGTTTCCGCGGCGACGAGGGTGCCGAGGCTGATGAGGTAGGCGACGGAGAGGTCGAGTGATCCGGTGAGAATGACGGCGGACTGGCCGACGGCGACGAGACCGAGGGCGACGCAGTTCTGCAGAATCGTCACCACGTTGGTGACGGTGAGGAAGTCCCCGCCGCGGGCGGCGACGACGATCCAGCCGAGCACGGTGACAGCCAGGGCAGCGAGCCAGACTCCGGCCACGGGGCCGGTGAGGCGCAGCTCGGCTGTCCGGGCCGGGCCGGTACGGTACCGGGTCTTCAGGTCGGGGCGGAGTGCAGTCATGAGGCTCCCTCCGGCGCACGGTCGCCACCAGTGGCGACACGCATGACGGCCTCTTCCGTTGCGCCGGCGGGAAGTTCGCCGGCGAGACGGCCTTCCGACATGACGACGATGCGGTCACTCATGCCGATCAGCTCGGGCAGCTCGGAGGAGATGATCAGTACGGCAAGGCCCTCGCGTGCCAGTTCCCGTACGAGGGTGTGGATGGCTGCCTTGGCACCGACGTCGACGCCGCGGGTCGGTTCGTCGAAGAGGAGCACTCGGGGTCGGGCAGCGAGCCATTTGGCGATGACGACCTTCTGCTGATTACCGCCGGACAGATACTGGACCTGCTGGCCCTCGCCGTGGGCCTGCAGGCGTACGCGATCCAGTAGCGCGGTCACCTCGCGGCCTGCGTGCGGTCTGCCGCGGGCGGGCACGGCCCGGGTCACGAGCAGCGCGTTGTCGGTGACAGACTGGCGCAGCGTGAGGCCCTCGGCCTTGCGGTCCTCGGTGACCAGGGCGATTCCGGCCCGGACGGCTTCCCGTGGGCGGGACGGGCGCAGTGGTCTTCCGTCGACCGTCATGGTGCCCGTGGTGAAGGGGGCTGCACCGAAGAGAGCGCGGGCGAGGGAGGTGCGACCGGAACCCTGGAGTCCGGCGACGCCGACGACCTCACCGGCCCGCAGGGTCAGATCGATGCCGGAGATCCGGGCGTTCCCGCCACCTCTGACGGTGAGCCTCTCCGCGCCCGCCTCGCCCGGGCCGGCGCGAGGTGGGTAGTAGGCGCCGAGTTCCCGCCCGACCATGGCGCGTACGACCGTGTCGGCATCGGTGTCGCGGGTGTCGAACGTGGCGACGCGGCGGCCGTCCTTGAGGACCGTGATCCGCTGCGAGAGATCGAAGACCTCGCGGAGCCGATGCGAGATGTAGAGGATGCCGAGCCCACGGGCAGTCAGGCGACGTATCAGGGCGGCCAGTTGATCGGCTTCTTGATCGGCGAGCGCGGCAGTGGGTTCGTCCATCACCAGGATCCGGACGTCGGAGGTGAGGGCCTTGACGATCTCCACGGTCTGCCGACGTGCGACCGAAAGCTCATGGACGGGGGTCCGCGGGGTGATACCGGTCTCGTCCATCTCGGCGAGGAGTTCGGCGGTACGCCGCTCCATGGCACGCCGGTCGACGAATCCGTACCGGGTCGGTTCACGGCCGAGGAAGACATTCTCGGCGACGGTGCGGTGCGGGAGCAGCGCGAACTCCTGGTGGATGATGCCGATCCCGGCGGCTTGGGCCTGCGCCGGATGGCTGAAGCAGTAGGCGGTTCCGTCGATGGTGAGGGTCCCCTCGTCGGGTGAGTGCTCACCCGCGAGGATCTTCATCAGCGTTGACTTTCCGGCGCCGTTCTCCCCCACCAGGCCATGCACTTCTCCGGCTTCGAGGTCAAGCCCCACCCCGTGGAGCACACGCACCCCAAGGAAGCTCTTGGACACACCGTGCATCGTCAGCATCGAACAGCTCCTCGCTCAGCGGCCTGCAGAGCAGAGTCGTGACACACCTTAGGACTGTCAAGAGCTCAAGCACGTTTGTTTTTACGCGACTTGGCACAGGCTTACGCCGATGACCGAACAGAGAATGTCTTGTGAGCAGCGAAAGTCGTCCTTAGGGTGACTGTCATGTCTTCGCCGTCGGATCGCACATCCGCTGCCGCCTCGCACTCGCCGGGCGAGGTGCTCGCACTGATCAGTTCAGGGGCGGTGGCGACCCGCGCCGATATTGCCCGGATCACCGGGATGGCCCGCTCGACGGTCTCCCAGCGGGTGGACGCGCTGATCGCACACGGTCTCGTGGACGAGGACGCCGACGGCGGTTCCACCGGCGGCCGCCCGCCGCGCCGGCTGGCGCTGCGCACCCGTGAACACGCGGTGGCCGGGGTGGATCTGGGAGCCTCGCACTGCAGGGTGGCGCTGATGGACATCGGCGGCGCCACCCTGGCGGTGCAGGAGGAACCCCTGTCGATCGGTGACGGACCGGACTTGGTGCTGCGGCACGTGGAGCGGACCGTGCGCACCCTGCTCGACGAGGCGCACCGGAAGCCGGAAACGCTGCGGTCCATCGGCGTCGGGGTACCGGGACCGGTGGAGTTCTCCACCGGGCGTCCTGTCGATCCGCCGATCATGCCGGGCTGGCACCAGTACCCGATCCCGGAGTTCTTCGCCGCCCGGTTCGGGGTTCGGGCACTCGTCGACAACGATGTGAACGTGATGGCGCTGGCCGAGCAGCGCCGCGCCTTCCCGGACTGCCGCTACCTGTTGTACCTCAAGGTCGGTACGGGGATCGGCTGCGGGATCGTCGCCGAGGGCCAACTGCACCGGGGTGCGCAGGGATGCGCCGGCGACATCGGGCATATCCGGGTCGCGGACCTCGACGATCCGTGTCGTTGCGGCAATTCGGGCTGCCTGGAGGCCGTCGCGGGCGGTGCGTCACTGGCGGCGAAACTGGTCGGTCTGGGACTGGACGCGACATCGGGCAGCGATGTGGTGCGACTGGTGCAGTCGGGGAACCGGGACGCCGTACGGATGGTGCGCGAGGCGGGGAGGGCGGTCGGCGAGGTCCTCGCCGGTCTGGTGAACTTCTTCAACCCGGACACGGTGGTGATGGGGGGCGCACTGGCCGCCGTCCACGACCAATTGCTCGCGGGGGTACGGGAGGCGGTCTATCGGCGCTCGCATCCGCTGGCCACGCAACTGCTGCGGATCGAGCCGAGCCGTACGGGTGAGAATGCGGCCGCGGTGGGGGCGGGCATCCTCGCGATCGAATACGCGCTCTCGCCCGCACAGGTGAACCGCCAGGTCGCGGGCTGACAGAGGCCGGGCAACCGGGGTCCGCGCCCGAAAGCCTCAAGTGTCCCTCCGTGTACGGATACCGAGCACGAAGGGACACGAGTCACGCGGTCACGCGGTCTCAGCGCGTCCGCACGATGTCCACGTCGGATGCCTTCACAAAGGCGACCCGGTGGCCGATCTGCACCGTCACGTACTTCTCCTTGCCGCGGAAGTACGCGTGGTCGAGCGGGTACGAGGCGTCGATCGTCGGCGCGTAGAAGAAGCCCGTGGGTGCCTCACCGCCGCCCGGGTAGGACTGACCGGCCTTGATGGTGTACTGGAGCGGCGAGCCCACCCGCTGGTCCGCGAAGTCCGCGGGGTACTCGGACTTCTCCGGGTACGCCACCCCGTACACCGGCACCTGTGTACGGCCCGCCTTCGGCTTGACCACGTAGCCGGAGGTGGGTGTGGTGGTCCGGGTGCGGGCCGGGGTCTGGAACCAGGCCTTCTGGCCGTACCACCAGATCGCCGTCCAGCCGGGGGCGTGGTCCGCGACGACAGCCTGCTGGGTGGCGCTGATCTTGCTGCCCCAGTCGGCGGCACAGTTCGTGCCGGGCGAGCCGTCGGTGTGCAGGCCGGGGTCGGAGAAGAGCGGTGCGTCGGTGGACGGTGCGGTGTGTAGCGGGACGGCGCTGGAGCCCTGGACCGGCAGGTCGACGCCCTTTTCACAGTCGCGGAACGCCTGCTGGTTCTTCTTGAAGTCCGGGTTGACGGTGATGAGTTCGCTGCTCCGGGGAGCGCTCGGCACGGTGGGCTTGCCGAGCAACGCCATGAAGTGGTTCCAGTCCCAGTACGTGCCCGGGTCCCAGTGCATGTTCTTGGTGCCGGACGCGCTGGTGGGCGGCACGCCGTCGTGGCCGATGATGTGCTGGCGGTCGAGCGGGATGTCGTACTTGGCGGCGAGGTAGCGCACCAGCTTGGCGGTCGAGCGGTACATCTCGGGGGTGTACCACTTGGCGCCCTCGACGGCGACGCCCTCCTGCTCGATGCCGATGGAGTGGCTGTTGACGTACCAGTTGCCCGCCTGCCAGGCGACGTCCTTGCCCTTGACCATCTGGGTGACATGGCCGTCGCCCGAGCGCACCACGTAGTGGGCGGAGGTCTGCTTCAGCGGGTTCTGGAAGATCCTCAGGGTGGTGTCGAAGTCTTCCTCTGTGTCATGCAGAACAATGAATCTGATCTTGTTGGTGTGCGGCCGGTCCGAGGTGTCGTAGTTCCCGTACGTCTCCTTGTCTGCCGGGGCACCCGTCTGCTGGTAGGCCGCCGGTACCCAGTCGCATTCGAGGCTTCGCGGGCATTCCGGCCGCACCCCATCCGCACCGGCCTGCGCCGCGGGGCTGAGCAGCGCCATGCTCAGCGCGCCGACCGTGGTCAACGCCAGTGCGAGTCCGGTTCTCTGCTTGGACGTCATGACAACCCTTCTTGGAGCTGTGCGTGATGGAGCCGTGCGTGATCCGATCTCACTGTTCCGCTGTGCGCGCACACTCTCTGACCTGAGATGACGGCACGTCAAGGGCTCAGTGGAGGTCATGAGTCGAGCCAGTGGACCAGACCACTGGCAGGGTGTCTGACCTGCGGCCGGAAAGAAGCAACTGGTTGCTGACGGCGCCTCGATACCGGGGATTCACGGAGCCGCCGGCTGGTCGGCGACATGCGCCCGTAGACCACGCACGACCACACTATTTGTGTGACTAATCCCGGATATGCGTGCTCCGAACGGACGAAGGGTAGTGCTCGCGCGGACACGACCGGTCCGTGCAACGTACGCACGGAGATCCAGGAAAGGCCGAACGCACATGGCTCAGCCCTTCACCCTGCCGGATTTCTACGTTCCGTATCCGGCGCGGCTCAACGTCCATGTCGAGGAGGCACGACAGCACACCAAGAAGTGGGCGCGCACCATAGGGATGCTGGAGGGTTCGGGTATCTGGGAGGAGAAGGACCTCGACTCCCACGACTACGCGCTGCTGTGTGCGTACACCCATCCCGACTGCTCGTCCGAGGCGCTCTCGCTGGTCACCGACTGGTATGTCTGGGTCTTCTTCTTCGACGACCATTTCCTGGAGCTGTTCAAGCGCACGCCCGACCGTCAGGGCGGCAAGCGGTATCTGGACCGGTTGCCGTCGTTCATGCCGATGGACCGTGGGGCTCAGATGCCGGAGCCTACGAATCCGGTCGAGGCGGGGCTGGCCGATCTGTGGGCGCGGACAGTGCCGAGCATGTCCGACGCCTGGCGGGTCCGGTTCGCCGAGGCGACGAAGAACCTGCTCAACGAGTCGCTGTGGGAGCTCGCGAACATCAACGAGGGGCGCATCGCGAACCCCGTCGAGTACATCGAGATGCGGCGCAAGGTGGGCGGCGCCCCGTGGTCGGCGGGTCTCGTGGAGTACGCGGCGGGCGCGGAGGTCCCCGAGTCGGTGGCCGACGAGCGTGCGCTGCGGGTACTGCGGGATGCCTTCTCCGACGGCGTACATCTGCGCAATGACCTCTTCTCGTACCAGCGGGAGGTCGAGGACGAGGGCGAAAACAGCAATGGCGTACTGGTCCTTGAGCACTTCCTCGGCTGCTCCACGCAGGAGGCCGCCGATGCGGTGAACGATCTGCTGACGTCGCGGCTGCAGCAGTTCGAGAACACGGCGCTCACCGAAATCGGTCCCCTGTGCGTGGAGAAGGGGCTGGACCCGGCGGACGCGGCGGCGGTTCTGGCGTACGTCAAGGGGCTGCAGGACTGGCAGTCGGGCGGTCATGAGTGGCACATGCGCTCGAGCCGCTACATGAACGACGGCGGGGCCGGTGAGACCGGGCCCGGTTTCGGTATGGCCGCGGCATCGATCCGGCTGACCCCCCGATCGGAGTCGGCCCGACTGCGCAGCCACACCCATGTGCCGTACCAGCATGTCGGTCCGTCACTGCTGCCCGACTTCGAGCTGCCGTTCGATACGACGCTCAGCCCGCATCTGGACGGGGCCCGGGTACGGATCGTCGACTGGGCGAACCGTATGGGGATCCTGGAGGCGCAGCCGGGGGTGCCGGGATCACACATCTGGGACGAGGAGCGGCTCGTCGCGATCGACCTGCCGTTGTGCGCGGCGGGTCTGCACCCGGACGCGACTCCGGAGGAACTGGATCTCTCCTCCCAGTGGCTGGCCTGGGGGACGTACGGGGACGACTGGTTCCCGGTGGTGCACGGGCGGCCCCGTGATCTGGCGGGCGCCAAGCTCGCCAATGAGCGTCTGTCGCTGTTCATGCCCCTGGACGGGTCCGCGATGCCCGAGCCGGTCAACGCTCTGGAGCGGGGGCTGGCCGATCTCTGGGCGAAGACCTCGGCCCCGATGGACGCGAGCGGGCGCCTCGCCTTCCGGACGGCGGTCGAGGACATGACCGCGAGCTGGGTGTGGGAGCTGGCGAACCAGGTACAGAACCGCATCCCGGACCCGGTGGACTACGTCGAGATGCGGCGGAAGACCTTCGGCTCGGATCTCACGATGAGTCTGTGCCGCCTGGGGCACGGCAGGAAGGTGCCGGAGGAGATCTACCACAGTGGTCCGCTGCGCTCGCTGGAGAACGCGGCGTCGGACTACGCGTGTCTGCTCAACGACCTGTTCTCGTACCAGAAAGAAATCGAGTACGAGGGTGAGGTGCACAACGGCGTCCTGGTGGTGCAGAACTTCTTCGGGGTGGACTACCCGACCGGGGTGAAGATCGTGTACGACCTGATGAAATCGCGGCTGCGGCAGTTCCTGCACGTCGCGGAGCAGGAACTGCCGGTGCTGTACGACGACTTCGAGCTGGACACGGAGGCGAGGGAGATCCTGGCCGGGTACGTCCAGGAGCTCAAGCACTGGATCGCGGGCATCCTGATCTGGCACCGGGGCTGCCGGCGCTACCGCGAGCAGGATCTGCGGCGGGGCACCGGCGCCCCGTGGCACCTCAGCGGTCCCACGGGGCTCGGTGTCGCGGCGGCTCGGGTAACCGCGCTGTTCGCTCAGCCCTCGGCCACCAGGGTGTAGCGTCCGCCCGCACGCGCCTTGAAGACCTTTTCGCCGCTCGCGAACAGCGAGCTGCGGACGGTTACTTCGCGGCTGCGGCTCGCCGTGATCACCACACGGCGGGCCTGCCCGGCCGCCCACTCGATGTCGACGGTGAAGCCACCCCGGGCGCGCAGCCCGCGTACCGATCCCTCCGGCCAGCTCGCCGGGAGGGCCGGGAGGATCTCGACGGCGCCGTGCTGGCTCTGCAGCAGCATTTCGGCGATGCCCGAGGTGGCGCCGAAGTTGCCGTCGATCTGGAACGGCGGATGGGTGTCCCAGAGGTTGGGCAGGGTGGAGTTCTTCAGCTGTTCGGCGAGCATCTTGTGGGCGTGGTCGCCGTCGCGCAGCCTCGCCCAGAAGTTGATCTTCCACGCCTTGGACCAGCCGGTGCCGCCGTCGCCGCGGGCGGCGAGGGAGACCTTGGCCGCTTCGGCCCACTTGCTGCCCGGTTCGATCTGCCGCCCGGGATGCAGGGCGAAGAGGTGCGAGACGTGGCGGTGGGTGTCGGCCGGGTCGTCCCGGTCGGCCTTCCATTCCTGGAGCTGGCCCCAGGAGCCGATCCGCAGCCCGGGGTCGAGCCGGTCGAGGGCCGTTTCCAGGCGGCTGCGGAAGGCAGGTGCGTCGCCGAGGGTACGGGCGGCCTCCAGGGTGTTGGTGAGCAGATCGTGGACGATCTGCTGGGACATCGCGGCACCGGCAGTGAAGTCGCCGTGCTCGGGAGAGTAGCTGGGGGTGACGACGAGCAGTCCGTCGCGCGGGTCGGTACGCAGGTTGGCCAGCCAGAATTCGGCGGCCTCCTTCATCGCCGGGTAGGCGGTGGAGCGCAGGTAGTCGGTGGAGCCGCCGAACCGGTAGTGCTCGTACATCTGCTGGGTGAGCCAGGCGGCGGCCTCGGGGAACCAGAAGGCGGTGGACCAGTCGTGGACGCCCGTGAAGCCGTACGGGTTGGTCTCGTTGTGCACGACCCAGCCCGCGGTCCCGAACATTTCCTTCGCCGTCATCCGGCCTGGGGCCCGCATCGCTTCGACATAGCGGTCGTACGGTGCGGTGGTCTCGGCGAGGTTGGTGACCTCGGCGAGCCAGTAGTTCATCTGCAGGTTGATGTTGGTGTGGTAATCGGCGGACCACGGTGGGGTGGTGGAGTTGTTCCAGACACCTTGGAGGTTGGCGGGCAGCGAGCCGGACCGCGAGGAGGCGATCAGCAGGTAGCGGCCGTACTGGAAGAACAGCACTTCCAGGGCGCGGTCGGCGGGGCTCGTACCGTCCGTGTACCGGGCGAGCAGCTGATCGGTGGGCAGGTCGGGTAGTTGCTGGCCGATGTCGAGGGCGACCCGGTCGAAGAGGGCGCGGTGGTCGCGTACGTGGATGTCCCGGACCTTCTCGTACGACGACCGGGCGGCGGAGTCCACGGCGGCGGTGACCGCCCTGTGCGGGTCGTCGCCGCGGTAGGAGGGGTAGCGGTCGGCATAGTCGGTGGCTGCGGCAAGGACGAACCAGGCGCTGTCGGCGCCGGTGACGGTGAGGGAGCCGTCCGCGCCTGCGGTGACGGTGCCGCCGCTGGTCCGGATGCGGATCTGGGCTTCGAAGCGCAGGCCGTTGTCCTTCAGCGCGCCGCGTACGGTGAGCCGGTCCTTGTCAGCGGTGGCGGTGTAGTCACTGCGGGGTGAGGTGTAGCGCAGGGTGAAGGACACCTGTCCCGGACGGTCGGCGGCGAGGCGCCCCACGATGACTCTGTCCGGGTGGGAGACGAAGAACTCCCTTGTGTGGACGGCACCTTGATGGGTGTACGTGACGGCGGCGAGGGCATTCCGCAGATCGAGTGTGCGCCGGTAGGAGGCATCGGGGGCGGCCGGGGCGTTCGGCAGGTCCAGCCGCAGGTCACCGAAGACCTGGTAGGCGCCGTAGCCGCGGCGCGCCTTGCCGAGCTCGGCGGCGACGGCATCCGGGCCGAGAGCACCCTGACTGTCGAGTCGTTGCTGTACGTCGGCGAGGGCGCCGGGCCTGGGGGCGGTCCAGTTCCCGAAGTCGTAGCCCTCGGCGGAACCGGGGCCGCCGGTCCACAGCGTCTTCTCGTTGAAGGTGAGCCGCTCGGAGGCCAGTGTTCCGTACACGCTCGCGCCGAGGGCACCGCCGCCGATGGGCAGCGACTCGCGCTCCCAGCCCGCGGCAGGTGCGTCGTACCGGAGTGTCGTTTCCGTCGGCTTCTTCGAGAATGCGGATCCCTTCACCTCCTTCGAATCATCGGAGGTGCTGGCGGCCGCCGCTGTTCCGGAAAGGGCAGGGATTCCCAGCGCAAGAACGCCGGTTGCGCCAATCGCTGTCTTCACTGTGGTGCGTCGCGTCATCCCGGATGTCATGCGGCCGACGGTAAAGGTCCGACGACTTACTGGACAAGGCACATGACAAAGCGGCCCCTTGGACAGAGGCCGCAAACACTTGGACAGATGGGTCGTTGGGTGCGCCGCGGCCGCCCGATGCGTACGGACGGCCGACGAAGGGACGTTTCAGTTTCAGCCCTGCTGGAACAGCTCGGCGGGCAGCGGCTTCAGCAGGGTGTACAGATCATCGGTGATCGGCCGGTCCCAGCTGGCGATGGTGACGAGCACGCCGTCGCTGCGGTCGAACTGGACGCAGGAGATCCGGCTCTCCGAGAGCTTGACGCGGCGGACGATCAGCAGGTTGTCGCCCTGCATCACGGGCATGTCCTCGGTGCCGGTGACCTCGACCGGTTCGTCGTTCTCGAGCGCGAGCAGCAGCTGGGCGACCTCGAACGGGATCTGGCCCTCCTCGGTCTCGCGAGCGGGCGACCCCTCCGGGAGATTGCCGATGATCATCGCGGGGCCGCGGCCACCGAACAGGTCGTAGCGGAGAAAGACGCCCTGACAGCTCCCGTCCGGCGCG
Organism: Streptomyces sp. NPDC001832; assembly: GCF_040297265.1. Taxonomy (NCBI): domain Bacteria; kingdom Bacillati; phylum Actinomycetota; class Actinomycetes; order Kitasatosporales; family Streptomycetaceae; genus Streptomyces; species Streptomyces sp. NPDC001832. The sequence goes on from NZ_JBEOYU010000013.1 coordinate 63,123, forward strand.
GGCAGCAGACCGGCGCCGAGGTTTCCGGGCCAGTCTCCCGGGTCCATGGCCAAGACGTCGAAGTCGGGGCCAGCGGGTGTGGCGGCGCTACGGCGGCGGAGGAAGGACATGCAGACATGGTACGTGTCCCGGCTCACGTTACGGACCCGGGTCCGCGCAGGCCGGGGGACGGTCGGGCCCACGGGCCGGGGCCGGGAAGCCAGGCGGCTCGGGCTCGGGAGGCTCCACGGACCAGCCGTCGACCGCAACCCACGACTGGTGCCGCCAAGGGCTGTCCCGTGATCCCTGGCGGGCGCACGACGACAGTTACGACACCTCGCCGCATTGCCGGAACGTCCGAGTACATCCAGTTTGCGGACGCCCCTCCGCCTTGCGGCGCACCGCGTCCGACGCCGCGCGCTGATCCACCGGGGGATCACGGGACAGCCCTCAGCTGGATTCCGCGGCCAGTGCCTCCAGCACGTCGACCGCCTCGGCGGCACGGTCGTACGGAACGAACAGGTGATCGTGATGGAAGCCCGCCACCACGTTGCAGCTCAGTCCGGCGTCGGTGAGCGCCAGGGACACGGCGGCGGTGAGCCCCACCGCGTCCAGGGCGGAGTGAATACGGAGCGTGATCCAGCCCGCGACGTAGTCGTGCCGCAGGCCGGCCGAGACGGCTTGCGCCTCCGGGAGCACCAGGGTGAGACCTTCAGGCTCGGTGACCGTGACGACCGGGTCGACGCCCTCGGGCACCGTGCCGTGAGGTGTGGTGGTGAAGACATAGCGGCCCGGGTTCAGCTCCGGGCGCATGCCGCTCAGCAGGGTTCGGAGATCGCGCTCGCCCGTCATGGGCCACCATGCTACGTGGCGCGATGGCACCAGTAATCTCGGGCGCCTGCGGGATGCAGCCCGACCGTCATCGTACGGCCGAAGCCCGGACCGAAGTCGGCCACGTGTTCTTCCCGGCATGGCGCACCCGGGTCAAACTCGCCTTCGAGCGGCTTTCGTTGCCGGGAAGCGGCCCTCTTTCCGAGGAACCCGCACGACGCTCAGTGGGCGGTCCCGGAAAGGCCGCGTGACGGGCTTCCTGCGGTCCGGGACGACCTGCGGTCAGCCGGTGGGAGGTTCGGCTCCGACCAGCCACATGGAGAAGAACTGCGCCCCGCCGCCGTAGGCATGACCGAGAGCCTTCCGCGCCCCCGCCACCTGGTGCTCGCCCGCCTGCCCCCGTACCTGTAGCGCGGCTTCGGCGAAGCGGATCATGCCGGAGGCGCCGATGGGATTCGTGGAGAGCACCCCGCCCGAGGGATTCACCGGCAGATCGCCGTCGAGTTCGGTGACGCCGGCTTCGGTGAGCTTCCAGCCCTCGCCCTCCTCGGCGAAGCCGAGGTTCTCCAGCCACATGGGCTCGTACCAGGAGAACGGCACGTACATCTCGACGGCGTCGATCTCCCGTCGCGGATCGCTGATCCCCGCCTGCCGGTACACATCGGCGGCGCAGTCCCTGCCCGCCCGCGGCGAGACGAAGTCCTTGCCGGCGAAGAGCGTCGGTTCGCTGCGCATCGCGCCGCCGTGCACCCAGGCGGGCGGGTGCGGCGAACGGTCCGCTCCGGCACGGTCGGTGAGGACCATCGCGCAGGCCCCGTCGGAGGACGGGCAGGTCTCGGAGTAGCGGATCGGGTCCCAGAGCATCGGGGCGGACTGGACCTTCTCCAGGGTGATGTCCGGGTCGTGGATGTGCGCGTACGGGTTCTTGAGCGCGTTGCGGCGGTCCTTGTACGCGACGAGGGAGCCGATCGTGTCGGGCGCCCCGGTGCGGCGCATGTACGCCCGGACGTGCGGGGCGAAGAAGCCGCCCGCTCCGGCCAGCAGCGGTTGCTGGAACGGAATGGGCAGCGAGAGGCCCCACATGGCGTTGGATTCGGACTGTTTCTCGAAGGCGAGCGTGAGGACGGTGCGGTGGACCCGTGCGGAGACCAGGTTGGCGGCGACGAGTGCGGTGGAGCCGCCGACCGAGCCCGCGGTATGCACCCGGAGCATCGGTTTGCCCACCGCGCCGAGGGCGTCGGCGAGATAGAGCTCCGGCATCATCAGGCCCTCGAAGAAGTCGGGTGCCTTGCCGATGACGACGGCGTCGATGTCCGCCCAGGTCAGTCCGGCGTCCTCCAGCGCACGGACGGCGGCCTCGCGGACGAGCCCGGCGATGGAGACGTCCCGGCGGGCGGAGACGTGCTTGGTCTGGCCGATGCCGACGACGGCCACGGGCTCCTCAGGCATGAGCGCTCTCCCCTTCGAGTACGGCGACCAGGTTCTGTTGCAGGCAGGGGCCGGAGGTGGCGTGGGCCAGCGCCCGGTCGGACTCGCCCCGGTGGATACGGGACGCGGCCTCGCCGAGACGGATCAGCCCGGCGGCCATGACGGGGTTGGCGGCGAGCGCACCGCCGGACGGGTTGACGGTGACGCTGCCGTCGAGCCCGAGCGCATTGCGCAGCACCACCTCCTGGGAGGTGAACGGAGCGTGCAACTCAGCTGTGTCCACCGGCCGTTCGAAGACACCGGCGCGTTCCGCGGCAAGCCGGGTGGACGGTGATTCGGTCAGATCCCGGACCCCGAGGCTGTGGGCCTCGATGCGGTGGTCGATACCGCGGATCCAGGCGGGGCGAGGGCACAGGGCCCGTGCGGTGTCTTCGGCGGCGAGGATCACGGCGGCCGCGCCGTCGCCCACCGGCGGGCAGTCGCCGGTCCGCAGCGGCTGTACGACGTATTCGCCGGCCGGGACCGGGCCGGCGAGCTGAGCATGCGGGTTGGCCGCGGCGGCCGTGCGGCTGCGGGTGGCGATCGCGGCAAGGGCGGCTTCGTCGGTGTCGCCCGCGTCGATCAGCGCCTGCGCCTGGAGCGCGGCGAGGGCTACGGAGTCCGGCCAGAGCGGGCCGACGTAGTACGGATCGAGTTGGCGGGTGAGGACGTCGCGCACCTCACCGGGCGAGGACTTTCCGTAGGAGTACACGAGCGCGGTATCGGCCGCACCCGTCTGGATCTTCACCCAGGCCTCGTACAGCGCCCAGGCGCCGTCCATCTCCACATGGGACTCGGATATCGGCGGGTACGCGCCGACGCCGTCGAGCGCCATGGTGAAGGAGAAAGCGCGGCCCGCGAGGTAGTCGCTGGAACCGGAGCAGGTGAAGCCGATGTCGCCGGCCCTGAGCCCGGTCGCGTCGAGGACCTGATGAAGGACGGGCATCAGCATCTCGACTTCGGAGAGTTCGTCGGTCCGCCGCAGGTGGTCCGTCTGCGCGAAGGCGACGATCGCTACGTCTCGCATCTACAGCAGCTCCTTGTACGCGTCGTAGTCGGCGTCCGGCTCCCCGGTCGGCCGGTAGTGATCGGGGTGGCGTCCGCCCTCGGTCCAGACCGGTTCGACCCGCAGGCCCATGCGCACCTGGTCGTACGGGATTCCGCCGATCCGTGCGTGCAGTGCGAGGTCGGCACCGTCGAGGGCGATGTGTGCGTAGACGTAGGGGACCTCGATGTCGAGGTTCTTCGCCTTGATGTTGACGACGCAGAATGTGGTGACCGTGCCTCGCGGGCCGACCTCGACCTGTTCCGTGGTGGCGACACCGCAGGTGGGGCAGGCTCCGCGTGGCGGTACGTACACCTTCGTGCAGGAAGGGCAGCGCTCGCCGACGACGCGCCGCTCGGACAGTGCGCCGATGTACGCGCTCTGGGCGCGGCCGGGGGTGTACCGGTAGTCGAGGCGGGCGGGGGTGACGATGCCGCGAACAGGTTCGGTGAACTCATCGCCGTGCGGGGCAGGTTGACCGGCCGGTCCGTCGTACGGCTCGAAGCAGGCGATGTCCGTGATGGCGCCGGTCCGCTCTGGGGCCCAGCAGATCCGTACCCGCATGCCGGTGCGGACGGCTTCCGGGCCGGGCGCGGCAAGGACGTGCAGCAGGGCCGTGTCGGCGCCGTCGAGCCGGACCAGGACCCAGGCGAAGGGGGTGTCGAGGGGCTGGCCGGGGCGCGGGTCCGGGTTCCAGGCCCAGGTGGTGACGGTGCCGGTGGCGGCGACCTCGGTCAGCTCACGGATCTCCTCCGCGGTCACGGGGTCGTACTCGACTGGTGGGACCAGGACCTTTCCCTCACTGGTCCGCACGCCGAGGACGGTGCGTTCGCGCAGTCCGGTGAGGAAGGCGCTCTGCACCGGTCCGAGGGAGCGGGTGAAGGGGAATTCGAGCACCAGCGGTGCGCTGAGGATGTCGGGCACGGTTGGCCTCCTTGGCTCAGGCACGCCGGTAGACGGGCGGGCGCTTCTCGGCGAAGGCGCGCGCGCCTTCCTTGGCGTCGTCGGTGGCGAAGACCGGCCATCCGCGTTTCAGCTCCGCGGCAAGTCCCTCGGTCTCGGTCAGTTCGGCGGTCTCGTACACGGATGCCTTGACGGCTTCGACGGCGAGCGGCCCGCAGGCGTTGATCTGCCCGGCGACGGCGAGGGCCTGTTCCAGCGCGGTGCCGTCGGGGACGACCCTGCCTATCAGCCCAATGCCGGCTGCCTCCTCGGCGCTGTACGGGCGTCCGGTGAGGAGCATTTCGAGCGCGTGGGTGCGGGCGATCTGGCGCGGCAGCCGAACCGTCGACCCTCCGATGGGGAAGAGCCCCCGCTTGACCTCGAAGAGCCCGAAGGTGGCACTGGCCCCGGCGATTCGGATGTCGGTGCCCTGCAGGATCTCCGTGCCGCCGGCCACGCAGTGGCCCTCGACGGCGGCGATGACCGGTTTACGGGGGCGGTGGTGGCGCAGCATCGCCTTCCAGTGCAGATCGGGGTCGGCGGCCATCCGGTCGCGGTACTGCTCGCCCTCCATCCCCTTGCCCGCCAGGGCTTTGAGGTCCATGCCGGCGCAGAAGCAGCCGCCCGCGCCGGTGAGGACGACGGAGCGAACGGTGTCGTCCTCGTCCGCCGCAAGCCAGCCGTCGTACAGCCCTACCAGCATCGGCAGCGAGAGGGCGTTCTTCGCCTCCGGTCTGTTCAAGGTGAGCACCAGCGTGGCGCCCTCGCGCTGCACGGTGAGGTGTTCCGTACCACCCATTGCCTGTCTCCTGTCTCAAGACCCAGGGCGTGTTTCGGAAGAGAACAGGTTGCAGCAGGCGCGGGTCCAGTTCAATAGTTTTCTGACAGTCAGTCAGATTTCTTCGACAGCACCCCTTCCCACTTGTGCCTCCCGGCGCTCTAATGACCGCCGAGCCAGTCTGCATCCGGGGTCAGGAGGAACGGTGGAGTACAACCTTGCCGACCTGTTCGAGTCTGTCGTCGACGCGGTCCCGGAACGCGAGGCGCTCGTCTACCTCGATCATCCCGGTACGGGTGCGGAGCGCCGGCTGACCTACGCGGAGCTGGACGCGGCTGCCAATCGCATCGCCCACCATCTGATCGAGGCGGGTATCAGCCCCGGCGAGCATCTGGGGGTGCACCTCTACAACGGGGTCGAATACCTCCAGACGGTGCTGGCCTGCCTCAAGGCACGCATCGTCCCAGTCAATGTCAACTACCGCTACGTGGAAGATGAGTTGGCGTACCTCTACCGTGATGCGGATCTGGCGGCCCTGGTCTTCGATGCCGAGTTCGACGAACGGGTCTCGGCCGCCGCACCGCAGGCCCCGACCCTCCATCACCTGATCCGGGTGGGGGCACCGGCGGCGGGTGTCCGCAGCCCAAAAGCCGTGGCGTTCACGGACGCCGAGGCGGCCGGGAGCCCGGAGCGCGGCTTCCCGCCGCGGTCATCCGACGACCAGTTCATCATCTACACCGGCGGCACGACCGGAATGCCCAAGGGAGTGATGTGGCGCCAGGAGGACCTCTTCTTCTCCGGCCTCGGCGGCGGCGCGCCGACCGGCGAGCCGGTGAAGACCCCGCAAGAGCTGGCCGAGCGGGTGGCCGCGGGCGGTGACGGGATCACCTTCTTCCCCACTCCCCCACTGATGCACGGCACCTCGACGCTCACCGCGTTCATCGGTTTCAACTTCGGGCAGCGGGTCGTGATCCACCGCAAGTTCGTGCCCCAGGAGGTCCTCCGTACGATCGAGAAGGAGAAGGTCACCAGCGTGTCCCTGGTGGGCGATGCGATGCTGCGGCCGTTGATCGACGCACTGAAGGGTCCACTGAAGGGGACCGACTGTTCGTCGATGTTCTCCGTATCCAGCTCGGGCGCGATCATGTCGGAATCGGTGCGTGCGGAGTTCCAGGCGCTGGTGCCGACAGTGATGCTGCTCAACAACTTCGGGTCGTCGGAGTCCGGCTTCAACGGTACTGCGACGGCCGACTCGGGCCCGGAAAAGGGGTTCCGCCTCCAGGTCAACTCCCGTACAGCGGTGGTCGATCCGGCGACGTACAAGCCGGTGGCTCCGGGCGAGCCGGGGCGGATCGCCCAGCGCGGCCATGTGCCACTCGGGTACTACAACGACCCGCAGAAGACCGCGGAGACGTTCTTCCGCAGGGGCAACGAGCGCTGGGTTCTGCTCGGTGACATGGCGACCGTCGACGCGGACGGCATCGTCACGGTCCTCGGCCGTGGTTCGCAGTGCATCAACACTGGGGGCGAGAAGGTGTATCCCGAGGAGGTCGAGCAGGCGCTGAAGGCCCATCCGGACGTGTACGACGCGCTGGTCGCCGGTGTGCCCGACGAGCGGTGGGGAAACCATGTCGCGGCGGTGGTGCAGCTGCGCGAAGGGGCGGCAGAGCCGTCGCTCGACGACGTCCAGGCACACTGCAGGACCCGACTGGCCGGCTACAAGATCCCCCGCCGGCTGGTGATCACCCCGCAGATCCAGCGCTCGCCGAGCGGCAAGGCCGACTACCGGTGGGCGCGATCGGTCGTCGCGCCCCGGCGCGGACCCGAGGATTGAGACCGCGAACCGAGGACCGAATGTCACCCGGATGGCGCCTGGCCCGGTTCACCCGAGGGACACCTGCACGGGCTCCGGCCCGGATCACCGAGCACGCCGTCGCGTGTCCGCTCCGGGCGGCAGGCGGCGGGCGGGCGGCCGGCGGCGGGCGGCCGGCGGCGGGCGGCGGGCGGCCGGCGGCGGGCGGCCGGCGGCGGGCGGCCGGCGGCGGGCGGCCGGCGGCGGGCGGGCGGCGGGCGGGCGGCGGGCCCGGCGTAAGCCATTCGGACGCGCTCTGCACCCATACGCTCACCCTATGTGGCAATAGGGGGAAATCGCCCATAACTTCGGCTCATGAGGAAACGACACATCACGAGCCTTGTCGCGGTCGCGGTCGTCTCGGCCGCAGGAATCGGTGCGGCGGCGGTCATTGAGTCCACCTCCACCTCCGACACCGCCATCGCCACCGCCGCGAGCCCGCGGGTGGTGCACCCCGGCGAGTCGATCCAGAAGGCGGTGAACGCCGCCAAGCCGGGCGAAACGGTCGTCGTCCTGCCCGGCACCTACCGGGAGAGCGTCCTGATCGACAAGCCGAACCTGACCCTGCGCGGCCTCGCCGGCCGGACCGTCATCAAGCCCCCGGCGACGAACACGCAGTCCACCGACGCCTGCGCGAAGGCCGGCAACGGAATCTGCGTCCTGGGCAAAAAGGGCCGGACCGTCGACGGCGTGAGCATCGACTCGCTCAACGTCTCCGGATTCAAGAAGAACGGCATCTGGGCCTCCTGGACCGACCGGCTGACCGTCCGGCGGGTGGCCTCCGAGCACAACGGCGTCTGGGGCATCGCCCAGGAGCGCTCCACCCGCGGCCGGTTCACGGGCAACACCGCCCGCGCCAACGGCGACGCGGGCATCTTCGTCGCGAACACCGTCGACGAAGAGGGCGGCGCCACCGACACCCGCGGCACCGAGCTCCAGGACAACACGCTGACGGACAACCGGATCGGTTTCACCGCCAGACGCGTCAGAAACCTGTCGGTCCACAACAACACCTTCGCCGGCAACTGCAACGGTGTGTTCGTCGTGGGCGACGAGGGCAAGCCGCAGGCCGGAGCCATGACGGTCCAGGCCAACCAGATCAACGACAACAACAAGTACTGCCCCAAGACCAAACGGCTGCCCGCCATCCAGGGTTCCGGCATCGTACTCACCGGCGCCGCGGACACCAAGGTGCGCTGGAACACGATCAGCAACAACGTGGGCTCCTCGCCGTTCTCCGGCGGCGTCGTGCTGTTCAAGAGCGTCGTGGGCACGAAGAACATCGGCCACACCATCAGCGGCAATGTCGCGCTCGGCAACAAGCCGGCCGACCTGGCCAATGGCGACACCGGTAAGGGCAACACCTTCGTCGCCAACGTCTGCACGAAGTCCACACCGACCGGGATGTGCTGACCGGTGCATCCCCGCACGAGGAGAAGCGAAACAGCATGACTACTGTGAGTCCCACACCCACCCCCGTACACGCACCCCTCCCGCACCCCGTCACGACACCTCAGCCGGCGATGCAACTGCGCGAGATCGTCTTCGGAGCGGCCCGCGCAGCCGCCATACGCGCCGCGGCCCGGCTGGGCGTCCCCGACGCGCTGGGCGAGACACCGGCGACCGCGCAGGAGCTCGCGACGCTGGTGAAGACCGAGCCGGTGCCCCTGCGCCGACTGCTGCGCGCCCTGTCCTGCTACGGGATCTTCACTGAGACCCCGGACGGGTGCTTCGCCCACACCGAGATGTCCCGCCTGCTGCGCAAGGACGACCCGAACAGCCTGCGCGATATCTCGCTGTGGTGCACCGAGCCCTGGACCTGGGAGATCTGGCCGCACCTCGACGACGCGGTGCGTACCGGAAAGAGCGTCTTCGCGGACGTGCACGGCAAGGGGTTCTTCGACTACCTCCACCAGGACGCCCACGAGTCGGCCCAGATATTCAACCGGGCCATGACCACCTCGAGCATCCAGTCCGCGCTGGACGTCGCCGAACTCCTTGACCTCACCGGCGTGTCCGCGGTAGCGGACATCGGCGGCGGCCAGGGGCACGTACTGGCAAGTCTGCTGGAGAAGCACCCATCGCTCCGCGGCACCCTGATGGACCTGCCGGGTGTGGTGGCGCGGGCCGACGCCCGGCTTCGGGACGCGGGGCCGCTCGTCGACCGGACTCGTATCGTGGCAGGGGACTGCCGCGAGGACATCCCCGTCGAGGCCGATCTCTACATCATCAAGAACATCCTGGAGTGGGACGACGACAGCACGCGCAGGACGTTGCGCAACATCGTCGCGGCAGCCCGCCCCGGAGCCAGGGTCGTCGTCATCGAGAACCTCGTCGACGACACCCCGTCGATGCGGTTCACCACCGCGATGGACCTGCTGCTGCTCCTCAATGTCGGCGGTGCGAAGCACACCAGGGAAAGCCTGGTCAGCCGGATCTCGGATGCCGGGCTGCTGATCGGCGAGGTCGTCCCGGTCAACGCCTACCTCCACGCGTTCGAATGCGTGGTGCCCGACTGATCTCCTACCCCGCACAGGAAATCGCCCCGGGTCCGGCGGGCCGGACCCGGGGCGATTTCCTATGTTCTCAAGCGTTGCAGCTGCCGCGCTCCCACCGGTAGAACTCATGGGCCATGGCGTCCTTGGGGCTGCGCCAGGTCTGCGGGTCGTACGCGCTCACATAGGCGGTGAGCTTGTCACTGATGTCCTTGAACGCCGGGTGCTCCGTCACCTTGGCGATCTCGGGGCCCGGCGGGCGTTCCGATTCGATCAGGTGCAGGTATACGTCACCGAACTGGAAGAGCTTGCGCCTGGTGACTCCGACGAGGTGCGGCAGTTCGCTGCTGTCGGAGGCGGCGAACAGCTCGGCGATGTCCGGCGCCGAATCCGGTGCCATCCGGGCGACGATCAGAGCGTGGTGCATCGTGGGATGCCTTTCTGGTCCCGGCCGCCCGGCCGGGCGGCCGGGCGGCGAGTCGTGGGCGGACGGCAGATCAGCGTGCAGTGACCGAGGCGGTGCGGCGCTCCCGGGCGCGCTGCTCGATCTTGTCCCGGATGAGCTCCATCTGGACCTTGGAGTTGCGGTTGATGTTGTCGGTCATCCACGCGTCGTCGACGGGTGCGTCGGGCCGCATCGCGAAGTCCTGGGCCCAGCGCATCTTCGTACCGCCGGGGACTTCCGAGTACTCCCACCGGATGTTCATGTGCTGGAACGGGCCCGGCTCGACACGGCGGGCGCGGACCGTACGTCCGGCGCGGTCGACGGTGCGCTCGGAGACCCAGCTCCACACCTTGTCGTTCTCGTCGGGGTGCATGGTCAGACGGAACGTCGTGCTGTCGCCGTCCCGTTCGATGACTTCGACCGCGGCATACTCGCTGAACAGCCGCGGCCAGTTCTCCAGATCATTCGTCACGTCCCAGACGAGGTCCAAGGGGGCGGCGATGGTGATCTCGTTCTCGGTGTGTCCGGACACTTCAGGCTCCAGTCATGAGGGTGTTGTTGACGAGGTCGAGGAATTCCTCGGGGGTCTTGCAGCGGTCGGCATCGGCCGGCAGCGCCCTGCCATGCCGGTTCTCCAGCACGCCCACGATGCCGAGGAGGCCGAGCGAGTCGAGGCCGAACTCGTCGAAGGCGGACCCGGGGCGCTTCTCCATGTCCCGCGGGTCGACGGTGAGCCCGGCGCCCTTCTTCATGAGGACGGCGAGTTCCGTGTAGGTCAGTCGATCGGTCATGAGGACTTCTCCTTAATCACACTTGGATGTCGTTGGGGCGCCGCAGCACCATCGCCGCGTTCGAGCCCATGAGCCCGCGGCTGAGCACGAGCGCCGTCCGCAGTTCCGCGGGGCGCGCCTGGCCGGTGACCACATCAAGGTCGTGGCACACGTCGTAGACGTTCGGGGTGGGCGGGATCAGCGCGTTCTCCATGGAGAGCACGGCGGCGGCCGCATCCAGCACCGGCGCACCGCAGTAGGCGCGCCCAATGCCGGTCTTGGGCGCCGTCACCGGTACCCGCCGGCCGTGCGCGCCGAGTGCGTCCGCGATCGCGAGCGCCTCGGCGCGGTCGGCTGCCGGTACGCCGAGTGCGTCCGCGAAAACGACGTCGATCTCGTCCGGCGCGCAGTCGGCCTCCCGCAGGGCGCCGATGACCGCCTGGGCGAGGCCCTCCCGGGACTCCTCCCAGCGGAACGCTCCGGTGAACGTGGCAGCGTGCCCGGTGATTTCGGCCCGGACACGGGCCCCGCGCCGACGGGCCGACTGCTCCTCCTCGACGACCAGCATCGCGCCGCCCTCGGCCGGCACGAAGCCGCAGGCGTCCGAGGTGAACGGCCGGTAGGCGCGGGCGGGGTCGTCGCTGGTGCTCAGGTCCTCGTACCCGAGCTGGCAGACGACCGAGTAGGGCGCCAGCGGTGCCTCGGCCGCACCGACCACCACCGCTTCAGTACCGCGGCGGATCGAACGGGCGGCATGCGCCAGCGCGTCCAGACCGCCCGCCTCGTCGCTGGCCACGACCGCGCACGGCCCCTTGAAGCCGCCACGGATCGAGATCTGGCCGGTGCTGGCGGCATAGAACCAAGCGATGGACTGGTAGGGACCCACGTAGGTGGATCCCTGTCCCCACAGCCGTTGGAGCTCGCGCTGACCGAATTCGCCGCCCCCGGACCCGGCAGCGGTCACCACGCCGACGTCGAACGGCGAATTCTCGTAGTCGGCGCGGCCCAGTCGGGCGTCGTCCAGCGCGATGTCCGCGGCAGCCATCGCGAAGTGCGTGAACCGGTCGGTCTGGACGATGAAGCGCTCTTCGATCAGCTCCACCGCCTCGAAGCCCCGCACCTCGCCCGCGACCCGCAGCGGAAGCTGCTCGCACCCCTCGCGGGTGACCCGGTCGAGGACGCTGATCCCTTCGTGCGTCCTCTTCCAGAAGGCCTCGGTGTTGGTGCCGTTGGGGGCGACGACACCGATACCGGTGACGACGGTGCGCCGCGCTTTACGGGTTCTCATGGTGTCCTCCCACCTGTTCTCGTCAGGGCCACCGCGGACTGGAAGCCGCCGAACCCGCTGCCGACCGAAAGGACGCTGCGCAGCTTCAGGGGACGTGCGGTGCGGGGCACGTAGTCGAGGTCGCACTCCGGGTCCGGACTCTCGTAGTTCGCCGTCGGCGGCACCGTCTGGTGCACCAGGGCGAGTACGCAGGCGGCAATCTCAATGGCCCCGATTGCCCCCAGCGAGTGGCCGACCATGGACTTGATCGAGCTCATCGGTACGTCGTAGGCGTGCGCGCCGAGTGCCCGCTTCACGGCGGCCGTCTCGTGCCGGTCGTTCTGCTTGGTGCCCGAGCCGTGTGCGTTGACGTAGTCGATCCGCGAGCCGTCCATGTGGGCGTGGTCGAGGGCCCGGTTGATCGCCTCGGCCATCTCCAGCCCTTCGGGGGTCAGCCCGGTCATGTGGTAGGCGTTGCCGAAGGTGGCGTAGCCCGCGATCTCGCAGTACACGGTCGCGCCGCGGGCCCGGGCGTGCTCCAACTCCTCCAGTACGAGCACCGCTCCGCCCTCTCCCATGACGAAGCCGTCGCGGCGGGAGTCGAACGGCCGGGAGGCGTGCTCGGGGTCGTCGTTGTTCGCCGAGGTGGCCTTGATCGCGTCGAAGCACGCCACCGTGATCGGGGTGATCGGTGAGTCGGACGCTCCGGCGATGCAGACGTCGACGCGGCCCTCCTCGATGGAGTGAAAGGCGTACCCGATTGCGTCGAGACCGGAGGTGCAGCCCGTGGAGACGGTCTGCACCGGGCCGTGTGCGCCGACCTGTTCGGCCACCGCCGAGGCGAGGGTGCTGGGTGAGAACGCCCGCTCCAGATGGGGACCGGCCGGCCGGTGGTCGACGTCCCAGCGGGCGCCGCTGTTGCTGACGGCGACGTAGTCGTGCTCCAGTCGGGTGGTGCCGCCGACAGCGGTGCCCAGCGACACACCCATCCGCCAGGGGTCCACCTTCTCCAGATCGAGCCCCGCGTCGCCGAGGGCCTCCCTGGCGGCAACCATCGCGAACTGGACGTACCGGTCCGATCTGGCGACCTGGTCCGCGTCCAGTCCGTGCGCCGCCGGGTCGAAGTCGCACTCGGCGGCGATACGGGAGCGGAAGCCGGCCGGGTCGAAGAGCGTGATGCCCCGGGTCGCGGTGCGTCCGTTCGCGAGGAGGTCCCAGAAGGCCGGCGCGCCGATGCCCCCGGGGGCCACGACGCCGACACCGGTGACTCCGACGCGGCGGGTCATGAGGCGGCCTCGGTTCGTTCCGGCGGCGCGACGCGCTCGGCGGACTCCGTGTGCTCGGTGTCGACGTGGCCGAGTTCCGGGCGCGGGGCGAGGGGGCCGAGGTGGAAGACCATGCGTGCCTCGACATCGCCCACATTTCGGAATCGGTGGCGTACATGGGGAGGGATCAGCAGGCCCTGGTCGGGCCGCATCTGGTGCGGTTCACCGTCCAGATCCACCTCCAGGAGACCGTTCACGACGTACACGAACTCCTCGGAGTACGGGTGATAATGCTCGCCGATGCGGTCGCCGGGCTGAACGATGGCCAGCCCCATGAAACCGCTGGTTGCTCCCACCGCCGTCGGCGTGAGCATGGCTCGAAGGTCGCCTCCGCGCCTGCGGTTGGGCTGCGTCTCGCTGAGGTCCACGATGCGTGGCCGGTGCATGGTCATGACTGCTTTCCTCCTGGCGCATTGCGCGTTGTGTTGACGGGTTGAGCGAGAACCCCCCAGGGTGCGGATGCGCGGTTCAGGACTCCATGGCCCGCCGATCTGTGACCAGGGTCATCTCGGACTCCGTCAGGAAGTGCGAGATCCCCTGCTCGGTCGTGGGGACGGCGGTCGCGTCCGCGTCGAGGAGACGTCCGAGCCTGGCCACCTTGCCGGGTCCGTCGATGCCGACTACCTGGGCCGGCTGCGCGTCGATCGGTCCGACCGCTTCGAGGAGGCGGACGACGACGTCGTCACGCTGGAAGATGGTGCTGCTGGCGATGATGCTCGCCGGGTCGTCGGCCGCCTCTTCGTCGTGGCCGGCGAGCAGCCGGGCGAGTGCCATGCCACAGCCCTCCTTGGCCTGGTAGCAGAGTGCGTGCCGGCGGACGTCCTCAGCCTTGTGCCGGCCCGCGGTGACGTGGTGGACGATCGGGAGCGCCGCCCGGGTGAAGAACATCCGGGCGGAGTCCGGGTTGCTGAGGTCCCGGTCCTGTTCCAGATAGGGGTTGATGGCCTCTTCGACGGCCCTGACCTCGGGCTGCCGGGAGACGTGCCGCAGGGCCGCGAGGAGGTCGCCCTCGACCTCGATCGCCCGCACGACTCGGTTTCCGTGCATGAAGAGCGACGTACGGCGCAGTTGGGTAACTTCGTCGACACGAGCGCTCGGTGAGTCGTAATCGGCCAGGATCTTCGCCACGATGTCCTCCGTCCCCGGCTTGACCGTGAAGGTGAGTGCGTGGCGCACCACTCCGTCGCCGAGCCGGGGTGACGCCTGCAGCCGGCCCTTGGCCGCCTGAGGAGCCAGATCGAACGCCTTACCGGTCTCCCGCAGGATGCTGTAACGCAGCGAACGGGTGTCGCGTACGCAGTTGTGCAGCGGCTGAACGGTCTGGACGTGCTCCTCGCTGTTCACCCAGGCGAGGAACGGCGGTGCGCTCTCCCATTCGCTGGTGATCAGCCACTGTGAAGGGTTCTCGATCGACTGGCACAGCTGGTCGCTGACGTGTCCGGGGACGGATGCCACCTGATTGCACAGGTGCTCATACGCCTCCAGGAACTGCTGCTGGGCCCCGTCGTAGAGGTCCAGCAGCAGCACGACACGCAGCCTGGAACCGTCGAAGGCGGACTGGGAGATCCGTTCCGAGAGGGTGGCGGTCATCTTTCGATCTCCTTCGAGACGGTGTCGTGGTCAGGCCGGATGGCATGCCGTCAACCGTCGGTTGGCGTGTGGATTCGAAGCGGGGACTCTCCGGGCTGATGTGATCGGTTCATCCCCGTGACTGCGGGCATCGTCTCCGTGACCGATCGTGAAACGCTGGTCCGGGTGGCGCGAGATTTATGAACCGTTCAGGTGAGCGGCCGTCCGAACCGCCGAGACAAGGGCATTGAACAATGCATCTGAACGGCGTCCGAGCTGGAGCAACTGATGAACGAGAACGTCGACATTCGCGTACCGGTCCTCATTGTGGGCGGCTCCCTGGTGGGCCTGTCCGCCTCACTCTTCCTCGGCCGGCTCGGCATCGAGCATCTGCTGGTCGAGAAGCACCGAGCTACCTCGACACACCCTCGCGGACGCGGCAACAACGTGCGGACGATGGAGGTGTTCCGCACGGCGGGTGCCGAGCCGGGCATCCGGGAGGCGGCCTCGGTCCTCGCCGACAACCACGGCATTCTGCAAGCCGGCTCGCTCACTGGGGACGACCAGGAATGGCTGTTCAAGGAGATTGACCCGGGTGGCGGACTTGCCCGCTTCAGCCCGACCGGCTGGTGCCTGTGCAGCCAGAACGATCTGGAACCCGTGTTGGTGAAACTGGCCCGCGAGCAGGGCGGTGACCTGCGATTCTCAACCGAAATGCAGAGCTTCGACCAGGACGGTTCGGGAGTGGAAGCGGAACTCAAGAACCGCGAGACCGGAGAGCACATCAGTGTGCGCGCGGACTACCTCATCGCGGCCGACGGGCCGCGTAGCCCCATCCGCGAGCATCTGCGCATCGACCGGACCGGTCCCGGCGATCTCTTCCACAACGTCAGCATCACCTTCCGCTCCCGGCAGCTCGCCGATGTAGTGGGCGACCGGCGCTTCATCGTCTGCTATCTGACCAACCCCGCAGCGGACGGGGCCCTGTTGCCGGTGGACAACAAGAAGGAGTGGGTGTTCCACGCGCCGTGGCAGCCTCAACTCGGCGAAACTCTCGAGGACTTCACCGACGAGCGATGTGCCGAGCACATCCGCACGGCGGTCGGCGCTCCGGACATCGACATCGAGATCACCGGCAAGGCCCCGTGGCACGCCGCGGAGCGGGTCGCGGAGCGGTACGCCTCCGGCAGGGTTTTCCTCGCCGGGGACTCGGCCCATGAGATGTCCCCCACCGGGGCGTTCGGCTCCAACACCGGTATTCAGGATGCGCACAACCTGGCCTGGAAGCTCGCCGCCGTACTGAAGGGCGAGGCGGGCCCGGGTCTGCTGGACACCTACGAGCCGGAGCGACTGCCGGTGGCGCAGGCGACGAGCGCGCGGGCCTCGGCGCGCTCCAGCGAGCACAGTCACCCAGGATACGCGGCGGCGCCGGGCGTGGGCGGCAGGAAGCAGGGCGGCATGCTCACCGTGGCACTGGGCTACCAATATGTCCGCGGCGCCGTGCTGGGTGCCGATCCGCAGCAGCCGGTGGTGCCGCAGGGCATGCAGCTCAACGGTCAGCCCGGCAGCCGGGCGCCGCATATGTGGGTCCGTCAGGCCGGTGATCGCAAGTCCACTCTGGATCTGTACGAGCACACCTTCGTGCTGCTCACCGACGGTGAGGACACGGTGTGGCGGCGGGCCGCGGCACAGGTGGCCGAGCGGCTCTCGGTACGGCTCCCGGCCTACGGCATCGGCCCGGGCGCCGATCTGGAACCGGAGAACGGCGCCGACTGGGCCGAGATCCACGGCACGACGCCCGAAGGCGCCGTGCTGGTGCGCCCCGACGGATTCGTGGCCTGGCGTTCAACGGGTTCCGTGGCCGACGCCGAGGCCACCCTTCAGGAGGTCCTGACCTCCCTGCTGCACCGGCCCTGACCCTGCCGGCGGGGCGCCCGGGGGAAGGCTCAGACCAGACCGAACGACCTCAGCTCCGCGAGGAATTCGTCCGGCCGCTCGGTGTGGACGAGGTGTCCGGCCTCGATGGTGACGAAATGGCCACCGGGTATCCGCCCCGCCATCCAGACCAGCCTTTCCTGGGAGATCTGGCTGGCGGGGCCGCCGCCGATCGTCGGCGGGCGTTCGGTGATCTCGGTCCAGGTCCTGCTGTCGCCGCTACGACCGTGTACGAGCACGACGGGCGGTGCCGACGGATCCCCCCACACCCGGTAGGCGAGCCGGGTGCCACCGGCCTGCACGCTGCGGGAAGAGATGAGCTGTGTCGCCCCTCTTGCCATGCGGCGGAGCAACCTGAATTACTGCTACCAAAAGATCGACCGAACGATCGGTCGACTGCAGTGAAGAGGGAGATCCGGATGACGGCTCTGCTGGACGCGGCGGAACGACTGGGCCGGGACGAGCTGGCGGCACTCCAACTGGAGCGGTTGCGGGCCACGCTGCACCACGCGTACGAGAACGTCGGCCACTACCGGTCCGCGTTCGACAAGGCCGGGCTGCACCCGAACGACTGCCGTACGCTCGCCGATCTCGCCCGCTTCCCCTTCACGACCAAGGCGGATCTGCGGGACAACTACCCGTTCGGTATGTTCGCTGTGCCCGAGGACCGCGTACGGAGGATTCACGCGTCCAGCGGGACGACGGGCCGTCCGACCGTGGTCGGTTACACCGAACGGGACCTGGACACCTGGGCGGACGTGGTCGCCCGCTCGATCCGGGCCGCCGGCGGCCGCCCGGGGCAGAAGGTCCATGTGGCGTACGGATACGGGCTGTTCACCGGTGGGCTGGGAGCACACTTCGGGGCGGAACGGCTCGGCTGTACGGTCATCCCGGCCTCCGGTGGCATGACGACCCGTCAGGTCCAGCTGATCCAGGACTTCCGGCCCGAGATCATCATGGTGACGCCGTCGTACATGCTGACGCTCCTCGACGAGTTCGAGCGGCAGGATGTCGACCCGCGGACGACTTCCCTGAGGGTCGGGATCTTCGGTGCCGAGCCGTGGACGGAGGAGATGCGGCGCGAGATCGAGGAGCGGTTCGCGATCGACGCGGTCGACATCTACGGCCTTTCGGAGGTGATGGGACCCGGAGTCGCGCAGGAGTGCGTGGAGACCAAGGACGGCCTGCATATCTGGGAGGACCACTTCTACCCGGAGGTCGTCGATCCGCTCACCGGTGACGTACTGCCGGACGGCGAGGAGGGCGAGCTGGTCTTCACCTCGCTCACCAAGGAGGCCATGCCGGTGATCCGCTACCGGACGAGGGACCTGACCCGGCTGCTGCCGGGCACGGCACGCGTGTTCCGGCGGATGAAGAAGGTGACGGGGCGCAGTGACGATCTGGTGATCCTGCGCGGGGTGAATCTCTTCCCGACCCAGATCGAGGAGATCGTGCTGCGCACACCGGGGGTGGCGCCGCACTTCCAGCTGCGACTGACCCGCGAGGGCCGCCTCGACGCACTGACCGTACGGGCGGAGGCACGGGCCGAGGCCACACCGGAGCAGCGGATGGCCGCCGCCGAATCGATCACGGCGGCCGTCAAGGACGGGATCGGGGTATCGGTCGGGGTGGAGATCGTCGATCCCGAGACGCTGGAGAGGTCGGTCGGCAAGTTCAAGCGGATCGTGGACGAGCGCGGGCGTTAGCGTGTTTCGAAAGTCCCGTCTGGCCGGGGGCGGACGACGCTACTTTCGAAAAACGCCCTAGGCAGGCCTCCTCTTTCGGACCTGGCCCGGCACAATCCGAAGCCGGGGCGCCGGACGCCGCCCTCGCAACACTCACCGAGCCCCCTACGCGAACCGGTCGCGCAGCTCCCGTTTGAGGATCTTGCCGCTTGCGTTGCGCGGCAGTTCCTCCACGAAGAGGACCTTCTTCGGGGCCTTGAAATGGGCGAGCCGCTCGCGGGCGTGGTCGATGAGTTCGGTCTGCGTCGCTTCGCCGCGCAGCACGACCACGGCGGTGACAGCCTCGATCCAGCGGTCGTCGGGCAGCCCGACGACCGCGACCTCGGCAACGGCGGGATGGGTGTAGAGGGCGTCCTCGACCTGGCGGGAGGCGACGAGGACGCCGCCGGAATTGATGACGTCCTTCACCCGGTCGACGACGGTGAAGAAGCCCTCCGCGTCGCGCACGGCGAGGTCGCCGGAGTGGAACCAGCCGTCGCGGAAAGCTTCCGCGGTCTCCTCGGGCTTGTCCCAGTAGCCGTCGCACAACTGGGGCGAGCGGTAGACCACTTCACCGGCCGTGCCGTCGGGGACCTCCTTGCCGTGCTCGTCCACGACCCGGGCCTCGACGAAGAGGACGGGCCTGCCGCAGGAGTCCATCCGGCCCTCGTGCTCGTCCGGTCCGAGGACGGTGGCGAGCGGGCCGATCTCGCTCTGTCCGAAGCAGTTGTAGAAGGCCAACGCGGGTAGCCGGTCGCAGAGCCGTTCCAGTACGGGTACGGGCATGATCGACGCGCCGTAATACGCCTTGCGCAGTGCGCCGAGTTCGCGGGTGGTGAATCCGGGGTGCTGGGAGATGCCGATCCAGACGGTCGGCGGCGCGAAGACGCTGTCGGCCTGCCCCGTCTCGACGAGGTCGAAGATCCGGCTCACATCGGGTGCGTCGAGGATGATGTTCACTGCACCGACCGCGAGGTAGGGCAGCAGGAACACATGCATCTGCGCGGAGTGGTAGAGCGGCAGTGAGTGCACCGGCCGGTCGGTGGCGCGCAGATCGAGCGCCGTGATCGCGCTGAGGTACTCGTGGACGAACGCGCCGTGGGTCATCATCGCGCCCTTGGGCAGTGCTGTGGTGCCCGAGGTGTAGAGCAGCTGGACGAGGTCCCCCGCGGCTGGTTCGCGCTCCGGGGTGAAGGGACGCGGGGCGGCGGTGGCGTCCAGGAGGGAGTCCGGTGCGTCCCGCAGCGCGCGTACGGAGAACGCGGCCGGAATCCGGTCGGCGAGGTCCGGGTCGGTGAGGACGAGGGCGCTGCCGGACTGTTCGAGGATGTACGTGAGGTCCTCGCCGGTGAGGTTCTGGTTGACCGGCACATGGACCAGGCCCGCACGGGCACACGCGAGGTAGCCGATCAGATACGCGTCGGAGTTGTGCGCGTAGCAGGCGACCCGGTCGCCGGGGTGCAGCTCGTGCTCGCCGGTGAGCACCGCCGCCGCGGTACTGACGGCCGTGTCGAGTTCCGCGTAGGTCCAGGACCTCTCCGCGTACCGCAGGGCGGTGCTCGCGGGGGTGCGCCGGGCGCTGCGGGCCACGACGCCATCGACTGTGCTGCTCCGTACACCTGTCATGGCGTGATCCTGTGCGGCCGGAACCCGGCGGTCAAGGGGCCGGGATGTCGACAGGGGTCGAGGGTGCCGACCGGGTGAAGTCGCTGCGTGCCTGGGCGGACGTGCGCCGGGCCGTGCAGGCGCGGCGCCGCGCCTGCATGGCCCGGGCGGACAGCGGTTCACAATGCTCGCTGGTGCCCTTCCCAGTACGGGTCGCGCAACCGCCTCTTGTACAGCTTGCCGTTGGGATCGCGGGGCATCTCCTCGATGAAGTCGATACTCCTTGGGCGCTTGTACCCGGCCAGATGGTGTTCGCAGTGGCCCAGTAGCTCGGCGGCCAGCGTGTCCCCCGCCTCGTGTGTCCCGGCCGGTTCGACGACCGCCTTGACCTCCTCACCCCAGTCGGGATGCGGAATGCCGAAGACGGCCACGTCGGCGACCGCGGGGTGCCTGAGGAGGGCACCCTCGATCTCGGCGGGATAGATGTTGACACCACCGGAAATGATCATGTCGATCTTGCGGTCGCGGAGGAAGAGGCAGCCGTCCTCGTCGAGGATGCCGAGGTCGCCGACGGTGAAGAAGTCGCCGATGCGGTTCTTCTTCGTCTTGGTCTCGTCCTTGTGGTAGCTGAAGCCGCCGGTGTTCATCTTCATGTAGACGGTGCCGAGCTCGCCGGGCGGCAGGCGGTTGCCGTCGTCGTCGAAGACAGCGAGTTCGCTGATCGGCCAGGCCCTGCCGACCGTGCCCGGTTTCTTCAGCCAGTCCTCCGCGGTGGCGAAGGCGCCGCCGCCCTCGCTGGCCGCGTAGTACTCCTCGACACACCGCCCCCACCAGTCGATCATGGCCCGTTTGACGTGGTCGGGGCAGGGTGCTGCACCGTGGATGGCGTGGCGCATGGCTGTGACGTCGTATCCCCGCTTCACCTCGTCGGGGAGGGCGAGGAGGCGGTGGAACTGGGTCGGGACCATGTGCGTGTGAGTGCAGCGGTGGGTGTCGATGAGCCGCAGCATCTCTTCGGGCGTCCACTTGTCCATCAGGACCAGCGGGTGCCCGATGTGCAGGGACGCGCCTGCGAACTGGAGGACTGCCGTGTGGTAGAGCGGCGAGCAGACCAGATGGACGTTGCCGTCGAAAGGTTTGATGCCGAAGATGCCGAGGAATCCGCCGAGGTGGCTCTCCTCGGGGAGCCGGCCGGAGAGCGGACGGCGAATGCCGCGCGGGCGGCCGGTGGTGCCCGAGGTGTAGTTCATGACCCAGCCAAGGGTGCGGGCCTCGGGCGGTACGTCGGGCTGTCCTTCGAGCAGTTCGGCGTACGGGCGGAAGCCGTCGACCGTTCCCACGGCATAGCGGTGGCTTGCCGGGAGCGTCGCCTCGTCCGCGGCCGCGGTCGCCGCCTGGGCGAAGCGCTCGTGGGCGATGAGCACCTTGGCTCCGGAGTCGGAGACGATCCAGGCGATCTCGGGGCCGACGAAGTGGTGGTTGACGGGTACGAGATAGAAGCCGGCCTGGGTGGCTGCGAGGTAGGCGGTGAAGAACTCGGCACCATTGGGCAGGACGACCGCGAAGGCATCGCCCCGTTGGAGCCCGGCCGCCCGCAGTCCGTGGACGAGGCGGTTGGCTGCGGTGTGCAGCCGGCCCGCCGTCCAGCTCTCGCCGTCGGGTGCGACCAGGACCGTACGGGCGGGATCGGCGGCGGCCTGGGCCCAGAAGCCGTTGGGGGGTGGGGTCATGAGGCGCTCCGTCCGGCGATGCGGTTGATCCGGTCCACGGCTCGCTCGAAGCCGCGGGTCAGGTCGTCGAAAACCGCCCGCACGCTGCGTTCGCTGTTCATCCGGCCGACGATCTGGCCGACGGGGGTGCCGAGCAGCGCGCCGGTCTCGTACTTCTGGATGCGTGAGACGGCCTCGGCCACCAGCAGCCCCTGGAGCGGCATGGGAAGGGGGCCGGGCCCTGCCGGGTCGTCCCAGGCGTCGGTCCATTCGGTACGGAGCTGGCGTGCGGGTTTGCCGGTGAGCGCGCGGGAGCGGACGGTGTCGCCGGAGCCCGCTGCAAGGAGTTTGCGGGTCAGCACGCGGGAGTGGAGGTCGGCCTCTTCCGTGGTCAGCCAGAGGGAGCCGAGCCAGACGCCCTGGGCGCCGAGGGCGAGTCCGGCGGCGATCTGCTCGCCGCTGCCGATCCCGCCGGCGGCGAGCACGGGAAGCGGTCCGACGGCGTCGACCACGTCCGGGACCAGGACCATGGAGGCGATCTCGCCGGTGTGTCCGCCCGCCTCGTACCCCTGGGCGACGACGATGTCGATGCCCGCGTCGGCGTGGTGGCGGGCATGCTTGGCGCTCCCGGCGAGGGCGGCGACGAGCACGCCCCGGTCGTGGGCGCGTCGAACGACGTCGGCGGGCGGCGACCCGAGGGCGTTGGCGAGGAGCCTGATGGGGTAGTCGAAGGCGACGTCGAGCTGGTTGCGTGCTACTTCCTCCATCCAGCCGGTGATGCGCCAGCCAGACGTCTCGCCCTCGGGGAGTTCCGGTACGCCGTGCTTGGCGAGGGTGTCCTGGACGAACTGGCGGTGTCCGGCCGGGATCATCGCCTCGACGTCGGCCTCGGTCACTCCCTCCACCTTTTTCGCGGGCATGACGACGTCGAGACCGTACGGCTTGCCGTCGGTGTGCTCCTGCATCCAGTCGAGGTCGCGCGCGAGGTCGTCGGGGGCGGTGTAGCGGACCGCGCCGAGTACGCCGAATCCGCCGGCCCGGGTGATGGCCGCGGCCACCGCGGGGAACGGCGTGAAGCCGAAGATGGCGTGCTCGACTCCCAGTTTCTTGCTCAGCTCCGTCTCCATGGGCCGCAGGATGCCGCAGCCGGACATCCGAGGGAAGAGAATTTCTGATGCAGTGTCAGATTCTTTTGTGCCGCAGGGGGCCTCCGTGACGGCGGGGGTGACAGTAATCTCTGCGGCGGGGTTTAGCGCAGTGGAGGGCGAAATAGCACCTCCTGGGCGAATGGCGACCAGTGCGTGAGGGTGAACGCGCAGCGGTTCGGGTGGGAGCAGCTGGTGCCTGTACAGCAGTGGATCCTGGAGAACACCCTCAAGATCACACCGGCCGAGGAAGACGAGCGGCCGGTGAAACGAAACGCAGGACACTAGGTGGGCCCTCAACCTCGCGGCAGCCCGCCGCTCCTTACCGAACGAGGCCGCGCTAACCGCGCAGCCGCGCCCCGGTACGGTGTCCACCGGCTGGGCCTGTGTCACTACCGGTGATCAGCTTTTCACCCAACCCCCTGTGCCCCGGATCAGTGCCCTGGCCCGGGGCACAGCCGTGTCTTCGCTGACAGCACGGTCCGTTCGGCACTCTGTGCCCATGACCGACGTCTTCGAGCACACCCCTCCGGCCAGCTGCCGCGCATGCGACTTGGTCGAGCGACCAGGTCGATAGACAAAGTTGGATGTCAGTCGACGGCGGCCAACGTTTTCCGCCGGCCGATAGTTCCATCGCGTGGTCATGTCGCTCGACACAATCGATGGACTTGGTCGAGTGACAAACTCGTCTGTATCTTGGTCGAGAAGCGATTGATGATGCGGAACGAAAGGCACGCTGATGACTCACGCGTCCGTGGCCATGGCCCAGGCGATACCCGAGCGCAAGGCGCTGCCCCTGATCGGCCACGCGCTCAACTGGCCCAAGAACGCTGCCGAATTCCACGCCCACGTGATGGAGGAGATCAAGGAGTTGGGGCCGGTGTTCCGGGTCCGCGCCTTCGGGACCGAGATCGTCATGGTCGGCGGCCTGGATCTGGTGACGGAGCTGTCGGACGAGTCCCGGTTCCGTAAGAACGTGCTTCCGGACCTGGTCGAGATCCGCAAGTTCGCCGGGGACGGCCTGTTCACCGCCTTCAACGGCGAGCCGAACTGGCGCAAGGCCCACGACATCCTCATGCCGGCGTTCTCACTCGGCGCGATGCGCAGCTACCACGGCACCATGCTCCGGGTCGCGCGATCCCTTATCGCGAAGTGGGACCAGGCCGTCGGGGCGCAGGCAATGGACGTCCCCGAGGACATGACCCGGCTGACGTTCGACACCATCGGGCTGTGCGGCTTCGGCTACGACTTCCAGTCGTTCCGCAGTGACAAGCTGCACCCCTTCGTCGAAGCGATGTCACGGGCGCTGGTCTTCACCCAGGAGAAGCTCCAGTCCCTCCCGGGCACGGAAGTGTTCAGGAGGAGGCAGGCCGAGCAGTTCCGCCGGGACACCAAGCTGATGACGGACCTGGTCGACGATGTCATCCGGCAGCGCAGGGCGTCCGACGACACGAGCACGGACGATCTGCTCGGTCGGATGCTGCACACCCGGGACGAGGTGACCGGCGAGTTCCTGGACGACGCGAACATCCGCAACCAGGTGATCACCTTCCTCATTGCCGGGCACGAGACCACCAGCGGCGCCCTGTCCTTCGCCCTGTACTACCTGACCAAGCGTCCAGAGGTGCTCGCGCGGGCCCAGGCCGAGGTGGACGCCCTGTGGGGGGACACGGACACCCCCGAACCCGACTACGGCGACATCGGCAAGCTCACCTACATCCGCCAGGTGCTCAACGAGAGCCTGAGGCTGTGGCCGACCGCGGTCGGCTTTGGCGTGGAGCCCCTTGAGGACACCGTCATCGGCGGCAAGTACCCCGTGCGCAAGGGCGAGGCGCTGACGATCTACGCCCCGGCCCTGCACCGCGACCCCGCCTGGGGTGAGAACGTCGAGCTGTTCGACCCCGAGCGCTTCTCACCCGAGCAGGAGGCGAAGCGCTCGGTCCACCTGTACAAGCCGTTCGGCAACGGTGAACGCGCCTGTATCGGACGCCAGTTCGCCCTGCACGAGGCCACCATGCTGCTCGGTCTGCTGGTGCACCGCTACCGGCTGATCGACCACGCCGACTACCAGCTGAAGATCAAGCAAACCCTCACCATCAAGCCCGGCGAGTTCGCCCTCACGCTGGCCCGGCGACCCGGCGGCGAGCGCCGTCTGCCTGTAGCCGCCACGAGCAGCGCCCCCGCCGGCCAGGACGGGTCTGCGGCCCGAAGGGCCGCGGGCACCGCGCTCACCGTTCTGCACGGCTCCAACCTGGGCACCTGTGCGGGCATCGCCCGCGATCTGGCGGCGGCCGGCGCCGAGCATGGGTTCGCCCCGTCCGTGGCACCCCTCAACGGCCACGTCGGCAAGCTGAATGCCGCGCAGGGCCCGGTGGTGATCGTGGCCGCCTCCTACAACGGCAAGCCCACCGACGACGCCGCTGAGTTCGTCGCGTCGCTGGAGGGACTTGAGCCCGGCTCGCTCGACGGTGTCCCGTACGCCGTGCTCGGTGCCGGCGACCGCAACTGGGCGGCCACCTATCAGCGGATCCCCACCCTCATCGACGAGCGCCTGGCGGCGGCTGGCGCCACGTCACTGCTGGAGCGCGGCGTTGCCGATGCCTCCGGTGATTTCGCGGGCGCGGTGGACCGGTGGACGGACGACCTGTGGACCGCCTTGCTGGAGCGGTACGGCGACCCGGCGGCCCAAACCGCGGCGGCCGCCGAGCCGGAGGAGGACCAGGGCCTGTACGAACTCCAGGACACCACCGAGTCGGTCATCGACGGACTTGCGACACGGCACGGCGTACAGTCGATGGAGGTGCTCGACGCGTACGAGCTCGTGGACATGGACCATCAGCTCGGCCGCTCCAAGCGTTTCCTGAGGCTGCGGCTGCCCGAGGGCGTCACCTACCGCACCGGCGACCACCTGGCCGTGCTCCCGAGCAACCCGGACGCCCTCGTGCAGCGGGTCGCCGACCGGTTCGGTCTAGGCCTGGACCGTACCGTCCGACTGCAGGCACGCCGCCGCAGCCGCAACACCCTGCCCGTCGACCGCCCGCTGACGCTGCGCCGGCTGCTGACCGACTTCGTGGAGTTGCAGGACGCCGCCACCCAGGAGCAGGTCGCCGTGCTCGCCGAGCACACCGCCTGCCCGCCCGAGAAGCGCCCCCTGGCCGAACTCGCTGCGGCGGCCCCCGAGACCTTCCACGAGCAGGTGACGGCCGCCGGACGCAGCATCCTGGACCTGCTGGAGCGGTACCGCGCCTGCGAGCTGCCCTTCGAACTCTTCCTGGAGCTGCTGCCGGTCATGCGCCCGCGCCACTACTCGATCTCCTCGTCCGCCGAGGCCTCTCCCAGCGAGGTGGACCTGATGGTGTCGCTGCTCGCCGCACCCCACCGAAGCGGCGAGGGCACTTTCCACGGCATCGCCTCGCACCACGTCCAGACCGTGACCGCCGGTGACACCCTCCAGGCCCGGGTGCTGCCGTGCAGCGAGGCCTTCCAGCTTCCCAAGGACCCGTCCACGCCGGTCATCCTGGTCAGCGCAGGCACCGGGCTGGCGCCCTTCCGCGGTGCGGTCCTCGACCGGCTGCACACCCGGTCGACCGGAATGCTGCTGTGTTACTTCGGCTGCGACCACCCCGACGTCGACTACCTCCACCGAGAGGAGTTCGAAGCCGCTGAGGCGGCCGGAGCCGTCAGCATGCGCCCCACCTTCTCGCGCGTGCCCGAGGGCGGCGCCCGCTTCGTCCAGGACCGCATCGCGCGCGAGAGCGAAGAGGTCTGGGCCGCGCTGGAAGCCGGCGGCCGGGTCTACATCTGCGGCGACGGCCGCCGCATGGCCCCCGCAGTGCGGGAGGCGTTCATGGCGATCTACCGCGAGAACACAGGCACATCCGACAAGGAGGCTGCCGCCTGGCTGACCTCCCTCACCGAGTCCGGTCACTACGTCGAGGACGTCTGGCCCGGCTGACCACAGCCGCCCCACCCCGCTCAACCAAACGGCCACGGCCACGGACGCATAGCGCGCCCGTGGCCGTGGCCGTTTGTGGCGATTCAGTCCGTCGGTACTTCCGCGAGGCCCAACTGCCCCGTGGCCAGAGCCGTGGTCGCGGAAACCAGGCTCCTCAGACCCAGGGTTTCGGCGGCCGCGTCCGGTGCGTAGAGGTGCTGTACTGTCAGCCCGTCGAAGCCGGCGAGGAAGAAACGAGCGACCGTCTCCGCGGGCTGGGACAGCTCGTGTCCGGCGCGCGTCGCCGCCTCGCCCATCAGCCGCGCCGTCACCTCGATGACTCCGCGGTAGTGGGCCTGGCCGGCCACACTCAGCTTGGGGGTACTCAGCGCCAGCAACGACAGCTCCGTCAGCAGGTGGTAGCTGGTCGACTCCTCGCTCACCATGCGCCACAGGGCGCCGGCCAGCGCAGCAATAGTCTCCTCGAAACCGGCGTCCTCGGGAGCCGCCTGCTCGACCTGCGCGATCAGGTCCTCGGTCAGCTGGTCCATGACCGCGCGGTACAGGTCCTCCTTCGTGCCGAAGATGTAGTGGACCGTGGCCTGCGCGACGCCGAGCTCGGCAGCGATAGCACGCGTGCTTCCGGCGGCCGCGCCCTTCCTCGCCATGAGGTCGATGGCCGCCTTGATGAGCTGGGGTCGGCGCTCGGCCGCGGAAACATGAGCCATACGCGGATTATATCGACTTGATCTTACGAACAAGTCGGCAGATCAAGTCGGAGCGCCGACGAGCCTGCTGTCGCCTCACCTTGACTCTGCCGGGGATCTTGGATGGTCGGACTCAGGTACCGGGAGTCCGCCAGGACTTCGACCGGGGGATGTCGTTCTGGTCCAGGAAGGTCTGGAAGACGGTCGGCGGTCTCAATGAAGAAGCTTCCTCGGTCACTGACCGGCCGCCGAGGCGTTCGATGTTCACGGCAATGGCCGTGAGTACGTGTTAGAGCTCGGCGTTGGTGTTCGGATGCATCAGGGCGTGGAGGTTGACCGCCTGAACGTCGCGCTGGAACCGCTGGATCGGGACGTCCCGGCGGATCGACGAGGCCCCGCTGGCCGTGTTGAGGATGTCCACGGCCTCCTTCGCCGGCACACCGCGCCCATGTCGGCGCGTGCCCTGGCCCGTTCCAGCAGCGTCCACTCGGCCCCCTCGGCCGCCTTGGCGTCCACCTGAGCGGTGAGCCGGTGGGCGTGGAACTCCGCCTCGTCGATCCTGATCGCCGCGTCCGCGACCTGGAGGTGCGTCAGCGCGGCATCGCTCTGCCGCTCGTAGGAGGTGTAGGTGATCTTCCGCTCGGGCAGCCGCTGGAGGAACGCGTCCATGGCGCCCTTGGCCATCCCGACGACGGGGCCCACCGACGAAGCGGCGGCGACCGGCAGCAGCGGAGCCCGGTAGATCGACTGGCCCGCGTTGGCCTGGGAGGCGGACTGGCCCTGGAACACCGCGCCCAGCGGCAGCACCCGCTCCTCCGGGACGAACACCCCCTCGGCGACCGTGGTGACGCTGCCCGTGCCCTTCAGCCCCGCCGTGTACCAGTCGTCGATGACGGTCAGGTCCTCCATCGGCACGAGCGCCATGAAGGGCATGGGCTCGCTGTCCGCACGGATCAGGACCGCGACGATGAGCTGCCAGTGGGCTTGCAGGGCCCCGGTGATGAACCCCCACCGCCCGTCGACCACGATGCCGCCGTCCGCCGGGGCGGCCGTCGCCGTCGGGCTCAGCGTCCCGCAGATCCGTACGTCGGGGGTGGAGAAGACCTCCGCCTGCGCCCCGTCGGGGAACAGCCCCGCCATCCAGCTCGAGATCCAGTACACGGACGCCGTCCAGGCGGCGCAGCCGTCGGCCCGGCCGAGCTCCACCGCCACCTCGTACAGGGTGCGGGTGTCGGACTGGTGACCGCCGTACTGAGCGGGCGCCCGCATGCGGAAAGAGGCCGGCGTCGGTCAGGACCTGGATGAACTTGTCATGGATCCGCCGGTTCTCCTCCGACCAGTCGGCGTGCTCGCGCAGCGTGGAGGCCGACTCCGTCGCGTTGCGGACCAGTTGTTCTCGCGTCGTCGTCTGAGCCGTCAGCACCGTGTCCTCTTTTTTTCTCGGGTGAAGAGATCCGGATGAAGCGCCTCGAGCATGGCAACGGGGCCCGCACCCGCACATCGTCAGGATTGCGTAGTGGCTCTTCCGACCGTGCTGGGCTCCGACTTGCCAGCCGTCTCGTCGGCCGTGCCGTCGGGCTGCTGTTCACTCTCCGCGCTGGGGCGTACGTGCCGCAGCACCACGACGGAGAGCACGGCGAAGGCGACCATGGCGACGGCGGCCGAGACGGCGACGATGTGCAGCCCGCGGGTGAAAGCCTCACGGGCGACGGACAGCAGGTCTTCCCCCACGGCCCCGGGGAGATCGGCGGCGGCCTGCGAAGCGCCCGAGAGGCTGTCGCGCGCGGTGTCGGCGGTGCCCGCCGGAACGCCGGCGGGCATGTTGTCGTCCATCCGGCCTCCGTAGACGGCCGCGCCGACGCTGCCCAGGACGGCGACGCCCATCGCGATGCCGAACTCGCCGTTCGTCTCCGACATCGCCGCGGCCGAGCCGGTCTTCTCGGGAGGTGCGGAGCCCACGACCAGTTCGGTGCTCAGCACGCCCATCGGGCTGGTGCCCGCGAACGCGATGGCGTATCCGGTCACCACCAGGGCGATGCCGCCCTTGTCGTCGACCTGGGTGATCAGCAGCAGGCCGACCGCCGTCACCAGCAGGCCGATGGCGAGGGCGTAGGCCGGCCGGATGCGGCGCGCCAGGTTGGGCGCGGCCAGGTTGCCGACGATCGCCAGGGCGAAGGACGGCACCAGCCACAGCCCTGCCTCCAGCGGGGAGAGCCCCGCCACCTGCTGGAGGTACAGGGAGACGAGCAGCGTCACGCCGCCCATGGTGGCGGAGCACAGCAGGGCGACGCCGAGGGCGGAGCTGAGCGTGCGGTTCCGGAACAGCCGCAGGTCCAGCAGCGGGCTGGCCAGCTTGCGCTGCCGCTGGACGAACACGACGCCGATGACGACCCCGGCGAGGAGGGGCAGCAGCGTCGTCGCCGCGAATCCGTCGGTGGCCAGCTTCTTGGCCGCGTAGATGACCGGCAGGATCATGGCGAGGGAGAGCACGACGCTCGGCAGGTCGGTCCTGCCCGCCGTCGGGTCGCGGTGCTCGGGCAGCAGCAGCGGGCCGAGGATCAGCAGCAGCACCATGACCGGCACGCCCAGCAGGAACACCGAACCCCACCAGAAGCGGTCGAGCAGCGTGCCACCGGCGACCGGGGCGAGCGCCATGCCGCCCATGAAGCAGCTCATCCAGACGCCGATGGCCGTGCCCCGCTGCTTGGGGTCGTGGAACATGTTGCCGATCAACGCCAGCAGGGACGGCATCAGCGTCGCCCCCGAGATGCCGAGGACCGCGCGGGCGGCGATCAGGGTGGTGGGGCTGTCGGCGTAGGCGGCGAGGGCCGATGCGACGCCGAAGGCCGCGGCGCCGCACAGCAGCAGCTTGCGCCGCCCGATGCGGTCGCCGAGGTTGCCCCAGGTGATCAGGAACCCGGCGATCATGAAGCCGTAGATGTCCATGATCCAGAGCTGCTGGGTGGCGCTGGCGCCCAGGTCCGCGCTCAGGTGGGGGAGGGCCAGGTTCAGCACGCTGACGTCCAGGGACAGCAGGAGCGTGGGCAGGGCCAGAACGCCCAGGCCGATCCACTCCCGCCGCCCCGCCCTCGCGGGAGCCTCGCTGGTCGTTTTCGTATCCATCACTGAACCTTCCGTCTACTCCGTCAGGGGACCGAGCGGGGCCCGGCAGTTTGTGGAGGCACCAGGCAGACGCCGGGGAATTCGCGGCTGCCCGATGCCCCTCCCACTCTGCCCAGCAGCGCTTTCGGAGCACTGTCGGACGGCATTCGCTCCCCTGTCGGACGGCACGCGATACCGTTGCGCATGCGTTTCGGTGTGTTGGGCCCGCTCTCGGTACTGACCGAGGACCATCGTCCGGTCAGGATTCCCGAGCAGAAGATCCGTGCTCTGCTGGCCGATCTGCTGGCCCACGGTGGGCGCCCAGTCTCCACCGACCGGCTGGTGCACGACCTGTGGGGCGACGCCCCTCCGGCCAACCCGGTGGGCGCGCTGCAGATCAAGATCTCCCGGTTGCGTCGGGTGCTGGAAGAGGCCGAGCCCGGCGGCAAGAACCTGCTGGTGTCGCTCGCGACCGGATACGCGCTGGAGGCCCCCGGCGACGCGGTGGACGCCAGCCGGTTCGAGACGCTGGTCGAACGGGCCCGGACGGCTCCGGAGCCGCGGGGACGCGCGGCCCTGCTGACCGAGGCGCTCGGGCTGTGGCGGGGGGCGGCGTTCGCCGACTTCGACGATCAGCCCTTCCTCCAGCCTGCGATCACCCGTCTAAGCGAACAGCGCCTGTCGGCCTGCGAGGACCAGGCCGAGGCCCGGCTGGCGCTGGCCGAGCACCAGGCCCTGACCGGGGAGCTCGGTGAACTGGTGGGCCGGTATCCGCTCCGGGAGAGGCTGCGGGCCTCGTACATGCTCGCCCTCTACCGATCGGGGCAGCAGGCCGAGGCGCTGGCGACGTACGAGGAACTGCAGCGGCTGCTCGTCGAGGAGATGGGGCTCGACCCGGGCGCCGAGCTGGTCGGTCTGCACGGGGCGATCCTGCGGCAGGACCTGGCGCTCACCCCGATGCCCGGTTCCGGCCCCGGCAGCGCCCCGGTGACGCCCGCGGGCAGCAACCTGCCCTCCCCGATCACCGCGCTGATCGGCCGGGACACGGCCGTCGCCGAGGTACGCGCCCTTCTCGGGGCGGGCCGTCTGGTCTCCCTCATCGGGCCCGGCGGAGTGGGCAAGACCCGGCTCGCCCTGGAGACCGCGAGCCGGTCCGTCGGCACGTTCCCCGACGGGGTGTGGCTGGTGGAACTGGCCCCGCTGGCGCGCTCCGGCGTACCTGAGCAGGCGGAGCCGGCGACCGAGTCGGTGGCCCAGGCGGTGATGGCGGTACTGGGGGTGCACGAGGCCGCCGCTGCGGACCCCGAGGCCGCCGGGGGAGGCAGGACACCGGCCGGGCAGCTCACGGACTATCTGCGCACGAAGCAGGTCCTGCTGGTCCTCGACAACTGCGAGCACCTGATCGAGGCCACCGCGGCGCTGACCGAGACCCTGCTGCTGGCCGCGCCCGGCCTGCGGATCCTGGCGACGAGCCGGGAGCCGCTCCAGCTCGCGGGCGAGGCCCGATGGCCCGTGCCCCCGCTGGAGCTGCCCGACCCCGCGGACGACGCACGCCCGGAGGCGCTGGAGAGGTCCAGCGCCGTACAGCTTTTCGTGGCCCGCGCCCGCGACATCGTGCCCGGATTCTCGCTGACCGCGGACAACGCCCGCGCGGTCTCCACGGTCTGCCGCAGACTCGACGGCATCCCGCTCGCCCTGGAGCTCGCCGCCACCCGGATCCGTGCTCTGGGCGTAGGGGGCCTGCTCGCCCGGCTCGACGACCGATTCCGGCTGCTGGCCGCCGGGTGCCGGGGGGGCCGCTCCGCGTCAGCAGACGCTTCGCGCGATGATCGACTGGAGCTGGGAGCTGCTGGCCGAGCCCGAGCGCATCGTGCTGCGCAGGCTGGCCGTCCAGGTGGACGGCTGCACGCTGGAGGCGGCCGAGGCCGTGTGCGGCGGCGAGGACGTGGCGGCCCGGGACGTGCTGGACCTGCTGGCGCGGCTGGTGGACCGCTCCCTGGTGGTGGCCGTGGAGCGTGTGGGCGGCCACCGCTACCGGCTGCTGGAGTCCGTCGCCGAGTACTGCCGCGAGAAACTGCGGGAGGCCGGGGACACCGAGCCGGTGCGGCGTCACCGGCGCCACTACCGGGAGCTCGCCGAACGGGCCGGGCCGCACCTGTACACCGCGGACCAGCAGGGGTGGCTGGACCTCCTCGACACGGAGCGCGGAAACCTACGCAGCGCGCTCACCGGCGTGATCCGGGACGCGGCCGAGAACCGGGCGGGCGCCAAAGACGCGGCCCTGCGGTTCGCGAGTTCACTGGCCTGGTACTGGTTCCTGCGCGGGCGGCTCCGCGAGGGCATGCGACAGCTCGGCGCGGCCCTGGACGCGACGGCCCCGGACGGCGGGGAGACGGAGCCTGTGCCGGGCGCCGTCCGCGCGGTGGCCTTGGCCTGGCAGGCTGGTTTCACGGTGCTGTCCGGGGACGCGGCGGACGACGGACCCAGGCGGCGGGCGGCACAGGCGCTGGACCGGGGGGACGACGAGCCCGCCGACCGGGCGCGGGCGCGCTGGTTCCTCGGCTTCATCGAGTGCGACTTCGGCGATCTATCGGTCAGTGAGGAACTCGTCGGCGCGGCGCTGGCCGCCTTCGACGGGCTCGGCGACCGGTGGGGCACGGCGGCGGCGCTGGGGACCCGCGCCAAGCACGCGATGGTGCGCGGGGATCTGGCCTCGCTCCGACGGGACGGCGAACGCAGTGCGGCGCTCTTCCGGGACATCGGCGACCGCTGGGGGTACCTCCAGGCGACGGACTCCCTGGGCAACCTGGCCGAGATCGCCGGCCGTTACGAGGAGGCCACCGAACTGCACTGGACCGGGCTGCGCACCGCGCAGGAGCTGGGCCTGTGGTCGGAGGTTTCCAGCAGGCTCTCCTGGCTCGGCCGGGTGGCGATGCTCACCGGCGAGTTCGAGCAGGCCAGGGAGCTTCACGAGCGGGCGATCCGGCTCGCCAGGGAGCACAGCTTCAAACCGGGGGAGATCTTCGGGGAGATGGGGCTTGGGATCGCGGCCCGCAAGGCGGGAAAGCTGGAGATGGCCGAGACACATCTGCGGCGAGTGCTCGACTGGATGCCGCAGGAGCGGTCGGGACTGGGCAACACCCTGCCGCTGGCGTTGATCCTGCCCGAGCTGGGGTTCATCGCGGAGGCGCGGGGCGAAACCCGGGCCGCGCTGGCCCTGCACCTGGAAGGCCTCGACGTCGCACGGCAGTTGGCGGGGGACCCCCGGGGGGTGGTGATCGCGCTGGTGGGACTGGCCGGAGTGCACGCGCAGCTTGGCCGCCACCGCGATGCCGCGCGGCTGCTGGGTGCGGCGGCCGAGGCCGGGGAGGCGACGAACGCTCCGCCGGCGCCGGCGGAGCGGGGCGACATCGAGCGCATCACAGCGAAGGTCCGTGGCGCCCTCGGCGACAGGGCCTACCGGGACGCGTACGCGGACGGCCGCCGGGCCGACCTCGACGAGCTGAGGTCGGTGGCCGGGGACCTGCCCTCTCAGCCCTGAGCCGGCGGATCCCCGGCGGCCCGGCACTCCCGTACGGCAGCGGTGAACTCCCTGACGACGGTGTGCACTTCGTCCTCCCGCAGCGCCTGGTGCGGCGGCAGCAGCAGCGTGGTGGACCAGGCCTCGTCGGTGCCCGGCAGGACGGGGGGCGGCCCTGCCCTCCGTAGCGGTAGAGCGGGACGTGGTGCAGCGGCATGTAGCGGAAGGTCGTGTAGATGCCGCGCTCCAGCAGCGTCTTGGCGACCCGGTCGCGGATGTCCTCGGCGAACTGGACCCAGTAGAAGTAGTGGGTACTGCGGTGCCCCGCGGGCGGACGGGCCGCAGCCGCACCCCGTCGAGTCCGGCGAGCCCGGTGTCGTACACCTCGGTGAGGGCCGAGCGCCGGGCGACGAATCCCGCGAGGCGGCGCAACTGTACCTGTCCGATGGCGGCCGTCATGTCATTGCCGATCAGGCGGCGCCCCAGGTGCTCCACGTCGGTGGCGGGGCGGAATCCGCCGGTCCACGGGTGCTGATCTGGTGGCGGGGCCGCGGTGAGAACTGCGTCGGCGTCCCATGCCAGGCTGACCGGCGTCAGGGTTCGACCTTTGAAGCTGTTGTCAAACCCCCGCTGGATCAGCTCGGGGCGTCTGGTGCGGTCGATCGCAAGGCGCCGGAGTGTCCTCGGATGGGGTCTCCCCTGCTCCTTGAGAGCTCGGGGAGGGAGCTTTTAGGACATTTCGGCAACGCAGTGAGCGGCCGTGCCAGGCGTTCCGAGCCCAGCGGGAGTTGGACAACAGCTTCTTTGGCCTTGGCGAGGGCCTGGCACTTCTTCGCGGCCCGCGCTGCCGCGTCCCGGTCGATGGCGACAACCATGTCGCGTGCGGTAGGAAGTTTCATTGTGGGACGAAATTTCGAAAGTTACTTTCGCGCAGCGGGAAGGGGTTCCGGAATGACCGAGGACGCGGCGGGCAGAGGGATCAGCCGACGGAGGCTGGGCGGTGGGATGCTGGCCCTGGGCGGGGCACTCGCCCTGGCGCCGATTCCGTTCGCGGAGCAGGCGTCGGCCATGGAGTCGGGGGCGGGGTCGTCGGGTATGCACGGAGGGATCGGAACGAGCGCGGCATCCGGGCAGGCACGCCCGACTCTGCGGCGCGGATCTGCCGCCCGCGCAGGGTTGTTGCAGGAACCTTTGGACCAATTGGTCGTAGATGCGGAGAAGTTCCTCTCCGACTCCCCCAAGCACCCTTGGTACGCCGGTGCGGTGCTGCTCGCCGGGCGCGGCGGCACAGTGGCGCTGCACCACCCGATCGGCAAGGCCGTGCGCTACGCGGCGTACGACGAGAAGACCGACACCGGGGTCGAGTTCCCGCCCGACCAGCAGATCGCCATGGCCGAGGACACGGTCTTCGATCTGGCTTCGGTGTCGAAGCTGTTCACCTCGATCCTGGCAGTGCAGCAGATCGAGCGCGGAACGCTGGAGCTGGAGGCGAAGGTTGCCTCGTATCTGCCGGATTTCGCCGGTGGCGGCAAGCAGGACATCACGATCCGTCAGCTGCTCACGCATACGTCGGGCTTCCGCGCCTGGATTCCGCTGTACAAGGCACCGACGCGGGAGGGAAAGCTGGAGCTGCTCTGGAACGAGGCGCCTGCCAACCCGCCCGGCACGGTCTACCTCTACTCCGACCTCAATCTGATCTCGCTGCAACTTGTCCTGGAGAAGATCACCGGCCGCACGCAGGATGTCCTGCTCCGTGAGCAGATCACTGCTCCGCTCGGCATGCACCGCACTCGGTACAAGCCGCCGGCCTCATGGAAGCCGAAGATCGCCGCAACCGAGGATGCCCGGCTCCCCTGGTCCGGCCTCGACCGCGGGCTGGTCTGGGGCGAGGTGCACGACGAGAACGCGTACAGTCTGGACGGCGTGGCCGGCCATGCCGGAATCTTCTCCTGCGCCTGGGACCTCGCGATTCTCGCCCGTACGCTGCTCAACGGCGGCGTCTACGGCCGCGCGAGGATTCTCTCCGCGGAATCGGTGGACCTGCTGTTCACGGACTTCAACACCGC
The DNA here is from genome assembly GCF_040297265.1 of Streptomyces sp. NPDC001832. Classification (NCBI taxonomy): domain Bacteria; kingdom Bacillati; phylum Actinomycetota; class Actinomycetes; order Kitasatosporales; family Streptomycetaceae; genus Streptomyces; species Streptomyces sp. NPDC001832. The sequence goes on from NZ_JBEOYU010000013.1 coordinate 99,335, forward strand.
GTTCCCCGGCGATGCACACGGACTTGGTTTCGAGCTCTACCAGCACTGGTACATGGGGGCGATGGCAACCCCTCGTACCGCAGGCCACACCGGATTCACCGGAACCAGTCTGGTCCTGGACCCCACGACCGACTCGTTCCTCATCGTCCTCGGCAATTCGGTGCACCCGGTGCGCAGCTGGCGCTCCGGCAGCGCGCCGCGCGTCGCCACCGCCAACCAGATGGCGCGCGCCGTCTCGGTCCGTCCCGCCCGGGAGCGTACGGCGTGGTTCTCGGGAATGGCGAGCGCGACCAGCGCCACGCTCACGCTGCCCGTGCTGCGTCTCGCGTCGTCGCGGGCCCGGCTGAGCTCGGCCCTCTGGTGGGACACCGAGCCCGGGTCCGATTTCCTCTTCCTGGAGGCGTCGGCGGACGCCGGGGCGACCTGGCAGGCGGTGCCGTTCACCACCGCACCGATGGCCGGTCAGCACCACCCGACGCCCGAACCACATCCGACGGGCTCGGTCTCCGGCTGGTCCGGCCGGGTCTGGCACCGTCTCGACGCGGACCTCGCCGCATGGCGCGGCAAGGAGGTGCGACTGCGGTGGCGGTACGCCACGGATCAGCGGTACGTCGGGCGCGGGGTGTACGTGGACGCCGTCCGGGTCGAGGACGGCAACCGGACGGTCTTCGACGAGAGCCGGTCCGGCGATGCCGCGGGCATCGAGGCGCTGGGCTGGACGGCGTCGGCGGACTGAGACGGGCTGCGGCGGATTGGGGCGGGCTGCGGCACCCCCTTCCACGGGACGGGCTCCCGCGACGGAGAATGCTCCGATGACTATTTCCCCCCAGAACTGGACGCGCACCGAGCGGCTTGATGCCGGTCGGCTGACAGAGGCCCTGTACGCCGAGACAGGTGTCCGGCTGGTGGTGGAGGGGCCCTGTCCGGGAGGCGAGGTGGGTGCCTCGTACGTGCGGTGGCCGGACGACCACCGGTCCGTGCTGAAGTGGCGGCAGGACACCCGGCTCGAGGATCTGCGGGCGGGGCCGTTGGCGGTGTGCGAAGTGCTGCGCGCGCACGGGTATCCCTGTCCGTCGACGGAGTTGGCGGTCCAGGTGGATCACGCGGTCGTTCTGGTCCAGGAATGCCTGCCGGGTGCGCCGGTGAAGTGTCTGGACCACCATGGGCTGGAGCAGGCACTCGCCCTCAACGAGTCGCAGGTCGGACTGTTGGCCGGGCGTGCTGATGTCCCGTTGTTGAACCTGTATCTGCTCGACGACGGCCCCGGCTACTGTCTTCACGAGCCACTGCGTCGGCACAGCCGGCGCAGTGGTGCCCTGGAGCACCGGGTCAGGTCGGTCGGGGCCGATCACCCACACCAACTGCCCGGGGACGACGTCGTGCACCAGGACTTTCACCACGGCAATCTGCTCGCCCTCGACGGTTCGGTCACCGGCGTCATCGACTGGGACGGCGCCGGCCGGGGCGACCGCCGTTTCGACCTGGTCACCCTGCGCTTCGGGCTGCATGCGAACGAGCAGGCCGCGGGCGTGACGAGCCGCCTCGACGAGATTCTGGACGGCCTGCCCGACGAAATCCTGCGTCCCTCCTGGGCGCATATGAGTCTGCGTATGGTCGATTGGGCCATCAGGCATTTCCCTCCGGGCGACGTCGAGCACTGGCTCGATCTGGCCGAGCAACGCGTGTGAGGAGCGGAGGGCACGTGTGCTGCGGCGGAGCTGTGCTGAGCAAAGCGTTGCAAATGCCGGCAGGGGGATGACCTTCTGCGGTCAGCGGGTCGACACGAAATGAGATCCGGCGCAACCGGCTGCGACTACCAGTACCACCTCTCCACCGCCCCGGGCACCGAAACGAATTCCCGTCCGCGACGCGCGTGGGAGCCGGTGGAGGTTCGCGGCGACCGTTGGAAGGCGCGGGGCCGACCCTTGGCGACCTCGGGGGTGTGTACCTGTTCCAGTGCCCCAGCTGCCCGGGGCGGCCGTACACGCACCGCTTCGACTGCTCCGGGAGGGAGGTAGGGTGCCCGCCGGGCGTCCTCAGGAGGAACATGAAAGCCGCGGTTGAATTACCAACAACTTCCCTGAAACCATTGCGAGTTGCTGCTTTCCGGCGATTCGTTTTCGCCAATCTCATCTCGGCGGCCGGGTCCGCGATGGCTCCCCTCGCACTCGCCTATGCGGTGATCGGACAGGGCGGCGGAGCCGGGTCGCTCGGCGTCGTGCTGGCCACGAACTCCGTACCGACGATCGTCTTCACCATCGCGGGTGGCGTCCTCGCGGATCGTCTGTCGCGAAGCCGGATTCTGTTTCTGGGCAATCTCCTGTCCGCAGCCGCGCAGGGGGTGCTCGCCGTGCTGGTGGCCACTCATCATGCGACAACCGCTTCGATTGCCGCGTGCGGCTTCGCATCGGGGGTGGCCGTGGCCTTCACCGCGCCGGCCGCGGTCGGCGTGGTGGGACAGCTCGTCGCGGCGGAGCACTTGCAGCAGGCCAATGCGCTGGTCCGGCTTCCGAACAACGCCATCAAGGTGCTTGGCCCCGTCGTCGGAGGTCTGATCGTCGCGGTCGGCGGCCCGGCGTGGGCCCTGTCGTGGGATGCGCTCACCTTCCTGGTCGCAGCGCTCCTGCTGCTCGGCCTGCGGCTGGACGCGCCGGTCACGACGGGCAGTGCCCTGGCCGACCTGCGGGCGGGCTGGTCCGGCTTCCGTTCACGCACCTGGCTGTGGGCGTACACCGCCGCCGGAACGGTCGTGGTCGCCGCGTGGCTGGCCGGCTATCAGCTCCTCGGTCCGGTCGTCGCCGCCGAGCACTACTCGGGGGCGCGTTTCTGGGGGCTCGTCCAGGGCGCGTTCGCATTCGGGCTGCTGGCGGGGACGGTGGTGTGCCTGCGCTGGAAGCCTGACCGTCTGCTGGCCGTTGCCGTCATCACCGGCGCCGGGCTCTGCCTGCCACCGGCGGCATTGGGATTGGGCCTGGCCCTGCCCTGGGTGCTGCACAGTGCCGTGCTCGCGGGCGTCGGGCTGGATGTTGCCATCGTGGCGTGGAACACCGCGCTCCAACAGAACGTGCCCCAGGAGGAGCTGGGCCGCATGAGCTCGTTCAACGGTGTCGGGGAGCGTATCGCCATCCCGCTCGGCTACCTCGTCACCGCGCTCGCCTCACATGCCTGGGCCGATCGGACCGTCCTCCTGGTCTGTGCCGGCGCCATCGTGGTTGCCACGTTCCTCAACCTCTGTGTACGGGACGTATACCGCATCAATCGTCTCTGAGTGCCGTGGTTGAGCCGATCCCCGGCGACGCAGGTCGGCGTCTTCGTGGACATCGACGGAAAGAAGGCCCTCCGCGAGCGCCTCGCACGTTGCTCAAGGGCGCCCGGTACGCAACCCTCTCAGGCCGTTGCCTCCGTGACCGCGCTGGGCCAGCGGCTCGCCGCCGCCGAAATGGCGGGGATTCTGGTGATCTCAGCCGGTCTGGCCGGCCTGGCCTTCACGGACGGGTGACCTCGGCGGCCCAACTGCCCGCACTCGCCGCTGCGGTGCGACGCCCTACGCCGACCGTCCCGCCACCCGCTGCCCGCCTCCGCTCGTCCCCGGCACCGGCACCGGCACAGAGGCGGCCACACCGGCGGGGGCCGGGGCCGTCGACTCCCGTACGACCAGTCTCGGCCGGATGAGCAGCGAACGTCCCGCCGCAGGCGCCGAGTCGATCCGTGCCCGCAGCTGCTGAAACGTCTCCGCAGCCATCTCCGGCAGTGGCTGGCGGACCGTCGTGAGCGGCGGTTCGAAGAGGTCGGCGAGGAGGATGTCGTCGAAGCCGACCACGGAGACGTCCTGTCCCGCGCTGCGCCCGGCGTCCTTGGCGCCCCGGCAGATCCCGATCGCGCACATGTCGTTGATGGCGACGAACGCGGTGGGCGGGCGCGGTCCGACGAGAAGTTCCCTGGCCGCGCTCCGCCCCAGTTCGGCGGCGTCCTTGTCGCCGAACTCGGCGGTGTCGGCGCCGGGCCAGACAATCGCGTCGGCCGGGTCGAGACCGGCCGACTCCAGGGCAGCCTGGAAGCCGCGCAGTCGCTCACGGCGGTTGACACTGTTGACCGAGCCGGAGACGAACGCAAGTCGGCGGTGACCGAGTTCGGTCAGATGACGGGTGGCGAGCTCGGCTCCCATCGCGTTGTCGACACTGATGGAGGCCAGCGACGGCGGGTCGCCCGCCTGTGCGGTTCGGTCGAAGGCGACCATGTTCAGTCCGCGGCTGAGCAGCGGTGTCACATGGTCGAGCGAGGGCAGCGAGGAGCAGAGCACCACTCCGCTGACCCCGTCCGCGAGCAGTTCCTCGCCGTACTTGAGCTCGCGGGCCGGATCGCGCTCGCTGTTGCAGAGCAGTACGTGATAGCCCTCGGCAAGCGCGATGGCCTCGAGCTCACGTGCCAGCGCCCCCCAGAAGGGGTTGGCGACGGACGGCACGATGAGACCGATGACCTTGATGCGGCCGGTGCGCAGCATCCGGGCCGCACGGTTGGGCCGATAGCCGAGCTGCTCGATCACCTGCTCCACACGGGCCAGCGTGGTCGCCTGCATGCGGCCCGTACGCCCGTTGAGGACGTTGGAGACCGTGCTCGCGGAGACCCCCGCAGCCTCCGCGACCTGATGGATCGTTACCCCGCTCATGCCACCTCCGGTTCGGAACGCATCTGACCTTGAGTGTATCGATTTACTCAACTCTGTTCACCGTTACACGAGTCAACGTCCTTAAAAATTCATGCACATCAGCTGTTGACGTCTCTCTCACGGCGTTCCTAGCATCAGTGCATCGATTTACCAGCGCTTCCCAGCCATGGCCGGGTTGCCATCGCTGGATCGATCCACAGCTTCCACCTCAAAAGGGGTGTCCCATGGAACTCAAAAGACGGTCGCTGCTTGCTGCCATCGGCGCCGGCACCGCTGCCGCCGCCCTCAGCGGGTGCGGTACCGGCACTTTGGCGGCCGACTCCGCCAACGGCCCCGCCGAAGGCGAGATCACGCTGCTCACCCCGATCTACGAAGACGCCGACGGCAAGACGCTGTTGGAGAAGGAGATACTCGGCGGGTTCCGGAAGAAGTATCCGGACGTCAAGGTGAACGTGGACTACACCACGTACGAACAGCTCAACGAGAAGATCACCACCGGATTGGCGGGCGGTCTGCTGCCCGACGTGCTGATGATGGGCGTGGGCTGGATCCCGCCGTTCGCCGCGAAGAAGGCGATCGCCGAGCTTCCGGAGAAGTTCGCCACCGCGCACGACTACGAGAAGCGGGTGCTGGAGCCGTCCCGGTACGACGGGAGGCTGTACGCGCTGCCGGTCGTCCTCGACACCCGCATCGTCGTCTACCGCAAGGACCACTTCGCCGAGGCTGGCATCAAGAAGACCCCGGCGAACTGGGCCGAACTGCGTGCCGCGGCCAAGCAGCTGACCAAGGACGGCCGGATCGGGTTCGACCCGTTCTCCATCCATCTGCGCCAGTGCTGGGAGACCTTCCTCTTCGCCAACGGCGGCCAGCTGTTCAGCGCGGACGGCAAGAAGGTGCTGTTCACCGACGCCCGCGGGGTCGAGGCGCTGCAGTTCTTCAAGGACCTGATCAAGGACGGCTCCGCCGACTACACCAAGAAGACGGACCTTGGTGCCCCGACCAACGTACAGACCGGCAAGGCGTCGATGATGATGACGAGCAGTGCCCTGTGGGATCAGGTCGGGGAACAGAATCCGGAACTCCTCAAGGACGACAAGCTCGGGGCGTTCATCCTCGCCAACCGCAAGCCCGCGATGCTCCAGGGCGGCACCCTTGTCACCCAGTCCGCCAGTTCCAAGCACCCGGCGGCGGCCCGTGCGCTCGTCGAGTACCTCGCGACGCCCGAGTCGATCCTCGGTGCGGCCATCCAGCGCGGTTCGGTGCCCGGTCTGAAGGATCTCAGCGACTCCAGCTATGTGAAGGAGAACAAGTTCGTCGATCTCTCCCTGCAGAGCATGGGCGACGCGTACTCGGAGGGCGGCACCGCTGCCTGGATGGAGATCCGCGAGAAGATCAAGCCCACGCTGGAGCCCGCGATCGTGGGCGGCCAGTCCGCGAAGGACGCCATCGCGGAACTCGGCCGGCTCGCCGAGGCCGCCATCGGCCGGATGTAAGGACCCGTCACTGTGGGAGCGACATCCGTAGTGAAGGCGAGGCCCACGCGGCCGCCTTCCCCGACCGAGCACACGGTCGCGAAGAAACGCACCGGCCGGGCACCCACCGGCCCGGGGCGCCGCCGGCAGCGCGCCGGCATGCTGATGGTGGCGCCCGCGCTGCTGCATGCCTCGCTCTGGATCGGCCTGCCGGTCGTCGCATCGGTCGTTCTGGCCTTCACGAAGTACGACGTGCTGACGGCGCCGCAGTTCGTGGGCCTGGACAACTTCCGGGAAATGCTGGGCGACGCGGTGTTCCGCAAGTCCATCGTCAACACCGTCGTCTACACCTTCTTCACCGTGCCGTTCGGCATGATGCTGGGGCTGCTCATCGCCCTGGCCCTGCACACCGGCCTGAAGGCACAGGGCATCTTCCGTACCGCGGTCTTCATTCCCCAGGTGACGGCGACCGTCGCGATCGCCCTGGTCTGGCTGTGGATCTACAACCCGGGCAACGGGCTGCTGAACACACTTCTGTCGTTCCTCGGGATCCAAGGCCAGGCCTGGCTGGTGTCGACGTCGTGGGCGATGCCGTCGGTGATCCTGGTCGGCATCTGGCAGGGCATCGGCATGAAGATGCTCATCTACTTGGCCGCGCTGCAGTCCCTGCCCAAGGAACTGTACGAGGCGGCTTCGGTGGACGGCGCGTCCAAGGTGCGGCAGTTCTTCTCGATCACTCTGCCGCTGCTGAAGCCCGCGACGTTCTTCGTGCTCATCACGTCGATGATCAGCGCGTTCCAGTCGTTCGACCAGATCTACATCCTGACCGACGGCGGCCCGGCCAACAGCACCACGATGATGACGTTCGAGATCTACAAGTCCGCCTTCCGGGAGTTCCGCGTCGGCTACGCCTCCGCGCAGTCACTGGTGCTGTTCGTACTGCTGATGGGCTTCACCCTGGTCAACCGGCGGATCATGGGAGGCACCCGTGGCCACAACTGAGCTGCACAGGCCCGGGGCCGTGGCGAAGGCGCGGCCCCGGACGAAGGGCGAGCCGCTCTCCGCCGGCCGGATCGCGCTCTATGCGACGCTGACCGTCGTCTCGCTGCTGATGGTGGCGCCGTTCGTCTGGATGGTGCTCACCTCGCTCAAGACACCGGTGGAGATCGCCTCGCAGGACGCCGGGCTGCTGCCGGAACACTGGGAGTTCGGGAACTATGTCGACGCGCTGAAGGCGGCGCCGTTCGCAACGTACGCGCGCAACAGCTTCATCATCGCGTTCAGCCACACCGTGCTCAATGTGGTGGTGGCGTCGATGGCGGGGTATGGGCTGGCACGGATCAGGTTCCGGGGCAGCGAGGTCATCTTCTACGCCTTCATCGCCGCGCTGATGATCCCGACGTACACCAAGGTGCTGCCCGAGTTCCTGATCGTCCGCTTCATGCCGCTGGCCGGCGGGAACGACATCTTCGGCCAGGGCGGCAGCGGCTGGCTGGACTCCTGGTGGGCGCTGATCATTCCCGGCGCCGTCACCCCGTTCGCCGTCTTCCTCTTCCGCCAGTTCTATCTGGACCTTCCGGTGGAGCTGGAGGAGGCAGCCAGGCTCGATGGTCTGGGCGAGTTCCGGATCTACGCCCGGATCATGACGCCGCAGGTCAAGCCCGCGCTCACCACCGTGGCGCTGCTGACCTTCGAGGCGTCGTGGAACAACTTCCTCTGGCCACTGCTGGTGACCCGTACGGACAGCCTGCGGGTGATCCAGGTCGGGCTCTCCGTCTTCAAGACGGAGAACGGCCCCCAGTGGCACTTCCTGATGGCCGGCACCACGCTGGCCACCCTGCCCATGGTCGTTCTCTTCCTGATCGGCCAGCGCTATTTCGTGCAGGGATTCGCAACTGCCGGTCTCAAGTGACTGGTTCCGGTCCTGAGCGGCCGGTTATCGAAAGGTTTTCACTTCATGTCTGCTGATCTCAACGGCTCCCGCGCACTGGTGACAGGGGCGGGCCACGGAATCGGCCGCGCCATCGCTGTCGCCCTTGCCGAGGCCGGCGCCGATGTCGCCGTCCACTACCACTCCTCCGCCGACGAGGCTGCGCAGACGGTCTCCGCGATCGAGGCGCTGGGCCGCAGGGCGAAGGCGTTCAAGGCCGACGTCACCGTGACGGGCGATGTGGACCGGCTCGTCGAGGACGCGGCCGGCTTCCTCGGCGGCCTGGACGTCCTGGTCTGCAACGCGGGCCATCTGATCGGCCGGGCCACGATCGCCGGGATGTCCGACGACCACTTCGAGCAGGTCATTTCCACCAATCTGACATCGACGTTCCGCACCGTGCGGGCCGCGCTGCCGCATCTGACGAAATCGTCGGCCGGGCGCATCATCACCATGTCCTCGCTGGCCGCGCACAACGGCGGCGGCCCCGGTTCGGTCGCCTACGCGGCGGCCAAGGCCGGTGTCCGCGGCTTCACCAAGGGCCTGGCCAAGGAGCTCGGCGGTACCGGCATCACGGTCAACACAGTGGCGCCGGGCTTCATCAAGGGCACCGCCTTCCACGACACGTTCACCGCGCCCGAGGCGCAGCAGGCGATGGAGGCCGGCATCCCGGTCGGCCGGGCCGGCACCCCGGAGGATGTCGCCGCCGCGGTCGTGCATCTGGCGTCACCGTCGTCCGGCTTCCTCACCGCCACCACGGTGGACATCGACGGTGGCGTGTGGCCGCGTTGAGGCGGATCGCCCGGGAGCGTGGCGGCTGGTGGCACGCGTACGTCTGCCCGGCGCACGGTGTGGAGCTCGACCATGGTGATCTGCTCGCCGGGGTCTTCCCGGCGGGCGGTGCGCGCTGTGCCTACGGCTGCCGGGTGGATGACGAGGCAGTGCGCGGTGCCTGGCTTGTGCTGTCGCATCAGGCGTGGGCGCGGCACCTTCGGGTGCTCGCCCACCGGGGCGAGCGTGCTCAGGCGGTGGAGCGGCTCGTCGAGTACGCCGGTCTGTACGCGGAGCTCGCCACCGAGCGGCACGGCGAGGCACAGACCTGGATGCTGCGTGGCCGGCTCTTCCACCAGGCGCTGACCGACGCTATCTGGGCGGTCAACATCGGGCACACCGTGATCACGCTCGCCGAGGAATCCACGGAACATCTGGCAGCGGTGCTGCCACTCCTCGACGACTTGGAGCAGGCGGCGCTGGACGCCCGGGATGTGCTGACCGGTCAGGGCCATCTCGCCTCCAATTACACGGCGTGGCTCAACGCCGCCGGTGTGGCGGCGAGTCGGGGCGCCGCCGCGGCCCGTGGCCAGGAGTGGGGCGGCGCCAAGCAGTGGCTGGAGGGCGAGCACGGGCTGTATGCGCATCTGCGGGTCGCGGTCGCCGATGACGGCTGGGAGTGGGAGGGCAGCACCTACTACCACGGGTTCGTGCTGCGGGCCGCGCTGCTGGCGCTGCGCGGCACCGACACTGCCGCCGTTCCGTCCGATGTGGTGGACGTTCTGTCCGGGATGACGGACGTATTGGCGACGATCGCCACTGCGGGCGGCATCCTGCCGGCGTTGCACGACGGCCCGTATCAGCGCGATCCGCTCGCGCTGGAGTGGCTCGAACTTGTCGCACTGGCAAAGCAGTTGGTTCCCTCTCCCGCCCTTGATGCGGTGGCGGCACAGGCCCGTGACGAGCTCGGCGCGCACGACGACGGGCTCGACCGCGAACTTGGCGGATGGTTCGCCGGGCCACCGCTTGCGGAGCGTCCGGCGCCCGGGCCGGTCACGGTGTTCCCCACCGCCGGATACGCGGTGCTGCACCACGCGGGCGTCCACGCACTGCTGGACTTCGGTCCGCACGGCGGCTCGCACGGACACCGCGACAAACTGTCGCTGTATCTGTACGGGGAGACCACGCCGTGGCAGCCCGACCCCGGTCAGGTTCCCTACGCGCACGCCGAATTCCGTGATCTCTACGCATCCACCCAGGCACACCCCGCCTTCCGGGTGGACGGCGCCGAACAGGGCGAGTGCGCCGGGAAGTTGCTTGGCTGGGACGGCTCCTCCGTCACGGCCGAGGTGACCACGGCATACGAAGGTGTGCGTGCGGTGCGGCAGGTCGCGCTCGGCGGCAGCTACCTGGTCGATCTGCTGACCGTGACTGCCGAGGACGAGCGGCGGGTCACCGCGCAGTTGCGTCCCGGTGTCGCGCTGGACATCCAGCTCCAGGCCGCGGGGCCGGTGCGCACCACCTGGTACGGCGACGAGACCCTGCACGGCTGGCACACCCACAGCCCCGGCGCGGCCGTGCGTCCGGTCACCCGGCCGGGCCCCGGTCCGGCCGACGATCCGCAGCGCATGCGTACCCGGGTCGACTTCACCGCGCAGTCGGACCGGATCACTTTCGCCTCGGTGTATCAGGCGGCGTCGGCGGGCCCTGCCGTCACCGACGTACAGCTGGGCGGTGACGGACTGCTGATGGTCTCGCTGGCCGACGGCAGCACCGCACTGTTCCGGACGGAGGGCTGAGCCTTGTTGCTCTCGGCGACCCCGCCGCCCGGCCCGCGCCTCGCGCAGGAGGTGCGGTTGTACGAGGAGGCCGCCCGGCACCGCGGGCTGACCCCGCCCCGTACGCACCCTCTCGCAAGCATCACCTGGCTGGGCCCGGCCGCCTCCAACCCGGCGCTGGCCTACCGGGTCGGTGGCGATCCGGCCCATCTTGTGGAGAGCCGTCGCTGGATCGAGGCCGCGGTGCGGCTGCCGCACTGGGGCAAGGCTCATATGCCGGACCACGATCTGGACGCAGGCTGGCTGCTGCACCATCTGTCGCTCGCGTACCGGTGGATCGGTGACGATCTGCCGGACGGGGTGCGGTCGCTGCTGCGGTACAAGCTGCTGCTCCAGGGGCGGCGGATGTACGAGTACGCCGTGGCGAGCGAGGGCGGCTGGTGGTCGTCGTCGTACTGGCAGAACCACAACTGGATCTGTTACGCGGGTCTGGCGACGGCCGGTTATGTGCTGGGCAAGGAGGAGTGGACCGAGCGCGCCAAGGACAATCTCGGCACGGTCCTCGATCTGATGCCCGAGGACGGTTCGCACGCCGAAGGTGTCGTGTACTGGCGTTATGGCGTGCCCTTTCTCGCCATGCATCTGGACCTCCTTCAGGAGGCCGAGGGCATCGACTGGTGGGGGCGGGGCGGTTTCCTGTCGCGCACCTTCCGCTACCGGCTGCACCAGACCGCCCCCGGTTTCGCGTTCAACGTCGACCACGGCGACTGTCACGACCGGCGCAGTGGGCACAGCGCCGGTCTGTACTACCGTCTCGCGGCCCAGTACGGCATCCCTCAGGCGCAGTGGATGGGCGATCTCGCCTCGGGTGAACTGCTGTGGCAGGAGGCCGCGGAGAGCGGGGTGCGGCCCGGGATTCTGCCGGAGGCGTATCTCGAATACCTCTGGTACGACCCGTCCGTGGCCGGCGCCCGTCCCACCGAGACCACGGCCTACTTCCCGGATCTCGGTCTGCTCGCGGCCCGTACCGGATGGGACGACGACGCCACGCTCGTCTCGTTCAAGGCGAGTCCCGGCGGTGGCCACAAGGCCTGGGAGACGTCGGCGAAGCACCGGGCCGAGCAGGGCTGGGAGACCCTCAATCAGGGACACCATCACCCCGATTCGGGCTCGTTCGTGCTGGTCTCGCAGGGTGCGTTCCTCGCGGTCGACGAGGGCTACAGCAACCGTAAGCGGGCCGCGCACCACAACCTGCTGCTGGTGGACGGGCAGGGGTACGCGGACGAGGACCGCTACCACGTCTACAAGGACATCCCGTACGAGCGGCAGGCCCGGCAGCGTGATGTGCTCGCCGCCCCCGACTGCGGCTGGGCGCACGCCACGGCGGAGATCGCCGCGATGTACGCCCCCGGGCTCGGCGTGCGGCGACTGGACCGGACGCTGGTGTTCACCCCTTCGGGACAGCTCGTACTGCTGGACCTCGCCGAGGCGGACACGGAGCGGGAATGGACGTTCCTGCTCCAGACCGACCGGCCGACCGAGCCGCAGCCGGACGGCGGCCGACTGATCCGTTCCGGGGCGGCCTCGGCGCTGGTGCGGCAGTTCGCGCCGCTCGACGGTTCGATCGTCTCCGAGGCCACCGAGATCGAAGCCAATCCGACGTCCAGCACGCCGGAGCTGCGCCTCACCCGCACGCTGCACACACTACGTTCGACGACCGCGCGGTCGGCGAACGGTCTCTTCCTCACCACCATCACCCCGGGCGCCGAACCGGTCGCCGCGGAGCGGGTCGTGTGTGCGGAGGGCGAGGGCGTCACCTTCGGCGAGGAGACCGTGCTCCTCTCCCCCGTCGCCCGCCGCATCCGTACCGCCGCCGTCTCGGCCGATGCGGCGGCGGTGCTGCTCGGCGGCGACGGCTACGCCCCGTATGTGGTGGCGGCCACCCGGCTGGAGCTGGACGGCCGCGTGCTGCTCGATGTCCCGGAGCCGTACACAGGAAAGGTCGGCTGATCGTGCGGGCACCCCTCTCATCCGGCTGGCCGACGCTGCTGCGGCGGCTGGAGTTCGTGGCCTACCCGGCCGCTGCCGGGGCCGCGTTCGCCGTGTTGTCGCTCGGTGTCGTGACCTGGCTGCCCGCGCTCGCCACGATGGGGCACGCCCTGCAGCGGTGGCGGGCGGAGGGCGACAGCCGTTGCTTCACCAACGCGTTCAGCACCTTCCCGCACTACTGGCGGGCCCTGTGGCAACACTCTGTGGCGTCCACCGCGGCGGGGATCGTCCTGACCGCCAACATCTTCTATCTGCTGGGCCGTTCGGAACCGTGGACGTTCGTGCTGCTCGCCGCACAGGTGGGCATCGCGGCCGCCCTGGTCATCCACCATGTGACGCTCGCGGCCGAGGCGGGCCGGTCGCCGCAGGGGACGGTCCGTGCCTGGTCGCGCGGTGCGCTGGTTCTCGGCTTCGGGTCCGCGGCCCGTGGCACCGCACTGCTCGGCGCGGTGATCTCCGCCGCGCTGTTCTCCCTCGTCGTACCGCTGGGCCCGCTGCTCCTCGGCCCCAGCATCCCCGTACTACTTGCTCTGTCCTTCGCAGATCCCAGGAGACACACCCCATGAGCCGTGTACTACGCACCACTCTCGTCGCCGCGCTTGCCGCCGGCGCCCCACTCGCCTTCCCCCCAGCGTCCGTGGCCGCCGAAACAGCCACCGCGTACTATGTGTCGCCGTCCGGAAGCGAGTACGCGCCGACCGGTGCGTGCCCCCAGTGAGCGGGCGGGGACCCGCGAGACGGCGGGTGCTGACGGCGGCGGCCGGTCTGGCGGCGGTCGCCGCGACCGCGCCCGGCGCGCAGGCGGCCGAGGCTTCGGCCGGCGGTGTGGGCCGGTCGCGGTGGACGACGTCGTGGGCGACCGCGCAGACCGCGCCGACCGCGACCGACGCGGTGGCGAGCGCCGGGCTGACCGACGGAACGTTCACGGCCAACGTACGGCTGTCGGCGGGCGGAACGGTCCGGCTGCGCTACGGGCACGCCTTCGGCACGGTCCCTGTCCTGATCGGCCCGGTGACGGCGGGCGGTCGGCCGGTGACCTTCGGCGGACGACGGCAGGCATGGATCGCCGCGGGCGCCTCCCTGACCAGTGACCCGGTCGAGGGACTGCGTATCACCGAAGCGGCCCGGCTGACCGTCGAGACGCGGCTGCCCGGGCCCACCGGGCCGCTTTCCTTCCACCGCAACACCCATGCCTCGCACACCGTCGACGGCGTGCGCACCCCATCGGTGTTCCTGCTGACGGGTGTCGAGGTGACGGGCGCGCACGGGCCGGTGATCGCGGTGCTCGGCGACTCCATAGCGGAGGGCGTCGGCACACCGGACGACGCCGATCTGCGCTGGCCCGACCAGTTGGCCAGGCGCCTTCCCGGTTCGGCCGTTGCCAATCTCGGGATCAGCGGCAACCGGGCGCTGCTGGACGACGCCCGGTTCGGACCGAGCGGACAGGCCCGTTTCGACCGCGATGTGCTGTCGCTGCCGGGGCTGCGGACCGTACTGATCCATCTCGGCGTCAACGACCTCCAGCAGCCGCCGAGCCAGACCGATCCGGCGCTCGTCCTGGCCGGGTACCGGCAGCTGACGCTGCGCGCCCGCGGTGCCGGACTGCGCGTGATCGGCGCGACCATCACCCCGTTCGAGGGCTGGACCCGCTGGACGCCGGAACTGGAAGCGGTACGGCAGCAGGTCAACGCCGCGGTGCGGACCGGCCGGGTCTTCGACGCGGTCGCCGACTTCGACGCGGCACTGCGTGACCCGGAACGCTCGTCGCGAATGCTGCCCGCGTACGACAGCGGCGACGGACTCCACCCCAACCCCGCCGGTCACGCCGCGCTGGCCGCGGCCGTCGACCACCGACACCTTCTGTGAGGGCCGGATCATGAACCCAGGCACCACTCCGGGCACCACCCGGCGCACCCTGCTCGCCGGGGCGGCGGCGCTCGGCGCAGCCGCCGCCCTGCCGCTCACGCTCACCACGGCCACCGCGCACGCGGACGCAGGGAACACCGTCGTCGATGACGCCGCCGCCCTGCGCACCCGCTGGCACACCCTGCTCACCGGCGGTCCCGGCCTCGACCTGATGGACCCGCAGATCGCGGCGGCCATCGCCAGGATCGGCAAGGCGGCGACCACCTCGGTCAAAGGCCTCGACCCGACCCGCACCGACGGGCTGTTCCCGGACCTGACCAGCACCACGCTCTCCAACCACGTCACGACGTCGTTCAAGCGGCTCGCCACGGTCGCCACCGCGTGGGCCGTGCCCGGCACTCCTCAGTACGGTGACACCGCGCTGCGCGACCTGCTGCTGGCCGGCATCGACTGGATGCTGACGAACCGTTACGGCCCCGGCCACACCCGGTTCGACAACGACTGGGACTGGGAGATCGGGTCCGCGCTCGCGCTCAACGACGCGGCCGTGCTGCTGTACGACGCGCTCGGGACGGAACGGCTGGGCCGGATCACCACCGCCATACGGCACTACACGCCCGACCCGAACCTCTGGCGGGCCGACCGGCAGATCGCGACCGGCGCCAACCGGGTGTGGATCTCCACCGTCGTCGCCGTCAACGCCGTGCTCAGCGGCAACGGCGACGATCTGGCCCGGGTCCGTGACGCTCTTTCGGACGTCGAGGGTTCGGGCGCCAACAGTGTCCTCGCCTTCAACGACGCAAGCACGGCGGCGGAGGGCACCGGCGAGGGTTTCTACTCCGACGGTTCGTTCCTCCAGCACTACAAGCACCCGTACAACGGCGGGTACGGCAAGGAGCTGCTGAACAATCTCTCCCGGCTGCTGAACCTGCTCGCCGGTACGGCGTGGACGGTCACCGACCCCGATGTCGACAACATCCGCAGCTGGGTCGACGACGGCTTCGACCCGCTGCTGGCCCGCGGCGATGTGATGGCGTCGGTGTGCGGGCGCGAGATCGCCCGTCCCAGCAAGCAGGGCCATGTCTCAGCACAGACGGTCATCGAAGCCGTGGTGCGGCTGATCCCGAGCTTCCCCGGTGAGACGGCCGACCGGTTCACCGCCCTGGTCAAGCAGTGGATCGCGGAGGACACCTACCGGGACTTCCTGGCCGTCACCGACCTCGCCTCGCTCGTCGCAGCCCGGCAGATCATCGCTTCCCCGGTCCCGGCACGTGGTCCGCTCGTCACGCACAAGCAGCACCCGCGGATGGACAAGGCTGCCCACCACCGGCCGTCCTTCGCGCTCGGCATCTCCGCGTACTCGTCCCGGATCTACAACTACGAGTCGATCCAGAACGAGAATCTGCACGCCTGGCATCTCTCCGACGGCATGGTCCTGCTCTACACCGACGACCTCGGGCACTACAGCGAGGACTACTGGCCGACCGTCGACCCGGCCCGGCTGCCCGGCACCACCGTCATCGCCGGCCGGCCCGCGGATGCGGCGGGGCAGCGCACCACCAGCAGCGCTGACTGGGCGGGCGGCACCGCACTGCCCGGGACGACGCTCGGTGCGTACGGCATGGAGCTGTGCGCGTACGGAAGTTCGCTGCGCGGGCTGAAGAGCTGGTTCTGCCTGGACGATGTGATCGCCTGTGTAGGCTCGGGCATCACCTCCGACGCGGGCACGGCCGAGACGGTCGTGGAGAACCGGAAGCTGCGCGACCCGAGAGCGTCCCTGCTCGTCAACGGCACGGCGGCGCCCACGGACGCCGGCTGGTCGGCAGAGCTCGACCAAGTGCGGTGGCTGCATGTCGCCGGGACCGGCGGCTACATCTTCCCCAAGCCCGCCACACTCCACGGCCTTCGTGAGGACCGCACCGCGACCTGGCGCGAGATCAACCTCAAGTACGGCACGGACACCCCGGTCACCCGCCCGTATCTGACGCTGTGGCAGGACCACGGCACGGCGCCGAGCGGGGCGGGCTACTTCTGGCTGCAGGCACCGGCGGCCTCCGCAGAGCGTACGAAGCAGTGGTCGTCCGCGCCTCCGGTGAAGCTGATCGCCCGCTCCACCGCCGTGCATGCGGTACGTCGCTGCGCGGACGGACTGGTCGCCGCGAATTTCTGGACCGCGGGAGCCGTGCAGGACCTGGCCTCGGACGGTCCCGCCTCGGTGCTCGTACGACCGAACGGAAAGACGGTGAAGGTCTCGCTGTCCGACCCGACACAGCTGCGGTCCTCGGTGGTCCTGGACCTGGCGCAGCGCGGCCTGACCGTCGCCTCCGCCGATCCGGGTGTCAGCGCCGCCCCCACCGGCAATGGCATCCGGATCACCGCCGACACCACTGAACGCCACGGCGCCACCCTCAACCTCACCCTGAAGAGGAGCTAGACCCTTGCTGTTCGACATGCCTCTGGACCGGCTGCGCGACTACCGGCCGGATCCGGAAGAGCCGGCCGACTTCGACGCCTTCTGGGAGAAGACGCTCACCGAGGCGGCCCGCCACCCCCTGGACGCCGAGTTCGTCCCGTACGACGCCGGGTTCGCGACCGTCGACGTGCTCGATGTGACGTTCCGGGGGTGGGGCGGGCAGCCGGTGAAGGCGTGGCTGCTGCTGCCACGGGTGCGCTCGGGCCCGCTGCCCGCCGTGGTGCAGTACATCGGCTACAACGGCGGCCGGGGCATTCCGTACTCCTGGCTGACCTGGAGCGCACTCGGGTACGCGCATCTGGTCATGGACAACCGGGGCCAGGGCGGCGGGGGCAAGAACACCGCGGATACCCCGGACATCGGTCCGGACGGGCACGGCTCGTCCTCCCCCGGCTTCCTGACCCGCGGCATCGAGGACCCGTACCGCCACTACTACCGGCGGCTGATCACGGACGCGGTCCGGGCAGTGGACGCGGCGAAGGCCCATGAGGCGGTGGACGCTTCACGGGTAGCAGTCCTCGGGGGCAGCCAGGGCGGCGGACTCGCCCTGGCCGTCGCCGGGCTGCGGGCCGACATCGCGGCGGCGGTCGCCGATGTGCCGTTCCTCTGCCACTACCGGCGCGCCTCGCAGATCACGGATGCCGGACCTTATGCGGAGATCGCCCGCTGGCTGTCCGGGCACCGCTTCCGGATCGACGAGGCGATGGAGACCTTGTCCTACTTCGACGGGGTCAACTTCGCGGCACGGGCGACCGCGCCGGCGTGGTTCTCGGTCGGTCTGATGGACAAGATCTGCCCGTCGTCCACAGTGTTCGCCGCATATCACCGCTATGCGGGTCCGGCCGAAATCGAGGTGTTCACGTACAACGGGCACGAGGGCGGCGCGGAGTACGACATGCCGCGCAAACGCGATGCGCTGCGGCGTGTGTTCGGTCGCTAGGGCGTGTTGCGAAAGTAGCGTCGTCCGCCCGCAGGGCGGGGCCGGGGGCGTCCGGTGCGCTCAGGCACGGGGGACGACGGCGACAGGGCACCGCGCGTGATGGATGGCAGCTTGGGCTACGGGGCCCAGGTGTGGCGCCAGAGCGCGGCGGTGCTCACGTCGGCCGACAACCAGCAGCCCGGCGCCCTCCGCGGCCCGTACGACAGCCTTGGCGGGGCTTTCGAGGGCGATGCTCTCGGTCACCTCCACCAGCGGGAACTTGTCACGCCAGGGGCGGAGGGTCTGTCTCAGGCGCCTCTGCGCGTCCTGCGTGATTCCTTCCGTCACCTCGTGATCCACGCCCCAGGGCACGTAGGCTTCGAGCGGCAGACTTTGGCCATGAACGGCCCGAAGAGGCATGCCCCGCGCCGCTGCGGTACCGAAGGCGAATTCGAGCAGGTCTTCGCAGGAGCCGTGCAGCTTCAGTGCCACTACTACGCCGCCTGCCGCAGCGGGAGTGGGCTGTGGTCCTCTTCCGCTCGTTCCGGCCCGCACCAGGACCACGGGCCTCTCGGCGCGTGCCACGACGGACATGCTGATGTCCCCGAGGAAGTAGCTCTCGACAGGCACCAGCCCCCGCGAACCGAGCACGATCATCTCGGACTCCGACGCCGCTCTCAGCAGCGCGTTCTGGGCGTCGTCGGCAACCAGGCTGCCGACGACAGGGAGGCCGGGGTGACGCGTCTGGAGCTCAGCCCGCGCATTGTGCACAATCCGCCTCGCCCAGTAGTTCTGATCCATCTCCGCAGGGACGTTGGGCTGTTCCGGCACCAGCAGAGGCCACGCGTGCAGCAGGCGCAGCGTGAGCTTGCGCCGCTCGGCTTCGTCGGCGGCCCAACGGGCAGCGGCAAGGCTCTCGGGTGAGCCGTCGAGGCCCACGGTGACGACTGGCTCCATGACGACTGCCTCCGTCTCGTAAGAAGCTGCTATGGCGTGAGCGAGCCCGCCTTTCCGGACCGGGTCCTGGTCCGTAACCGGACAGACGCCGGTGAGGGGCCACCGATGGTGTGAGCAACTGCGCCGAGCACGGCTTCTCTCATTAGACGAGTACCCCAGATCTCCTGGTGGCGCATGCGGGCCCTGATGGGCAAAGCCCTGCGCGGGCGCGGAATCCGGCACAAGGAGAAAGATGCCCACGCCCGTGGCCCGGGCTGCGTTCGCGTAGGCCCATGGCGTCGTGGCTCACCGTCGTTCGGCGCTGATGCTTGACTTGGAGCGTGGTCTCTTCCGTAACGTCGTCCCATGGCAGACGAGAAAGGCGTGGGCAAGCCCGGAAAGCTGCCCCGCTCGCTGTACGAACGCGAGCTGTACCGACTCCAGACCGAGCTCGTGAAGCTTCAGGAGTGGGTCCGGGAAGAAGGCGCACGGCTCGTCGTGGTGTTCGAGGGGCGTGACGCGGCGGGCAAAGGCAGCACGATCAGGCGCGTCACCGAACACCTCAATCCCCGAGTGGCGCGCATCGTCGCGCTGCCGCGGCCGACCGAGCGCGAGCGCAGCCAGTGGTATTTCCAGCGCTACGTCGAGCAGCTTCCAGCAGCGGGGGAAGTGGTTCTGCTCGACCGGAGCTGGTACAACCGCGCGGGCGTCGAGCGCGTCATGGGTTTTTGCACCATGGAGGAACACCAGCGGTTCCTTCGCCAGTGCCCGATCTTCGAGCGGATGCTGGTGGAGGACGGCATTCTGCTGCGTAAATACTGGTTCTCCGTGAGTGACGCGGTGCAGGAGGAGCGGTTCCGACGCCGACTGCACGATCCCACCCGCCGGTGGAAGCTCTCGCCGATGGATCTGGAATCGATCACCCGATGGGAGGCCTACTCGCGGGCGAAGGACGAGATGTTCGTCCATACGGACATCTCGGAGGCTCCCTGGTATGTCGTCGAGAGCGACGACAAGCGCCGGGCCCGGTTGAACATGATCGCCCATCTGCTGTCGACCGTGCCGTACGAGACAGTGACCGCGCCAGTGATCGAGCTGCCCCCGCGGCCGCCGGCCACCGGATACCAACGGCCGCCGAGGGACCTTCAGACGTACGTCCCCGACCACGCGTCAGAACTCTGAGGGTGAGGCGGGAGGCCCGAGACCAGGGGCACAGAAGTATCTGCCCTCACATTCGCACCGAAGTGGGACGGTTGTGAGCACCGGTCCGGCCCTGATGCGGAACGTTCGGCAAGTCCCGGTGGACGTGGTGCCCGGCACCGGCCTCGCCGGTTGCTCAACCGACGAGAGATTCTGGGAGAGACTGGAGAGAGCGCAGGCCTGCGGCGCGCAGGAGGTTCCCGCCCTGTGTTTCACGCAACCGCCCCGTGGCCGTCATCGCCCACGACTGACGTCCCCGAGCGAAAGGGAATTCGGACCATGATGCATCGCACTGTCTCCGAAGTCATGACCCGGGAGGTGGCCACGGCCAGTCCCGAAGCGTCACTCAAGACGGTCGCCTGGAGCCTCAACTACAACCATGTCTCGGCACTGCCCGTCGTCGACACGCGTCACCACCCCATCGGTGTCATCTCCGAAGCTGATCTCCTCCGCCAGCAAGCCGGTCTGCCTGACACAGAGGGTCGTGACCAGATGCGCCGGACGGGGGCCGTGGACGCCCGCACCGCAGGCGATCTGATGTCCACCCCTGCCCTGACAGCCCGGCCCGAGTGGGGCATCGTCGAGACAGCCCGCTTCCTGCACGAGCGGGGCGTCAAACGCCTTCCGGTGGTCGATGACACCGGAACACTCGTGGGGATCGTCAGCCGCTCCGATCTACTGCGCCCCATGCTCCGCCGCGACGATGCCATACACGATGAAATCATCGACGAGGTGCTGGGCCGAACGCTCCGGATGCCCCCGGGCGGCGTAGCAGTAACCGTGCGAGAAGGAATCGTTACTCTGAGCGGCACAGTTGAGGAGCGCTCAAGCATCCCGATCATCGAGCACCTGTGCTTGTCCGTCGATGGTGTCGTCTGCGTCGACCAGTCCCTCGAATACGCCGTGGACGACCTGGCGTCGGATCCCGGACCAGCGCATAGCACCGGCGACCGCTGAGCACCCCGGCATGAGGAGGAAGAAGCCGACCGCTTCTCGCAGACACAGGGTCCCTTGTTCTTGGAGGATCCGTGAATGAAGGAGTGCGACGATGAGGCATCGCAGCGTCTCCGACCTCATGACACCCACGGCTGTCACCGTCCAGCGCGGCACCACGTTCAAGGAAATCGCCCGGCTCCTCGACGAGTTCGGCGTCACGGCCGTGCCCGTCGTGGACGAGAAGGAGTGTCCCGTGGGCGTCGTCTCCGAAGCCGACCTGCTCCGCAGGCGCAGCGCCGGGAGCGGCGCGAACACCGCCGTCGGTCTCATGAGCCACCCGGTGATCACTGCGGCACCCGAGTGGAGCGTCGTCCGCGCGGCCCGAATCATGGAGAAGCACAAGGTCAAGCGACTCCCGGTCGTCGACAGCGAGGGCCGGCTCATCGGAGTTCTGAGCCGCAGCGACCTCCTGCAGCTTTTCCTGCGCAGAGACCGTGCAATCCAGGAGGAGATCCTGGAAGACGTCCTGACCCACACGCTCCGGCTCAGTCCGTCTTCGCTGACCGTCGAAGTATCCGATGGTCTCGTGACCCTCAGTGGCACCGTGGGGCGGCACAGCCTCGTCCCGATCGTCCTGCGTCTGTGCCGGAGCGTCGACGGAGTCGTGGACGTGGTCAATCGGCTCAGCTATGAGCGGGACGACATGCCGGTCGATGCACGAACGGGCAGCCAGGGCGTGTTTCGAAAGTAGCGTCGTCCGCAAGCAGGGCCCACGAATGAGGTCCCCGCGGCGCCGCGCCCCCGGGGTTCGTCCCCTCCAGGCAGCCCGTGGCGAATGGCGTACGGCCGTGCATCATCGATGCGTTCCACCGCTCGGGTGAAAGCTGCGGTCATGCCCCGCGGCTGGATCCTCACGACGCCACAACCACCCAGAATCGGGCCTCCGCCGACGGTGCGGCCACGATCACGGAGTTCAGGGTGGATGGAACCTTCTCACTGATCCTGCTTCTTCTCTTTCTCTGGGGTTTGTACTCGCAGTGCCTCGCACGCGTCGAACTCACTGCCCCCGTAGCGTTCGTGCTGCTCGGCCTGCTACTGGGCGAAGGAATCGGAGTACTGGACCTTGCCCCCTCACCCGGAACTGTGCGGGCACTCGCCGAGGTCACGCTGGTGTGGGTGCTGTTCACCGATGCCGCGCGGCTGTCCTTCCAGGCCCTTCGCCCGGAGCTCGGTCTGTATGTACGACTTCTGCTTCTCGGGCTGCCGATGTGTATCGGTCTCGGCACCCTGCTGGCCATTTGGCTGCTCCCCGGAGTGTCGGGCTGGGCCGCGCTGTACGTCGCGGCCGCACTCGCTCCGACCGACGCCGCGCTCGGCGCCACGATGATGGTCAATCCGGTGGTGCCCGCGAGGATCCGCCGGCTCATCAACGTCGAGAGCGGCCTGAACGACGGCATCGCCACCCCGTTCGTCGTACTCGCCCTGGCCGGAGTCGCCGCGGCCGGCGGTGCGACGGACACCCATGCCCCCGGCAGCGCCCTCGTGGAACTCGCCATCGGCCTGGTCTACGGCACGGTGCTCGGGCTGACCGCCGGATGGCTGCTGCGCTCCGCCTTGCGCAGAGGCTGGGCCACCGAGGACGTCGCCGGGGCGGGCGTCCTGGCATTGGCCCTCCTCGGCTACACCTCAGCCATCGCGATCGGCGGCAACGGCTTTGTCGCCGCCTTTACCGCCGGCCTGGCCTTCGGGTCGGTGCACGGTGCGCCGCACCGCGTGCTGTTGTTCGTCGAGCAGTCCGCTTCGCTGTTCTCCCTACTGGTGTGGCTGCTCTTCGGTGCCGTACTGGTACCGGCCGCCGTCGATCACCTCACCTGGCAGGCACTGCTCTTCGCGGTACTGAGCCTGACGGCGGTACGCATGGTGCCAGTAACCCTTTCCTTGGCCGGAAGCGGTCTGGACCCGAAAACCGTCCTGTTCGTGGGCTGGTTCGGCCCACGCGGGCTGGCATCAGTCATCTTCGCTCTGCTGGCGGTCGAGGGACTCGACCCGCAGGCCTCGCAGATGATCGTCCCTGTGGTCGCCTGCACCGTGCTGCTCAGTGTCTTCGCACACGGCATCACCTCTGCGCCTCTCGCCCAACGCTACGGCAAAGCATCAGCCGTCACCGGCAAGCCGTCGGCCGGTCCGGTTTTGAACGATCTGCCCATCCGGGGAATGACGCCGGGCACCGCCAATGGTCACCGGTACGGCAGGCGCGACGGGCACGCATGACCAACACCGCACACGTTGCCGCTCGGCCGACGAACACGCGGGTCGAGCGGCTGAGTGCGTCGTGCGAGCAGTCTCACACGCCGGTGGAGGAACTCGGGGCGTCGTCGATCCGGTAGGCGATGTGCTCGGCGACGGAGACCACGCCGTCGACGCTCAGGCACAACCGTTCGATGATGGGGATCAGGCTCTTGAACTCGACGGATCCGCTGAGGGCGACCTGCCCCTGCCGCACCTCGACCGTGACCGCTGAGGGAGCGAGGCCCATCGTCTGCTGCAGCACATCCCGGTTGATTTCCTCACGGATGGCGTCGTCGTGGCGCAGGAAGACCCGCAGCAGGTCGCCGCGGCTGACGATGCCGAGCAGCTTGTCCGTCTCGTCCACGACGGGCAGGCGTTTGACGTTCTGCACTTCCATGAGGCGGGCCGCCTCGACCACGGTCCACTCCGGACGCGCACACACCGCGGGAGCCGACATCAGCTCCTCCGCGCTGGCCCCCTCGGCCTTGGCCCGCTCCCACGCCTCCAAGTGCGGGATCGGCGTCAGGCCGGACGGGTCGCCCCGGTCGGAAGACTTGCGCAGCAGGTCGGCCTCGGACACCACACCCATGGGACGGTCCAGTTCATCAACCACGGGTACCGCGGTGACATCGTTCTCCGCCAGCAGTTTGACGATCTCCTTGAACTGCAGGTCACGCCGCGCCCGGACGACGTCTCTGGTCATGAGCTCTGCAACCGTTCGGTGTCGCATGTGCCTTCCTCCTTCAGGGCGTGACAGTCAGTAGTGGTCTGCGCCGAGCGGGTCAGGAGCCAGTCGCCACGGTTGAGCCGGCCAGGCCGCTCGGGAAACCCAGCGGGCCCACCCACTCGGCCCCACGGGATCGGGCCTTCTTCCTGCGCGGGGGCACGCCGCGCGTGGCAGTTCGGTTACAGCAACATAATGAGGAAGTGGTGACCGCCATGCGAGCGCACCTCGGCGATCAACTTGTTGTCGAAAGTCCGGCCACCGGCGCCAGCAGGCGCGACGGTGAGATCGTCGGACTCCGCCATGCGGATGGAACCCCTCCTGTGCTCGGCAGTTCTGTCTGCCACTCCGGCATCTGGCTGGCTGACGAGGCACAGGGGGCCGATAGTGGAAGGGGGACAGCGAGGAAGGTGCCTGGATGTCGAATGCCACGAGCACCGACCTCTACGAGGTCACGATGGCTCAGTCGTACCTGCGCGAGGGCATGACCGCTTTGGCGACGTTCAGTCTGTTCGTACGCGATCTGCCGCCGGACCGGGGCTTTCTTGTCTGTGCCGGGCTGGATTCGGTCCTCGATTTCCTCTCCGCCTACCGTGTGGACGCAGATGACGTGGACGTCTTCGCCTCTGTGATGGAACGACGGCCCGAGGATCTGGCCCCTCTGCTCGGCCTGGAATTCAGCGGCGAGGTCCGGGCAGTGCCCGAAGGACACATCGTGCTGCCCGGAGAACCCCTGCTGGAGATCACCGCGCCTCTTCCGCAGGCCCAGCTCGTTGAAACCTATGTACTCAACCGCCTCAGCCACCAGACCGCCGTGGCCTCCAAATGCGCCCGATGTGTGATGGCCGCCGACGGACACCCGGTCGTGGACTTCTCCCTGCGCCGCACTCATGGCATAGAAGCGGGACACCAGGCGGCTCGGCTGGGTGCCATGGCCGGCTTCGCCGGAACCAGCAATGTGGCAGCTGCTGACTCCGAGGGCCTGACCGCTGTCGGCACGATGGCCCACTCGTACATCGAGGCGTTCGGTACCGAGGAGGACGCGTTCCGGGCCTTCGCCCGGTCCCATCCGGGCCCGGTTACATTTCTCGTGGACACCTACGACACCATGACAGGCGTGGCAACAGCGGCGCGCGTACTACGCGATCTGGGGCTCGGCCCGGGATGTGCCATCCGGCTGGACAGCGGTGACCTCGGAGCCCTGGCCGTACAGGCGCGGGCCACCCTCGATGCCGCCGGCCTCCAGGAGACCCGGATCATCGCGAGCGGTGGTCTCGACGAGTTCGCCGTCGACAGTCTGGTCCGTTCCAAAGCACCCATCGATACGTACGCCGTCGGTACCCGGGTCGGCGTCTGTGCGGATGCCCCGTACCTGGATTCCGCGTACAAGCTGGTCGAGTACGACGGTCGGCCGGTGATGAAACTGTCATTGGCCAAGATGACGGCACCAGGTCGCAAACAGGTGTTCCGCCGACCGGGATACGCGGATCTGATAGCCCTCATCGATGAGCAGCCGCCGCCGGACAGTGTCCCGCTGCTGGAGTCGGTCATGCGGGAGGGGAGACGCGTTTCAAAACGCGCAGAGCTGGACACAGCCCGGCAGCGGCTCTTCGCCGACCTCGCGGCACTGCCGCCCGAGGCACGCACCATAAGGGCACCGACCGCTCCGAAGGCGGAGCTGTCGGGGCGCCTCGGCTCACTCGCCGCCGATGTCCGTCGACACATCGAGAAGGATCTGCTGGGGGACGCTCACGGCGCCGTCTGATCCGGGGGCACGAGGAGAGTGCGCTCAACCAAGTGCGGCGAAAAACCGAATGCTTTCCCGCCCCGGGCCGGACGGGTACACACAGGGGGCCGGTCGACCCATGTCCGTGAACCCGCTCCACAGCGATGCTGAAATCGGAGGCTACAGAGGAGGCCACCGATGAGCACTTCTCCGACTCGCATCACCGCAGCTTTGCCTGCCCTGTACCGTGCCCGTCTGATGCAGATCGGGCGTGAGGTCAATTTCGACGAGGGAACCCGTCTCTTCCACGAAGGAGACCGCGCAGACCGCTTCTGGATCCTGCGTTCAGGCACCGTCACGCTGGATTTCCGCGTACCAGGAAGCTCCCCGGCCGCGATCGAGAGCCTCGGGGCCGGCGAACTGGTGGGCTGGTCCTGGCTGTTCGAGCCCTACATCTGGCACCTCGGAGCCGAGGCGATGACGCCTGTCCGTACCCATGAGTTCGACGCAGCGACGGTCCGGATGATGATGGACGCGGATACCGCCTTCGGTTCGGCCATCGGCCACTGGGTCGGGCAGGTTCTGGCCCACCGGCTGCAGGCCGCTCGGATCCGGCTACTCGATCTCTACGCCCCTCACGGCAGCGGCGGCTTCGTGTGATGCATCCCGCCATTCCGCCATCGAAGAGCCACGCCTGAGGAGCACGCCATGGCTGCATCCCGGTACACCGTCAGTGACGTCATGACCCACACGGCCGTGGCCATCGGCCGTGAGGCTTCGTACAAGGAGATCGTCGAGCTGATGCATCAGTGGAAGGTCAGCGCGGTGCCGGTACTCGAAGGCGAGGGCCGTGTGGTCGGGGTCGTATCCGAGGCGGACCTGCTGCCGAAGGAGGAGTTCCGACAGGACGGCCCGGAACTGCCCGGCCAGTTGGAGGAGGCGTCCAAAGCCGACGCGGTGCTGGCCGAGGAGCTGATGTCGAGCCCGGCCGTCACCGTCCATCCCGATGCCACCCTCGCCGAGGCCGCCCGCATCATGGCGCGCAAGCAAGTGAAGCGTCTTCCCGTCGTCAATGGCCTCGGGATGCTGGAGGGCGTCGTAAGCCGCAGCGACCTGCTCAAAGTGTTCCTTCGGCCTGACGAGGAGATCGACGAGGAAATCAGATCCGCTGTTGTCGCCGAACTCTCTCCCCTGGATCGCGTGGAATTCTCCGTACTGGACGGTGTCGTCACCCTTCGGGGACCGCTGCGGAACCGTTCCCTGGCGCCACTGCTGGCTCGGGCCATGCGGGCGGTCGAAGGCGTCGTGGACGTGCGTGTGGAGCTTGCCTGATTTTTTCTCCAGGCACCGTCCGTCTCACGACGTTCGATGGCGCCCGTCACGGCTCGCCCCGGGCCCGGGGCCCTGCCGCGGAATGAGCTGCACGGGGCAATGCGCGTGGTGCAGAAGGCTGTGCGTCGCGCGCCCAAGGGTGGGGCCTATGTACCCGGGCGACCGCCGCCCGCCCATCACCAGCAGATCCGCCTCCCGCGATGCCTCCACCAGAACTCCGGCCACGGTCAAGCTCTTCTCCGCATCCGCCCGCACGGTCAGGGCCGGGAATTCGTCGCGGATCCGGTCCGTCACGGCGGTCAGGTGATGGACGTGTTCGCCGGCCATCGCTTCGACGTTGTCAAGCATGGTCACGGCGATTCCGGCGGACTCGAAAACGTTCCACACGTGAAGCAGCCGCAACGAAGCCTTACGGATCTCTGCTTCGCACGCCGCATACCGGGCGCACTCGTCGTCGTGCTCGTCACGGACCGCGGCGAGCACCACTCCGGTTGCGGCCCCGTCGTCGATGCCTCTGACCACAATGACGGGCGTTGTGGCACCAGCGGCGACTTTCAGACCGACGGATCCGAGCATCAGGTATTTGAATCCGCCGAGACCACGGTTGCCCACCACGACAGTGCCGCGAAGACCTGCGGTCCGTTGCAGGCTGGGGACGGGTGCGCCGCTGCTGTACTCCGTGGTGACGCTCAGGCTCGGACACTGTTCCGCGACGACAGCGGCCGTGTCCCGCAGCAGTTCGCGGCCCGCGCTGCGAACACGTTCGATGCTGTCCACGGAAAGGTAGAGAGCCCTGCCGTCCGTATCGGCGGCGTGAAGGATGTGCAGAGGGCTGTCACGGCGTACGGCCTCGGCCGCCGCCCACAGCGCTGCCCGGCGGGCCGACTCGGAGCCGTCGACGCCGACAACGACAGAGCCCAGTACCGGGCTGTCGGTGGTGCCTTTCATGGTTCCTCCTCACCGAGGGCCACTGACGTGTCAGCTCTCACGCTGGCACAACGGGACCCGGGACGGAGAGGGCCGCCCAGGGCCCGCCCGGGGCCCGATTGGTCCCTGCCGAAGAAATCCTGCCGTGTCCGCGCGCCCGAGCCAGGTCCGGCCGGTCCCGGCCGCGCCCCATTCGGCCCTTCTGGTCCCGGTACGGCCCGGCGGATCGTGGTTTCTGAACGACCTGCTGCGTTGCGTCCGGGTGGGTCCCTGTGAGACGGCAGGAGGTGCTTCCATGAGGCACATCAAGGTGGGAGACCTGATGACCGACGAGGTCGTCTCAGTAGTCCCGGTCACCTCCTTCAAGGAGGTCGCGAAGCTGCTCGCACAGTACGACATCAGCGGACTGCCCGTACTCGACGACGAGGACCGGGTCGTCGGCGTCGTCTCCGAGAGCGACCTGCTGAGCCGACAGGCGGCGGGGCACCCGGTGCCCGGCGACGCCCCTGACACCGCCACCAGGGACATGGCCGAATTGACCGCCGCCGAAATCATGTCGGTGCCGGCCGTGACCGTCCGCGCGGAGGAGACCGCACCGGACGCCGCCCGGCTGATGACTCGCCGGGGCGTGGAGAGGCTTCCCGTCGTGGACGACGAGGACCGGCTCGTCGGCATCCTCACGCGTCGGGAACGTGACCCGCACGGAATGTCGGTGGAGCCGTAACGGCCTCACGCGATTGGCAGAGGTGCGAGAAGATCCGCGGAGCTAACCGTTGCGGAATCGCCGGGACAGTTCGGCTTCCACCTCGTCCCACTCCTTCTCCCACCCCGCACACCTGCGGCTGTCCACCAGCTTCGTGAAGAGTTTCCACACCACAACGAAGATTCCGGCCGCAACAACGAAGGTCCCTGTCGCCGTCAGCCACGCAGACGCAACGACCTCGCCATGCGTTGCGGGTGGACTGCTGGTGACCACGCCTTGAGCAGTGGTCCAGACCGGTACGGTCGTACCGGCCGGGCTGCCCGCCCAGACGCTGACCACCGCCGTGCGCTCGGTGCCGTCGGGCTGTGTCCACCGGACGGGGGCGCGCACCGTGGTCTGTGTTCTGGCGGCTGTGGCACGGCTGCCGGCGTCGGAGATCAACCGTGCGTCCACCTTCCTCAGCTCAGGAATTGTGGTGGGAGACTGCGTCGCGGCTTCAAGCACGGCGCGGCCCGTGGCAGCCGATGCCAGGGGTGCCGCCAGCAGGAAGACCACCACAAGAAGAACCCTGCCCCAGCGCTCGATGTGATCTGATGCGCGGATCGGCAGCCTGCGAGTGGTGGGCGCACCGCGTTCATGGCCTTCGCCGGAGGAAACTTCTTCAGTCATGTCCAGGCCTCGTTCCTCTGCGACAGCGATCTCTGCCCGCAGCGCGTCGCGAGGGCTGCGGGCAGGAGCGCGTGTCTCCATCCTGTACACACGGCACGGCTCATGGCATGGGCTGAGCGGGTGCGAGACCGGGCCGGTCGGCCCAAGCGCCGTACATCGTCAGCGGCACATGATGGGGTGGATGAAGGGTTCGCAGAGCAGTGGCAGGCCGGACGGCGGGACCGATTCCACAAAGGGTGTGTGCAGCATGGTGCGCGGAGAGAGCCACTCATCGGACAGCAATCAGGGCAGAATCCTGCCGGGCGACCTGGGCAGACGGGTTTCCGCGCGTCGCGAGCAGCTCGGGCTCAGCAGGCAGGCAGTGGCCGAGCGGGCCGGTTCGGCACCCGGTTACATCCAATACGTCGAGGAGCGGCAGGCCACGCCCGGCATCGGGTTTCTGCTACGGCTTGCCGAAGCGCTGGAGACCACGGTGGCCGAGCTGACCGGGAGCACAACGGAGCTGCCCCCCGGGATCGGCCGTGCCGGCTACCACACCCAGTTGCTCGAACTCGGCCCCGAGGAGTGCCATCGGCTGTTGTCCACCCACGGAGTGGGCCGGATCGGTGTGACGACGGACGACGGGCCGGCCATCCTGCCGGTCAATTACGTCGTGGACGGTGACCGGATCGCGTATCGAAGCGCCCAGAACGCACTGCCCGCGGCCGCCGCGGACCAGCAGATCGCCTTCGAAGTCGATCATATTGATGAAGCGCTGAGTCAAGGGTGGAGCGTCCTCCTCGTCGGTACGCCAACGGTTGTCACCGATCCGGAAGCCGCGCGGAGACTGGACGAACATGCCTACACCACGCCATGGGCCGGCGGCCCGCGGAATGTGTGGCTGACCATCGCTCCCACGCGCATGACCGGGCGCCGCATCCGCGTGCTCAGAACCCACGCTCCTGGTGCCGGTGGTGGTTCACGCGATCCCTCGGACTGAAGCCGAGCCACAGCGCGCCTACCGCGAGGCCCAGAGCGCACGGTGCGGTTCTGGTCACCGGTGGTCACCGGTATGCGGTCTACGGGCTCGGTGCGGCGTGGGACCGTCCGGCCCTGGTGCGTGTCTCCTGCGCGGACCCACGATGAGTAGGGGCGGGATGGGGGCAGCGCGTCGACAGCGAGGAGGACGCCATGAGCGACGAGAGTGGGTTCTCGGCGCAGAAGCCGATCCGCGTGTTCCTGCTGGACGACCACGAGGTCGTCAGGCGCGGCGTACAGGATCTGCTCGACGCGGAACCCGATATCGAGGTCGTCGGCGACGCCGGAACAGCCGCTCACGCACTGGTCCGCGGCCCGGCGCTCCGTCCCGATGTCGCGATTCTCGATGTGCGGCTGCCGGACGGCGACGGGATCACGGTCTGCCGTGAGCTGCGCTCATGGATGCCGGAACTGGCCTGTCTGATGCTCACCTCGTTCGACGACGACGAGGCGCTGCTCGATGCCATCATGGCAGGTGCGGCAGGCTACGTACTCAAGGAGATCAAGGGTTCGGACCTCGTCGCCGCCGTCCGCACACTGGCTTCTGGGCGCTCGACCCTCGACCCGGCGACCACGGCACGGCTGATGAGCAGCCTGCGCGAGGATGAATTCGGCACTGAACCTGCGGAAGACGACGCGCTCTCGGGGCTGTCGTCCCGTGAGAAGGACGTCCTCGTTCTGATCGGCGAAGGGCTGACCAACAGTCAGATCGGAAAGCGCCTCTTCCTGTCGGAGAAGACGGTGAAGAACCACATCTCCCGTCTGCTGGCCAAGCTGGGCGTCGAGCGCCGCATCCAGGCGGCCGTGATCGCGGCGCACGCCGCGGATCACTCCCCGCCCGGCACCGTGCGGCATCAGAGGTGACTGTGCGGCCCCCAGGGCCTCAGGAAGGCCGCAGCGGCACCCGCCAGCTCAGCCGGGTGCCGCCCCGCGCCGACGCACCCACGCTCATGTCGCCGCCGAGTTTCTCGGCGCGCCGTGCGAGGTTGTCGAGCCCGCTTCGGGAACTGCCGTGCTCGGGCATGCCCACACCGTTGTCGGAGACGACAAGGTTCAGTGCCCCCTTACCCACCACCAGCGAGATGTCCACCGCTGTCGCCCGTGCATGACGGGCGACGTTGGTCAGTGCCTCGCCGAGGACTGCGATCATCTGCTCGGCGATCTCGGCCGACACATCCGTATCGATCAGCCCTCCCATCCGCAGGGAGGGCTGGAAACCCAGGGTCCGTACGGCCTGCTCGACCGTGGTCACCGTCCGGGAGCGCAGCCCTTGGCCTGCACGGCCCGATTCACGGGTGCGGAGGCCGAAGATGGTGGACCGGATGATCTTGATGGTCTCGTCCAGGTCGTCCACTGCGCGCAGCAACCGCTCGCTCGCCTGTGGCTGTTCCACGAGCCGCACCACGCTCTGCAGCGTCATCCCGGTGGCGAAAAGCCGTTGAATGGCCAGGTCGTGCAGATCCCTGGCGATGCGGTCGCGTTCCTCCAGCAAGGCGATCTGTTCGGCGGACTCACGCCGCTCGGTGAGCTCCATCGCCAGGGCTGCCTGCCCGGCGAACGCCAGAAGGGGCGCGGTATCCGAATCGGTGAAGGCAGGACGCCCCTGTACCCGGGCCAGCAGCAGCACCCCTCGGGTCCGCTCCCCCGTCACCATCGGTACCGCGACAGCAGGGCCGAGCCCCATCCATCTCGGGGGGCCTTCGGTGATCCTCGGATCGTGCGTGACATCGACGCTCGTGATCGCCGCTCCCGTGTTGAGGGCCGCACCGACGAAGGATCCTTCACGTGACAGAATCAGACCACGATGCATTTCGGCGTCAACGCCGGACGCGACTGCCACACGGAGGGACGTTCCCCCGGCTGGAAGCGCCAGGACGCCGAGATCCGCGCCGAGGATACACGCGGAGTGATCGACGATCATCTGCAGGACATGCGGCTCGTCCGCCCCGCTCAGCAAAGCCGCGACAATCTCGCTGTTGGCTTCCTGCCAGCGTTGACGGTCGCGCGTCCGCGCATACACACGGGCGTTCTCGATGGCGACTCCCGCTGCCACCGCGAGTGCCGAGAGGACGATCTCGTCCTCGGCGTCGAATTCGCGGCCGCCCCGTTTTTCGGTGAGATACAGATTGCCGAACACCTCGTCGCGGACCCGGATGGGTACTCCCAGGAACGAGTGCATCGGGGGATGGTCCGGCGGAACCCCGTGGGAGGACGGGTGCTCGGAGAGTTCCCTGAGCCGCAACGGCTGGGGGTGGCGGATCAGCTCGCCCAGGATGCCATGCCCTCCGGGCAGCGGCCCGATGGCCTCACGCTGCTCCTGCGTCATACCCACCGGCAGGAACTGTGTGAGCCGGGTTCCCTCACCGACCACACCCAACGCCCCGTATTCGGCGTCGACCACGACGACCGCGGCCTCGACGATCCGGCGCAGCACCTGGGGCAGGTAGAGCCCTCTGCCCACCGACATGACGGCCTCCAGCAGAAGGGCCGCCTCGGCAGGTCCACGCTTCACGGTGTCGAGGCGCCCGTGGAGGTCCTCCGGCAACGTGCTCAGCCGACGTCTCTCCTCGCCGCAGCGTTCGGTTCCGTTGTCGCCCACCGTGCCTCCGTCTTGCGCCGCGCATCCCGGGCCGGTTACACCTCCACGTTAGTATCCGCGCACCGATCGGCACCCGGGACGGGGCTCCCCCGGACGCCGTCGGAAAGTCCCTGGCACGCGGCAGCCTCCAGCGGGAGCGGCGTGCCTGTCGCAGTGCTGGTATGCCCTGATGATGTGCTGACACGGACAGTGATTCTGAAGGAGTGCCGTGGAAAGCGTCCCTCCCCGGGCTCCGGCAGGGGCCGTCTCCGGTCTGGCCTGGCAAGCGGGCCGGGCGTTCTTCGCCTCCTGCCGGCTGCGGGCCCTTCGAAGCCGTCCGGCCCTGACGCGGTGCTCGGTGGTGACGACCGGTGTCTGAGCGGCCGCAATCCGAGGCAGCCGACCATGGAGGCTGGGAGGCAGGCCGTCTCGTGCGGCCGGGCCCCGTGTGGTGGCTCGGCGCCGGCCTGTTGGTGGGGGCCGCGGCCGTGGTGGCCGTCTGGCGACGGCACGAGCTCACCCAGGCGTTCTACCTCATCTCTCGGGTGCGTGTGCCGCAGCTGGCGGTTGCCGTGGGGTGCGAGGCGCTGTCGGTGGTGTGCTTCGCCGCTATGACCCGTCGGCTGCTGCTGGCGGGCGGAGTGCGGTGGAGTCTGCGGCGGATGACCGCGATCGTGGTGGCCGCCAACGCCGTGGCCGGCGCGCTGCCGGGCGGGGCGGCCTTCGCTACCGCATGGGTGTACCGGCAGCTGAGCCGTCGGGGCGTGGAACCAGTCCTCGGGGCCGCCGTGCTGCTGGTCGCCGGGGCGCTCTCGGCGCTCGGCCTGGCGATCCTGACAGTGCTGGGGATGTTCACGGTCGGTGCTGCCGGTGCCGCTGCCGTGGTGCGTCCGGTTGCCGGGCTCCTGGTGCTGGCGCTGGTGATCGGTCTGGTGGTCTTCAGCCTGTCTCGCTTCGCGGGCTTCCGCGCAGCGGTGCGGCGGGCCTGGTTGGGCGCGGGCGGGCGGTCCAGGCGGGTACGGCAGGCCGAGCTGCTGCTGGTCCGCGTGGTGGAGCGGGCCAGAAGCCTGCAGCCCGGCTTCCGGCCGTGGCTGAGGCCGACAGCGTATGCCCTGATGAACTGGGGCTTCGACGCTGCCTGCCTGGCGGCCTGCCTCTGGGCGCTGGGCATCGGCGTGCCCTGGCGCGGTGTCCTGCTCGCGTACGCGCTCACACAGATCCCCGGCAGTCTGCGTCTGACACCCGGCAGCATCGGGGTGGTCGAGGCGAGCCTGTCCGCGTTGCTGGTGCTGTACGGCCTGCCTCCCGGACCGGCAATCGCTGGGGTGCTGCTGTACCGGGCCATCAGCTATTGGGCACTGCAGACGGTCGGCTGGGCGAGCTGGATCGGCGTGACCTTCCAGGCCCGGCGAGCTGGATCGGGGTGATCTTCCAGGCCCGGCGAGCTGGATCGGCGTGACCTTACAGACCCGGCGTCCTGGGCGTCGGACAGTGTGCGTGTTGTCGGGCGGCGCGTGCGGCCTCAGTCCGCCCGGTCTTTGCACAGGAACCGGCGTAGCCGCCTCAGTGGCCACGTGTTGATCACATCGTCCGTGGTGAGCCATCCTCGTTGTGCTGTGCCGATTCCGTAGCGGAGGTACGCGAGCTGGGGGATCGAGTGGGCGTCGCTGTCGACAGCGAACTTCACCCCGTGGCTTCTGGCGCGGAGGATGTCCTCGTCGCCCAGGTCGAGGCGGTCGGGCTGGGCGTTGATCTCCAGGGCCGTGCCGGTGCGGGCGCACGCGGCGAACACCTCGTCGAGGTCGGCGTCGATGCCCGGCCGTTTACCGATGAGGCGGGTGGTGGGGTGTCCGATGACGTTGATGTGGGGGTTCTCGCAGGCGCTTACGATCCGCCCGGTCATCGTCTCGCGGCTCATGCTGAAGTGGGAGTGCACGGAGGCCACGCAGATGTCGAAGCCCTGGAGGAACTCGTCGGGCCAGTCCACCTCCCCTTCCGGCCCGATGTTGAGTTCGGTGCCGTGCAGCAGCCGCATCCCGTGGTGCTTGCCGTCCAGCGACCGCAGCTGCTCGCGCTGGGCGAAGATCTTCTGGTCGGTCATGCGCTGCATGTACAGGTTCGGTGCGTGGTCGGTGACGGCGTAGTACGCGTAGCCCCGCTCGGCCGCCGCCGCCACCATCTCCTCCAGCGGGGCGAGGCCGTCGGTGAGGTCGGTGTGGGTGTGCAGGTCGCCTCTGACGTCGCCCTCCACCACGACCTCGGGCAGTTCGCCGCGCAGACCGGCTTCGATCTCCCCCCGGTCCTCACGCAGCGTGGGCGGGATCCAGGGCAGGCCGAGCCGGGCGTACACCTCGTCCTCGGTCCCGGAGGCGACCCTCTTCCCGCCCTCGGTCTCGAACAGCCCGTACTCGGAGAGCTTCAGCCCCTGGTGGACGGCGATCGTGCGGGTGCGGATGTTGTGCGCCTTCGAGCCGGTGAAGTACTGCAGGCCGGCGCCCCAGGAGCCAGGTCGCACAACGCGTAGGTCAACCTGGATGCCTTTGGAGGTACGGATCGAGGTCTTCTTCTCGCCATGTGTGATGACCTCGGCGGTGGAGGGCAGTTCGGTGAGTGCGTCCATGAAGGGGGCCGACCGGTCGGCGGCGACGAGGATGTCGATGTCACCGATGGATTCCTTCATGCGGCGCAGGGATCCGGCGTATGCGCAGTTCTCGCAGCCGGTGACGCGTGAGAGTTCGGCCACGACGGCCTCGGCGGCCTCCATGGCCGCGCTCAGTGGGATCCGCCCTCCTGCCTGCTGCATGAGGGCGATACCGTGCAGGATGTTCTCCTCGGTCTTCTTCCCGAAGCCCTTCAGGTCGCGCAACTTCTCCGCCTTGATGGCGTCGGCCAGCTCGGCCACTGAGGAGATGTGCAGGTCCTCGTAGAGGGTCATTGCCTTCTTGGGGCCGAGCGTGGGGATGGTGGTGAGCTGCCTTACCCCTGCGGGAATCCTGGCCCGCGTCTCCTCGACCAGCGTGACCTTGCCGGTGCGGAAGTATTCGGTGACCTTCTCGGCGATCGACTTGCCGACGCCCGGAATCTCTTTCAGGCCCGCGACATCGAGGTGGGAGACATCAGCGGGGTAGCCTCCGATCGCACGGGCGGCCTTCTCGTAGGCGCGCGCCTTGAACGCGTCACCTCCGGTGATGGCGACGAGGTCCGCGTACTCCTGAAGGAGTGCCTCGACCTCCTCGTTGGGCCGGGCCACGTCTCACAGTCTAGGGCGTGTTTCGAAAGTAGCGTCGTCCGCCCGCAGGGCGGGGGCCGGGAGCGTCAGACGCCCCCGGCCAGACGGGACTTTCGAAACACGCCTTAGCGGCCTCAGAAGCAGACCCGATAGGTCGATTCACCACTGGAGACGTTTCCGCCCGCCCCGCCCGGAAGACTGGGCCATCAGGCCGTACCTCTGCAGGCGCTGATGCGGTCTCGCATCATGGACTGCGTTCTTAGGGCCTGGTGCACGATAGCGAGTGGATCAGGCCGTTACGACCAACGCAGCGGGATGGCGACATTCTGGGTTCCAGCAGCGGTGCTGCCACGGGCCATGGCGGCGTGCAGTGTCACCGGGCGGCCGTTGTGGTCGAAGAGGAGCTGGGGTCGCTCCAACGAACCGAGAGTGATCAGCGAGCCGTCGGTGAGCCTCAACTGCTTCAGCGAGACTACCGAGTGCTTGGCCGGCTCCCACGCGAGGCCATCCTTGGAGGTGACCATGCCGAGCGCTCCGAACTGGGGAGTGAGCGCCTTGGACCGGTCGGCTCCGTTATAGAAGTCCTTGACGATCGCGTAAAAGCGGCGCTCGGCATGGTCGTACCAGAGATACGGATCCTCCGCCTGGGTCTCGGTCGTACCCAGAGCGGTGGCAGTGTAGGGGAAGGGGCCCTCGGGACGGTCGGACTCGCCGACGACGGTGATGTAGACGCCCTTGGCGTTCCACGTCTTGTACGTCATGAGGAAGCGGGGGCGACCGCCGACGGCGGGGGCCTCGGTGACAGACGGGTTGACCACCATCTGGAAGGTGTTCACATAGTCGGGGCCCGCGATGGGGACGTCGCTACGGGTACCGCGGCCGGCGATCAGGTCCTCCAGGGTGCGCGCGGTGATCACACCGATGCGCTGGCCGGCGTGGTACTTCAGCCAGAGAGAGGGCTGCCGGGAGTACCACGGCTCGGGGGTGTTCGCCGGGTTGTTGGCGATGAAGTACAGGTAGTAGCGGCCGCGGAAGTAGCGGATGTGCGGGTTGTGCGCGTTGTAAAGGTCCCAGCGCCCGGGGTCTCCCGTCCCCTGCACGACGGTTCGCAAGTGCCGGTACGGACCCTGGGGGCCCGGGGAGACTGCGACGGCGATCTCGCTGTACTTCATCCAACCGCTGAAGCCATAGAAGATCTTCTCCGAGGGGTCGGGGCCGCGGCCGGCCGAACCGTGTTGCCAGCGTGAATAGAAGAGGTAGTACGCTCCGTCGCGGCCGCGGATGGGGGTGCCGCACCAGGTGTACCAGCCGTCGGTACCAAAGATCTGCACCGTTGGGTCAATCGGCTGGATTGCTGCCTGAAAATCGGGGGAGGACGGTCCGGCGGAGTCATCGGTGGCCGCTGGACCATCGAGGGAGGTGGCGGCCAGGGCCGCCGGTCCACTGAGGGAGGTGGCGGCCAGGGCCGCCGATATCGTCGTGAGCGCTCTGCGTCGCGTCATGCCATTGCTGCCGGTCAAGACCAGCTCCTTTCGGTCCCTGGGGCTTGGCGTCGTGCATTGGCCCCTTTTGAGGTTCCTCAACTCGCCCTGCGCTGTTACCTGCTGGTGGAGTTGCGCAATGGGCGGGGCCCACGGCGCGCGCCGCGTGGCCGCCGCGGAAAGCGCTGCTCTGAGTGGCGGGTGTGCCGGACGCGAGATTGCGCAGCTCGCTGCCAGGTGGCGGAACCGCTCTTGCGGCTGTCGGAGGTACGGCGATCGCCAGAGCGTCGATCAACCGTGCCCTCGAAGGCATGGGAAGGTCTCCCTGCTGCGGGGCGACTGAGGCTTTACCTATATGATCTTCCGCCCATCGGGAGAACGTCAAGACGTGGGACGGGGGAGATCCCTGCGGGGTCAGCCGAAGCCGATCACCCTGTGGGCCTCGTCGCGTGGATCGCTCCCAGGCACCCTTCCCGACCGGCCGCGATTGCGGGTGGGGCCTGCCTGACGGGGATTTGGCGGTTTCATGTACCGGTCGAAGCCTGGCGCCGGGAGTCCCGGGTGCCGCCGAGCGAAGTCTGGACCGGTCTCCTGAATGTCGAAAGCGCCTTCGCCGGCGCACCGACCCTTCGAGCAGAGTGAATCCTATACGATATGATCGCAGAGCTTCTTTCTGAGGGTGCTTCGGTGAGGTGATTTCGTAGGGTATTGCGGGTCGTTGCGTCGGCTGCGGGCGAAACGGAACGGTGTGGTCGGACCATAGTTACGACCCCGGGGGGACGGGTCGGCTGGTGGACCTCTCCTCGGTCGCCGCCGGTGTGCCGGAGGCGCTGGCCCGACTGGTCCCCGAACATCCGACGACCCTGATCAGTGGGTTGTCCGCCACGTCCGGCATCGAACTTGAGCGCGTGGAAGGGGTACACGGACTGCGCACCCTCGTCGTGATTGTTCGTACTGACGTGTGAAGCGAACGCAAGGACACGTCCGCTTCCACAGCTGCCCGACTAAACTGCCAGTTGCCGTACCGCCCCAGAAACACAGAGGAGAGAACCCGGATGTCGGCTCACGACCCGTCCGTCTCCGACGACATGGCCGGGGCGAGCAGGCGGTCCGCGTCGCCTGTCCGCCAGGTGTTGTCCGACAGCGTCTACGAGGACACCAAGGCCATGGTCATGGACCATGAGATCGCCCCCGGCGCTCGGGTCGGTATCGAAGCCCTGGCACGCACACTCAATGTCTCCCCGACTCCCGTACGCGAGGCACTGGCCCGGCTGGAGGCCGACGGGCTCGTCGTCAAGCGCTCCTTGTCCGGTTACCGGGCCACCGAACTGCTGACCCGGCAGGGACTGGAGGAGCTGTTCGAGATGCGGCTGCTCCTTGAGCCGCGGGCCGCCGCACTGGCCGCACTCCACGCCGACGAGTCGCAACTCGACGCCATCGAGGCGCTCCTGGAAGACATGCAGTCCCACCCCGGCCCCGCGGGACCATACACGTCCTACCGCGACTTCGCCGCACTGGACCAGCGCTTCCACAACGCCGTCGCGGAGTCCGCTCACCGGCCCCTGCTCGCGGACGCAGTGGAGCGACTCCACTCGCATCTGCACATCTTCCGCCTGAGCAGCCCGCAGGGCGAGGGCGATTCGACCGTGGCGGAGCACGAGCGTGTCGTGCGCGCGATACTGCGCCACAGGGCCGAACGTGCCGCCGAGGCGATGGCGGACCATCTCAATCGCAGCCTGGAGCGCCAGCTCGGCCGGTTCGAACAGGATTGAACGGCCGGCCGGCGCCCCGAGGCCGGATCAGCCGGCGTCGGCCATCCGGTAGACGCGCCGGGCAGTACCGGCCCACACCTGGTCCTGCTCGGCAGCGGTGAGCGTGACGGTGAGCTCCCGAGTGGCAGCCACGACCTCGCCGTAGCCGGCGGCGAGGGTGCACACCGGCCAGTCGGAGCCGAACATCAGCCGCCGGGGGCCGAAGGCATCGATCACGGTGTCGGCGTACGGCCGGAGGCCGTCGACCGTCCACGACGGCCAGTCGGCCTCGGTCACCATGCCGGAGAGCTTGCACACCGTGTTCGGCAGGGCGGCCAGCTCACGCACGTGCCTTGACCACGGTTCCCGTTGCCCGGACGCGATCGGCGGCTTCCCCAAGTGGTCGAGGACGAAGGTGAGACCGGGGACAGCCGCGGCCGCCCTCGCCGCCGCCGGCAGTTGGTGCGGCAGGACGACGAGGTCGTAGACGAGCCCGGCCTCCGCGACCGCGCGCAGGCCGCGCAGCACCTCGGGCCGCGTCAGCCAGTCGGGGTCCGGCTCCCCCTGGACCTGGTGGCGGATGCCGCGCAGGAACCCGCCGCCGGGCAGCGAGCGCAGCCGGGCCAGTTCACCGGCGACGCCGGGCGACGTCAGATCGGTCCATCCCACGACCGCTCCGATCACGTCGCTGTCCGCGGCCAGGGACAGGAATTCGGGAGTCTCCTCGGGCACGATGACCGTCTGCACGAGCACCGTGGCCGCCACCCCCGCTTCCCGGACCTCCGACTCGAGGTCCGCCAGCATGAAGGAACGCCGCAGCGGGGCGAGTTCGGGGCCGCTGATCCACTCCTGGTCGCGTACGCCGAGGTCCCACAGATGGTGATGGGCGTCAATGACGGTCATGGCACTCTCCTCCCGGGCACAGGTACACCGTCGGACAGCAGGTCCTGCGCCCGCAGAGCCTGCCACATGGCGCCGGGAACCGGCTTGCGGTACTGCTCGGCCGCGTCTTTGACCTGGGCCGCCGAGCGGGCGCCGACGAGGACCGCCGCGACCGCCGGATGTCCGAACGGGAAGCGGAGCGCGGCGGCACGCAGCGGCACCCCGTGCGCTTCGGTGACGTCGCGCATCCGCATGGCCCGGCGCAGGAGGTCCTCGGGCGCCGCCGCGTAGTCGTACATGGCCCCGGGCGCGGGATCGGCCAGCAGCCCGGAGTTGAATACGCCGCCGACGATCACGCTCTTGCCGGCGGCCTCGGCGGCGGGCAGCAGCGCCTCCAGCGCGCCCTGCTCCAGCAGCGTGTAGCGCCCGGCGCAGAGCACCGCGTCGACATCGGTGTCGGCGAGGAAGCGGGCCAGCATCCGGCTCTGGTTCATCCCGGCGCCGATCGCCCGAACGACGCCCTGCGAGCGCAGTTCCTCCAGCGCCGGGTACGCCTCCTTGAACGCCTGTTCCTCATGGTCGTCGGCGTCGTGGATCAAGACCAGGTCCACGCGGTCGAGCCCGAGCCGGGCGAGGCTGTCCTCCAGCGAGCGGCGTACGCCGTCGGCGCTGAAGTCCCACCGGCGCCGGTGGGTGGCAGGCACGGCGAATCCGTTGGCCAGGTCGTCGCCGCCGCCGTCGTGTGGTTCGAGCAGCCGGCCCACCTTGGTGGAAAGGGTGAAGGCGTCCCGGGGCTTGGTCCGCAGGACCGTGCCCAGTCTGCGTTCCGACAGGCCCAGACCGTAGTGCGGGGCGGTGTCGAAATAGCGGATGCCGTCGGCCCACGCCGCCTCCACGGCAGCGGCCGCCTCGTCCTCCCCCACATCCTCATAGAGCCCGGCGACCGCGGCGGCACCGAAGCCGAGGGCGGTAACAGGGACGCCGCTACGGCCGAGGGTGCGCACCGGCAGAGCGGCGGGCTTTGAACCGTTCCCATCCATTGCCATCACTGTCCCTTCGGCCGCAGTCGCAGCCCCTGCATTCCGCCGTCCACCGCGAGGGCGGAACCGGTGACGCTGGCGGCGGCCGGGCCCGCCAGGTACACGATGGCGGCGGCCACCTCGTCGGCGGTGACGAGACGGCCCATGGGCTGGCGGGCGTTGAGCGCTGCCCGTTCGGCCTCCGGGTCGGTGGCCCGGTCGAGGAGGCGGCCCACCCACGGAGTGTCCGCGGTACCCGGGTTCACACAGTTCACGCGGACGCCCTCGCGGACGTGGTCTGCGGCCATGGCGAGCGTAAGGGCCTGAACCGCGCCCTTGCTCGCGCTGTACAGGGCGCGCTGCGGGAGTCCGGCTGTGGCCGCGATCGAGCAGGTGTTGACGACGGCGGCGTGCGCGGAGGCACGCAGCAGGGGCAGCGCGGCACGGGTGGTGCGGACGATGCCCAGTACGTTCACGTCCATGACGCGGTGCCACTCGGCGTCGTCGTTGTCCTCGACGGTGCCCGCGGCGCCGATGCCGGCGTTGTTGACCAGGATGTCGAGGCCGCCGAGGTCGTCGGTCGCGGCGGCGACGGCGGACCGTACGGAGATGTCGTCCGACACGTCGGCGACGTATCCGCGCAGCGGCTTGTCGACGGACGAGGGGTCGAGGTCCAGGACGGCGACGTCGGCGCCGCGCGCGGCCAGCAACTGTGCGGTGGCCCGGCCGATACCGGAGGCGCCACCGGTGACCAGGGCCTTGAGTCCGGTCAGTTCGCTCATGAGTGGATGTCCTTCGCGTGTTCGGCTGCGGCCCGATCGGCGACACAGAAGGCGCCGTTGGGGTAGCGGTGGGTGTTGATCGAGGCGGCGTGCATCCGGGACGAAAGCAGCTGGCTGCCGCCGTTCAGGGCTTGGCGCACCGTTCCAGGGTCTGCGAACACGGCGTCCACCTCCCGCGAGGTGGCCAACCGGATGTCGATGACGTCGGCGTCCGTGATGTGAGTGGCAGTGCCGTGGTCGCTCATCGGATCAGGCATCCGCGAAGGTCTGACGCTGGCGGCCGAGTCCGTCGATCTCCAACTCCACCGTGTCGCCGGCGCGTAGGTAGGGGGTGTCCGGCAGGCCGAGGGCGACGCCGGCGGGGGTGCCGGTGTTGATGACGTCGCCGGGCTCCAGCACCATGTACTGGCTCAGGTACCAGACGATGTGCGCCACGGAGAAGATCATGTCCTTGGACGTGCCGTTCTGCCGCTGCACGCCGTTGACGCTCAGCCGCAGGCCGAGCGCCTGCGGGTCCGGCACCTCGTCGGCGGTGACCAGCCACGGCCCGAGCGGGTTGAACGTCTCGCACGACTTGCCCAGGTCCCACTGCGGGGACAGCTCCAGCTGGAAGGCCCGCTCGGATACGTCGTTGCTGACGGCGTAGCCCGCGATGACTCCTGCCGCGTCGTCGGGTCCCTCCAGATACCGGGCCCGACGCCCGATCACCACCGCGAGCTCGACCTCCCAGTCGGTCTTCCGAGAGCCCCGAGGCACGAGCACCGTGTCGTAGGGACCGACGACGGTACCGGGGTCCTTCATGAACACCACCGGCCGCTCGGGCACGGCCGCGCCGGTCTCGGCAGCGTGGTCCCGGTAGTTGAGGCCGACGCAGACCACCTTGCCAGGACGGGCAACGGGCGCGCCGACGCGAACTCCCTCTGTGTTCAAAGCGGCCAGTGTGCCGGCCTGCAGGGCGGTACGGACCTGCTCCACGCCATCCCCGGCGAGGAAGGACCCGTCGATGTCGCGGGTCAGTCCGGTGAGGTCGTAGGTGATTCCGTCGTCGGCGAGGACGGCCGGTCGTTCGGAGCCGGGAGCGCCGAGGCGCAGCAGTTTCACGTGTTCTCCTTGTGGTCGCGGCACGGTTCGTACCGCGTGGTGGTTCTGGGGTGGGGCGGACGGAACGTGGGCCTACTCCATGAGGAAGACCTGTTCCATGTCGGCCCACCACTCGCCGGGTGCGGCCTCGTCGACAGGCCGCTGGCAGGGCGCGGTGAGCTTCCACCACTCCTGGGTGGCCGGGTCCTCGGCCATCGCGGCGAGGTCCGCCGCGAGGTCGTCGCCGTGGTACTCGAAGTAGGCGAACAGCCGGTCGCCGAGGAGATGGATCGAGTAGTTGGTGATGTGGGAGCGCCGCAGCCGGTCGAGGACCGGTCCGGGTATGTCGCGGTGCAACTCCCGGTACTCGTCCACCTTTTCCGGGACGATGTGAATGACCTGGGCGACCCGCTTCACGAGGCGGCTCCCTTCGCGGTCACGGCCGAGACGGCACGATCGTGGATGATCCGGATGATCTGCCCGCTCATGCGGTCGTAGTCGTGGTCGTTGTCCACCTCGCCGCGGATGCGGTGGTCGGCCATGACCACCACCCGGTCGGCGAGGGTGATCATCTCGGTGAGGTCGCTGCTGATGAGCAGGATGGGCAGGCCGCCGCGGGCCAGCTCCCAGATGAGTTCGTGGAAGGCGTGCTTGGTGCGCACGTCCACCCCGACGGTCGGTTCGTCGACGACCAGCAGTCGGGTGTCGGCCGCGAGCCACTTCGCCAGGCTCACCTTCTGCTGGTTGCCGCCGGACAGTTCACCGGCATTCTGCTCGAGACCGGAGACACGGATGCCGAGACGGTCGACGAGGTCCTGCGACACCTCCCGTTCCTGACGGAAGGAGATGTCACCGAGGAAGCGGCCCAGTTTCTTCCACACCGTCACGGTGATGTTCCGGACGATGGGTTGCTCCAGGAAGACCCCTTCCTCCTTGCGGTTCTCGGTCAGATAGCCGATGCCGTAGGTGTGCAGG
Organism: Streptomyces sp. NPDC001832; assembly: GCF_040297265.1. Taxonomy (NCBI): domain Bacteria; kingdom Bacillati; phylum Actinomycetota; class Actinomycetes; order Kitasatosporales; family Streptomycetaceae; genus Streptomyces; species Streptomyces sp. NPDC001832. The sequence continues at coordinate 143,495 of NZ_JBEOYU010000013.1, forward strand.
GCCTCCCGGGGGGAGCCGATCCGGGCCGGCTCGCCGTACACCCGGATCTCGCCGGCCGTGACCCGTTCGAGGCCGAGGACGGCCTTGACCAGTTCGCTGCGGCCGGCGCCGACCAGTCCGTACAGGCCGACGATCTCGCCGGGCCCGACGTCGAGCGAGACGTCCTGGTGTCCGGCCGCCGTGCACAGTCCCGACAGGGTCAGCGCCGGTTGGGCGGAGGTGTCCACCGTGCGCGGGGTCATGTCCGTCACCGAGTGGGCGCGGCCGACCATGAGGGTGACCACGTCGTCCTGGGCGTACTCGGCGAGGGGGGCCGACTCGAGCACCGACTTGCCGTCGCGCAGGACGGTGACGGTGTCGCAGATCGCGAAGACCTCCTCCAGCTTGTGGCTGACAAACACGACGCAGGTGCCGCGTTCCTTGAGCCGGCGTACGACGTCGAAGAGGCGCTCCGCCTCCTGCGGGGAGAGGGAGGCGGTGGGCTCGTCGAGCAGCAGCACCCGGCTCTCGGTGTACAGGGCCTTGGCGATCTCGACCAGCTGCTGCTGGGCGACGGACAGTTCCCGCACCGGTTGGTGCGGGTCGATGTCCAGGCCGAGCTCGGCCAGGCAGCGGAGGGCCGGGGCCGTCATCGCCTTCCGGTCGACCAGCCCGCGGCGTGACGGAGGGCTCTGCAGCGTGATGTTCTCCGCGACGGAGAAGCCGGGGATCAGGTTGCGCTCCTGGTGAACCACGCCTATACCGGCCCGGGTGGCCTCCAGCGGGGAGCGCAGGTGGATCTCCTCACCGCGCCGGAGCAGTCTGCCGCCGTCCGGCAGGTGCACGCCGGTGATCACCTTGATCAGCGTGGACTTGCCCGCTCCGTTCTCCCCCAGCAGGGCGTGCACGGAACCGGCGGTCAGGGTCAGGCCGACGCCGTCAAGGGCGCGTACGCCGGGGAAGACCTTGACGATGTTCTCGCATTCCAGCAGTACGTCGCTCATCGGGCGCCTCCGGGGCTCGGCAGGGCCGCGGCCGGTGGGGTGTCGCTTCCCGCCGGTGAGGGTGGCGTGCGGCCGGGCGTCGTGCCCTTCTTCTCGAGTCGGGTCTGGTGGATGCGGCCGCCGACGACCGTGCCGAGGACGACCAGGCCGATGAGGAAGTTCACCCAGCTCGGGTCGAGGGAGAACTGAGCGCGCGCGGTGTCGATGAGCCGCATGACGAAGGCGGCGAGTACGGTGCCGGCGACCGCCACGGAGCCGCCGGTCAGCGCGACGCCGCCGATGATGGGGGCCGCGAAACTGGGCAGCATCCAGTCTCCGCCGACACTGCGGTTGACGCCGGGCAACGAGGCGGTCGCGATCAGCGCGGCGATGCCGATGAGTAGGCCGGACAGGGTGTGGGCGACCACGATCTGCCGGTCGCTGGAGATGCCCGACAGGCGGGCCGCGAGCGGGTTGCCGCCGGCGGCCAGCAGTCGCCGGCCCGCGATGGTGCGGTACATGAACGCTGCGAGCAGGGCAGCGGCGGCGAGCGCGGTGACGAAGACGAGCGGGATGTTCAGCGGAGCGGCGCGGCCGAAGTCGCGCAGCGTGGCGGAGTATCCGTCGATGGTGCGGGTGCCGGAGAGCCGGTACTGCGCTCCGAGCAGGATGGTCATGGTGCCGAGGGTGACGATGAAGCCGTTGATGCGGGTGGCGACGATGAAGACGCCGGTCAGCAGGCCGACGAGGGTGGCGGTGAGGACGCCGACGAACACGGCGAGCCCGGCGGGCACCCCGTGGTCGACCATCAGCACGCCCATCAGGCAGGCGGTGAACCCGCCCAGCGCGCCGACGGCGAGATTGAGCTGACCGACGCACAGGGCCACCATCTGGGCCAGGCCGATGAGGATGGGCGTGGCAAGGTACTGCAGGAACGTGCGGAGGGAGGACCCCTCGAAGAAGGAGCCGGACGAGGCGATGCCGAGGCCCACGTAGCCGACGACGACCACGCACAGCAGGGTCATCGTGGCGGACCGGGAGAAGCGCCGCAGTGCCGGGACGGCCATGGTTTGCTTGTCGCGGAGCGTCGTCATGTGGAGCGCACCACCTTGCGATAGGACACGACGGTGCGTACCCGGTCCGCGGACAGAGCCAGCAGAAGTACGCAGCCGAGGTAGATGTTGAGACTTTCCAGACCGACACCGAGCAGGTCGAGGCCCTTGCGGATGACGCCGACCAGGGAGGTACCGAGCAGGGCGCCGATGACGGAGACGACGCCGCCGGTGAGCAGGGTCCCGCCGAGGACCGCACCGAGGAAGGAGGGGAGCATGAAGTCGTCGCCGATGGAGGCGCGGAACGTGCCTGTGCCGACGGCGGCCATGAAGCCGGCGAGGGCCGCGAGCAGTCCGGACAAGGCGTGGGCCAGGATGACCCGGCGTCCGGTGGGGATGCCGGACAGTTCGGCGGCGGCGGGGTTGGCGCCGGTCAGCAGCAGTTCCCGGCCCATGCGGGTGCGGGCGTAGAGGAAGCCGAGGCCGGCCAGGGCGAGCACGGTGAACTGGGCCAGCTGCGGAATCGCCGGCGAGCCGCAGACGGGGCCGACGCAGATGTCGGCGAGCGAGTAGGAGCGCAGTTCCGCGAGCCCGTCGGGTCGTGTGGTGAACGCGGCGTTCTGCGTGAGAGCCGAGTAGAGCAGGGAGACCAGGCCCAGCAGGGCGAAGTCCATGGCGAGTGTGACGACGAACGAGTTCACACCGGTGCGGGCGATGATCCAGCCGGTCAGTGCCCCGATGGCGCATCCGGCAACGAGGCACAGGATCAGGCCCAGCGGCAGCGGCAGCCCGAGCTGGTCGTAGCCGAAGCCGGCGAAGAAGGCACCGAAGGCTGCCATGCGTCCGACGGCGAGGTTCATGTGTCCGATGGACAGCACGACCATCTGCGCGAGGACCACTACGGTGAGCGTCGAGATTTCCCTCATGAGCGGGAAGAGCACCAGCCGCTCGTCGAAGAAGGCGGGGCGCAGCACGCCGAACAGGGCGGCGAGCGCGACGGTGATCACAAGCAGACCGAGGCGCTGGTTGACCCAGAAAGGCAGCCGGTGAGCCGGGCGGGCTCCGTCCGTGGGGCGGTCGGTCTCGCTGCCGGTGGGTTTGGCAGCCGTCCTCATGAGACCCTCCGGTCGTCGATGGCGTCCATGTCCCAGTCGATGCCGATGCCCGGCTCGTCCGGCGCCACGGCCTGTCCGTCGCGCAGGACCATCTCGGTGCGGGTCACGGCGCGCAGCTGCGGAATGTACTCGACGAACGCGCCGTTGGGTACTGCGGCGACCAGGCTGACGTGCAGTTCCATCAGGAAGTGGGGGCACACCTTGACGTTGAAGGTCTCCGCGAGATGGGCGACCTTCAGCCACGGGGTGATACCGCCGATGCGGGCGACGTCCACCTGCACGATAGAGGCGGCGCCGGTCTCCAGGTAGCTGCGGAACTGCATGGGCGAGTACATCGACTCGCCGACGGCTATCGGGATGCGGGTCGACCGGGCCAGCTGGGCGTGGCCGCTGATGTCGTCGGCGGGCATGGGTTCTTCGAGCCAGTACGGGCTGTACGGTTCGAGGGCGGCGGCCAGCTGCACCGCGGAGGACAGCGACTGCGACTGGTTGGCGTCCGTCATGATGTGCAGGGACGGTCCGACGGCCTCGCGTACGGCGCGCAGGCGCTCCGCGTCCTCGGCGACGTGCGGCTTGCCCACCTTGATCTTGACGCCTGAGAACTGGGCGTCCTTGGCCGCGAGCGCGGACTTGACCAGGTCCTCGGTGCCGAGGTGGAGCCAGCCTCCCTCGGTGTCGTAGACGGGGATCTCCTGGCGGTGGCCGCCGGCCAGCCGCCACAGTGGTTCACCGGCGCGCTTGCAGCGCAGGTCCCACAGGGCCGTGTCCACGGCGGCGAGCGCCAGTGAGGTGATGGCACCGGTGGTGGTCGCGCGGGTCAGGCCGAACAGCTCCTGCCAGAGCCCTTCGACGTTGCGTGCGTCCTGGCCGGTGAGCCGGGGCAGGAGGTGCTCTTGGAGCAGCGCCAGTACCGAGCTGCCGCCGGTGCCGATCGTGTACGCGTAGCCGGTCCCCACCAGGCCGTCGGCCGTGGTGAGGGTGACGAGGACAGTCTCCTGCTTGACGAACGACTGCACGGCGTCCGTGCGGTCGGTCTCCACGGCGATGTCGGCCAGCAGGGCGGTTGCGTTGGTGATGAGGGTCATGCGCGTGCTGACTTTCTGTATGAGAGGCGGGGGTGGTTAGCCGCAGGAGAGGAGCTCTTCGGCGAACTGTTTCTTCAGCTCCGCCGTCTTGGCCTTGCGCGCGTCGTCATAGCTGGAGACGTTCTTGCTGGTGACCACGAAGGAGCCGGAGTCGACAGTCTTGCCGGGCTGCTTCATCGAGCACTGCTTGGTCTGCAGCAGGGCCAGCGCCCAGGCGCCGACCTCCACCTGGCCGACGGGATTCTGCACGACCGTGGCACTGACGGAGCCGTTCTTGATCGAGGAGAGGATCTTGGAGTCGTCATCGACGGCCACAACCTTGGCCTTCGAACCGGACTCGCGCACGGCTTCGGCCGCGGCGACTGCCGGGTTATAGGCGGTCGAGACGATGCCCTGGATCTGGCCGCCCTTGGCGGCGAGCAGGTCGGAGACCGCCTTCTGCGCGGTCTGGAGGTCCTTGTCGATGTCGGTGATGGTCTGCAACAGGGTGATCTTGCCGCCGGTCTCCTTCACCGCCTTCTCCACGCCCCGTTTACGCAACTGGGTGTTGGCGTCAACGTTGTTGCCGGTCAGGTGGACGAGGGTGCCCTTGCCGCCCATGGCCTCGATGGCGGCCTTCGCGGCCTTGTACGCGGCGAGCTCGACGTCTGTGGAGAGGCAGAAGTCCGCCTCGTCCTTGTCGCCGGCCGGGCAGGAACCCAGCGAGGCGACAGCGAAGCCCTGGGACCTGAGGTCGGCGAAGGTGGTATTGATGTCGGTCGGGGAGACGCCGAAGACGCCGAAGGCGTTGTAGCCGCGGGCCGCGAGAGTCGAAACCAGGTTGTTCTGCTTCTGCTGGTCCCACTCGGCAGTCTCGTCGAAGGTGACGTCGCCCAGCCCGAGTGTCTTCTTGGCATCCGCGCCGGCCTGCTTCCAGGGATGGAAGTAGGGGTGAGCGCCGCCGGGCACGAGCGCGACCTTGGTTTTGGAGCCGTCGGCGAGTTCTGCCGTCCCGCCGTCGGCCTTTCCTGAGACGGCGGCCGCCCCACCCGGCTCGCCGGAGTTCTTGATGGTGCAGGCCGACGAGGCAGCGGCGAGGAGTGCGAGGGTGACAGTGGCTGTCATCGCGGTTCTACGACGGCTCATGGTGGTGCCCCACTCAAATCAAATAGGATTTTGTTGCCGTGATATTCCGCGAGAGCGAGGGGTCGCGTCAAGACCCGCGGGGGATCAGGGCGGCGATTTTCCATTACGAACCGGTCTCAGGGCGCACGAAGGCGCCGTAGCTCCAGGCGCTCCCCGCGGCCACTTGCTTCGCAACCGGCCATGTCCTGCGCGACCAGATTCCAGAAGGATCATATAGAATACGAGGGGTTTGACGGAACGTCACAGGCGGACATCGGTGCCAGAGGGGAAGCTGGAGGATGCCGCTGGACACGGACGAGCCCAAAGCTCGCCGACCCTCGCTCCACGGCGGGAGGTGCTACACCCGCTCAGCGCCGTACGCGCGGCATCCCCAGGCCGATCCACGAGATGATTTCCCGTTGGATCTCATTGTTGCCGCCGCCGAAGGTGAAGATGACTGCGGACCGGTATCCGCGTTCGAGTTCGCCGTGAAGTACGGCGCCAGCCGATCCTTCCTTGAGCGGTCCCGCCGAGCCGACGACCTCCATCAGCCAGGCGTAGGCGTCGCGGCGTGCCTCGGAGCCGTAGACCTTGACGGCGGAGGCGTCCTGCGGTGTGAGAGTTCCGTTCTGAACCGCTGACACCATCTGCCAGTTGAGGAGCTTCATGGCGTCGAGCCTGGTATGGGTGCGGGCCAGAAGAGCGCGGACCCAGCCGAGGTCGATGACGCGGCGGCCGTCGGTGAGCCGGGTGTCCGCCGCCCAGCGCTGGACGTTGTGGAGGGCGCGGATGGCCATGGTGCCGTGGGCGGCGAGCGTGACGCGTTCATGGTTGAGCTGGTTGGTGATGAGCCGCCAGCCCTTGTTCTCGTCGCCGACGCGACGGGAGACGGGTACGCGGATGTTCTCGTAGTAGCTGGCGGTCGTGTCGTGCGAGGCGAGGGTGTTGATGATGGTGCAGGAGTAACCGGGGTCGCTGGTCGGGACGAGGAGCATGGTGATGCCCTTGTGGGGCGGGGCGTCCGGGTCGGTGCGGACGGCGAGCCAGACCCAGTCGGCGGTATCGCCGTTGGTCGTCCAGATCTTCTGCCCGTTGACGACATAGTCGTCGCCGTCGCGCACGGCCCGGGTCTTGAGCGCGGCGAGGTCAGTGCCCGCGTCGGGTTCGCTGTATCCGATCGCGAAGTCGATCTCACCGGCGAGGATCTTCGGCAGGAAGTAGGCCTTCTGTTCGTCGGTGCCGAACTGCATGATCGTCGGGCCGACGGTGTTGAGGGCCATCAGAGGCAGCGGCACGCCCGCCTGGGCGGCCTCGTCGAAGAAGATGAACTGTTCCATCGGGGACAGGCCGCGTCCGCCGTACTCCGTCGGCCAGCCGACGCCGAGCCAGCCGTCGGCGCCGAGGCGCCGGATCGTCTCGCGGTAGAAGTTCTTCTGGGAGGAGGGGTCGGCATAGCGCGCGTAGGCGTTGTCGGGGACCAGCCCGGCGAAGTACGTACGCAGCTCGGCGCGCAACTGCTGCTGTTCAGGCGTGTATTCGAGGTGCACGGCCCCTCCAGGAGTCTCGCGGTCGCGTCGCCCGTGTGCGGCGGCGCACACAGTAGAACGCGTTGCAAGAATCCGGAAGGGTCAGGACGTCTCCGGCGAGTGTCAGCGCTTGATGGCACGCAGGACGACGAACTTCGGGTCGCCCGCGATGGTGGTGCAGTTGCCGAAGGTCCGACGCAGCTGGGTGTGGTAGCCGAGGTGCCGATTGCCGACAACCCACAGCTCGCCGCCAGGCCGCAGTGCGGCGCGCGCCCCGTGGAACATGTTGCGGGCCGTTGCGTCGGTGGTGGCCTGGTGGGTGTGGAACGGCGGGTTGTTGAGCACCAGATCCACACTGGCAGGCGGCAGCTGTGCCAGCCCGTCGCCGACGACGAAGTCGGCCCTCGCATCGGGGCCGGCGTTGGCCCGGAAGGTCTCCTCGGCGGAGGCGACCGCCTGGTACGACTCATCAATGAAGGTGACCATCGCTTCAGGGTTGGCGAGCGCGGCGGACAGGCCGACGACGCCGTTTCCGCAGCCGAGGTCGACGACCCGGTCGGGGCCGCTGCGCGCGGGGAGATGGCCGAGGAAGAAGCGGGTGCCGATGTCGAGGCGCTCGGCGCAGAAGATCCCCGCATGGTTGGTGACCGTCCTGCCGGAGACCGGTCCGACGCCCTCCGGCAGGTCGTAGCGGTACGGCCAGGGGCTCGGCGTGCGGGCCAGGGCCGGGTCCGGGGTGCAGAAGATGAGCCGGGCCTTCTTGACCGCGAGGGAGGTGCGGGTCGGGCCGATGATCCGCTCGAAGAGTTTGAGGGTGGAGCTATGGATCTCCTTGACCATGCCGGTACCGATGACGACGCTGCCCGCATGGATGGCCGGCGCGAGCCGGTGGAGCTGGTCCTCCAGGAGCGCGAGGCTCTTCGGGACACGTACCAGCAGGACGTCGATACGGTCCGGCGGTGTGTCCCTGGCCGATAGGAGACGTACGGCATCCGCGTCCACGCCGTTGCGGTCCAGATTCGCCAGGGTCGCGCGCTGCGCCAGGTAGGAGTCGGTGATCTGTACGGGGCGGTGCCCGGCCAGCACGGTGCTCAGGGCGCCCCAGCGGTCGCCCACCACGACCACGACGCCCGACAGGTCGACCGGTCCCGGCTCGTCGGTCCCCTCCAGCCGCCGCAGCAGATACTCATCGGCAGCGTCCCAGGCGCGGAACGGGTCGCGCGGGTCCTCGGGGAAGCGGGCGAGGTCGTACCCGGCCCCTGACGTAGTCAAACGGTTCATTGTGCAACCAGGCTAGCCGAGCCGCGGGGAGCACCCGCACGCTCCCCGCGCCGGCCACCGGGCTACGGGCTACGGGCTACGGGCTACGGCAGCGTCTTGTCGATCGCCGACCGGCCCTCCCGGGCGAGCCTGCGCTCCGCCCACTGAAGATTCTTAGGAGTCAGGTCCCGCCCGGAGGCGAGCACCAGGTCCTCTGCCGACGGATTGTCGCTCCCGCCGGTGTGCAAGAGGCTGTCGGGAGTCACTCCCCGAGCTGCGTATACGGATTCGGGCTCGTCGCTCATGCCGCCTCCTCGTCCTTTCGGTCATTCTCGCCCCACGCCCGGCCCGCCGCATCCGACACCTCCCCCGATCCGCTCCCGGCGCCACAGAGACGCTCACTTGACCTGCACATGATAAGTACACGGCGTTCACTCCATGGTCACGGTGCGTGTGGAAGGCTCCCGCTGACCGATTACCACCCGACCGACGCGGCGCCGCCCCCACCCTGTGGCGGCTTCGTGGTGCCCGCACTTTCGGAGAGGACACCCCACATGTCCCGTCGTCACCTTCATTACCGGCGCCCCCTGCTGGCGACCCTTGCCGCGTTCGCGGTACTCGCCGGCACCGCTGCCGCCGCACCGGCCGCCACACCCCAGGCTTCGCCGGTCGCCGCGACACCGCTCGGGGCTCTCGACGACACGTACTATCAGGACGCGCTCGGCAAGTCCGGAACCGAGCTCAAGAACGCACTGCACACCATCATCAGCAGCCAGACCAAGATTTCCTACAGTCAGGTCTGGGACGCCCTCAAGAACACGGACGAGGACCCCGCCAACCCCTCGAACGTGATCCTCCTGTACTCCGGCCGTTCCAAGTCCAAGAACGACAACGGCGGCTCGGTCGGCCAGTGGAACCGCGAGCATGTCTGGGCCAAGTCCCACGGCGACTTCGGCACCGCCACCGGCCCCGGCACCGATATCCACCACCTGCGGCCGGAGGATGTCACCGTCAACTCCATCCGCGGCAACAAGGACTTCGACAACGGCGGCAGCGCAGTCAGCGGCGCACCGGGCAGCTACACCGACAGCGACTCCTTCGAACCGCGCGACGCGGTCAAGGGCGATGTGGCCCGCATGATCCTCTACATGGCGGTGCGCTACGAGGGCGACGACGCCTTCGCCGACCTCGAACCCAACGACAGGGTGTCCAACGGCTCCGCACCGTACATCGGCCGCCTCTCGGTGCTGAAGGCGTGGAGCCAGGAGGACCCGCCGGACAGCTTCGAGAAGCGGCGCAACGACGTCATATTCGACCGGTACCAGCACAACCGGAACCCGTTTATCGATCACCCGGAATGGGTCGACTCCATCTGGTAGACGGCCCCAACGGACTCCGTCCCGTTTCAGCCGCCCAGGCCGCTCGCGCACTCACCGGCCCAGCTGTCAGCTGCGCTCGGCCTGGGCGATCCGGGGGGACGTCTTGACGCCTGCCGCCTTGCGGCTGTTGGCGTGCTGGCTGGCCGTCTGGCCGGGCGGGACGTCCGCGAAGCCGAGCACCACGGAGTCGAGCACCTTCTCGGACGATTCGACGAACTCCACCTTGACGGCATAGAAGGCGGCCTTGTCCGTGCGGTTGGTGACGCGGACGAGGGCGCTGCGGAACTGCTCGGACTTCACGACCGGCAGCCCCGACACCGAGACGTCCTTGACCGCGTTGCCCCGCCCCTGGACGCCTTCGAGCTGCTTCACGGCCTGCTGCCGGTTGCGCTCGGCAGCGGCGGAGACCGAGGCCGCGAATTCCTTCTGGGTACGCGGACTGGCGGTTGCGGACCGCGTCCTGGTCGGTTCCGGGGACACCGTACGAGTGCTTCTGGCCGTGCCCTGCGAGGAGGATTCGGAGCCGCCACAGGCGGCGGTACCGGCGGTGATCACCGCGGCCAGCACGGCTGGGGTCAGGTTGCGGGCTGCGCGGCCGCCGAAAACGTGCCGCAAGGGGCTGGTCGGGTTCACGGACGCTCCGTCTGCTCGGAAGGGCGTAAGGGAGATGGAGAGGTATCGAGCGATGAGGAAATGGGGTGACGCGGAGACAGTGCGGGGAAACCTGGCCGGCGGGCACCCCGCTCTGCGTGTTCACGTTGCTGTGCGATCGCGGCACCCATCGCTCATATTAGGAACAAAAGGTATGAATTGACTCGTTGAATTCACCCGCTTCACTCGGGAGCGGATGCCAGCCGAAGCCCCTGGGAGAGAACGATGGATACGGACGCCCTGACCGCCGGCCTGTTGCAGGAACTGCGGGCAGCCAAGCCCTATCCGGCCCTGTCCCTGACCATGCCGACGCATCGCCGCGCTCCGGACAATGCCCAGGACGCCGTTCGGCTGCGCAATCTGGTGGCCGAGGCCGTCAGCCGACTGGAAGCGGATCCCGCGGTCACCCGCGAGGCCCGGACCGCTCTCAAGGAACAGCTGGACCGGGCGGTCACCGAGGTGGACCCGCGCCGGGCCCTGGATGCCCTGGTCGTCCTCGTCACCGCGGACGAGCACCAGATCTGGCAGCTTCCCCGCACCGCACCCGAGCGGGTGGTGCTCAGCGACACCTATCTGACGCGCAACCTGGTCGCAGCGAAGGCCCAAGCCCAGCCGTTCTGGGCGCTCACCGTGTCGGCCGAGCACGCCGCCCTGTGGAGCGGCACGGCGGACGCCCTGCACGAGGAGCAGACCGGCGGGTTCCCGCTGACGGCTCCGAGGGAGGCGCCCAACCCGCAGCGCGAGGAGCGGATCGGCGACACCCCGAGCACCTTCAGCGACGAGGAGACGCGCAACTTCCTGCGCACCGTCGACGAGAAGCTGCGCGCGGTACTGGCCACGGACCCGCGCCCGCTCTATCTGGTCGGCCTCGCCCCCGCGCTCGCCCTGCTGGACGAGGTCGGCGAGAGCGCCAAGTCGGCCGTGGGCCGGGTCACCAAGGGTGTGCCGGTCGACACGACACCGACTGCCCTGCTCAAGGAGCTGCGGCCGGCTCTCGACGAGCGGCAGCGGCGGTTCGCGGCGGAGATCGACGGCAAACTGGACGAAGCGCGCGGCCGTCGCGCCTTCGCCGGTGGTCTGGACGAGGTGTGGGCCGCGGTACGGGAAGGGCGCGCCGGACTGGTCGCGGTGGAGGAGCACTTCCAGCAGACGGTAAGGCGGGCGGACGAGCACCTCGAACCGGTGAGCGGTGAGGCCGCGGATCTCACGGACGGTTCGGTGCGGGAGGACATCGTGGACGAGCTCGTCGAGGCGGCGCTGGACAGCGGCACCGACGTGGTCTTTCTCGCGAACGACTCGCTCACGGAGCACGGACGGATTGCGGCGACCCTGCGCTACTGAACAGACCGGCGCCACGCCGTACACCGCATCCAGCCCCACGCCACAGGCATGCGGGCGCCGGGGGCCGCTGGGACACTGAGGAGGGGCTCGAACAAGCCCCAGGGGCAGGTCCCACGAGAGGAGTGAGCGCACCATGCCACGCGGATCCAACGCCAAACGAGAACGGCAGTACGAACACATCAAGGAGAGCGCGCAGGAGCGCGGGGTCAGCGAGGAGCGGGCCGAGGAGATCGCTGCTCGCACGGTCAACAAGGAGCGCGCCCGCGCCGGTGAGTCGAAGACCGCGAGCCGCACCTCCATCGAGGACATGTCGTCCTCGCGGCGCGGTGGTCTGCGCTCCCACAGCGGAGCCGAGGGGCCGACTCGCGCCCAGCTCTACGAGGAGGCAAGGAAGAAGAACGTCCACGGACGGTCGCACATGACGAAGGCCCAGCTGGCACGGGCGGTCGGCCGCTGAGCCCGCGTCGCAGGGACCGGGGTCTCCCCTAGGACGTGGCGCCGACGGGCTCGGGGCCGTACCAGACCGTGGTCGCGTTGCAGAACTCGCGGATGCCGTGCCCGGCGAGTTCACGTCCGTAGCCGGAGCGCTTCACACCGCCGAAGGGCAGTGCAGGATGGGACGCCGTCATGCCGTTGAAGAAGACACTACCCGCCTCCAGGTCGCGCACACAGCGACGGGCCTCGTCCGCGTCGCGGGTCCATACGTTGGAGCTGAGGCCGAAGGGGCTGTCGTTGGCTAGCGCCACGGCTTCGTCCAGCCCCTCTACGCGGTAGAGCGTGGCCACGGGGCCGAAGGTCTCCTCACGGTGGATGCGCATGCCGGGCGTGATCCCGGTGAGGACGGTGGGGGCATAGAACCAGCCGCCCTCCAGCTCGGGGCCCAGGTCGTCGGGCCGGCCGCCCCCGCACAGCGCGCTCGCGCCCTGCCGTACCGCGTCATCCACCAACTCCTCCAGGTCGGCGCGGCCCTGTTCGCTGGAGAGCGGTCCGACGTCGGTGGATTCCTGCAGCGGGTCGCCGACCGTCAGATCCCGCATGCCCACGGTGAACCGCTGGGCGAACTCGTCGAACACCTCCGTGTGCACGATGAACCGTTTGGCGGCGATGCAGGACTGGCCGTTGTTCTGTACCCGGGCGGTCACGGCAGTACGGGCGGCCCTGGCGACATCCGCCGACGGCATGACCAGATACGGGTCACTGCCGCCCAGTTCCAGCACGGTGTGCTTCACCTCGTCGCCGGCGATCGACGCGACCGAGCGGCCGGCCGGCTCACTGCCGGTGAGAGTGGCGGCGGCGACCCGGTGGTCGCGCAGGATCGACTCGACCGCCCCGGATCCCACGAGCAGTGTCTGGAAGCATCCCGCCGGGAATCCGGCCCGGCGGAACAGGCCCTCCAGGTACATCGCTGTCTGCGGGACATTCGAGGCGTGCTTGAGCAGGCCGACGTTCCCGGCCATCAGCGCGGGGGCAGCGAACCGTACGACCTGCCAGAGCGGGAAGTTCCACGGCATCACGGCGAGGACGGCGCCCAGCGGGCGATAGTGGACATAGGCCCTGGAGGCACCGGAGTCCTGCACGTCTTTCGCCGGCGGATGCTCGTCCGCGAGGAGTTCCGCGGCGTTGGCCGCGTACCAGCGCATCGCCTTCACGCACTTGGCGGCCTCCGCCCGGGCCGCCTTGACGGGCTTGCCCATTTCGGTGGTCATGGTGCGCGCGATGTCCTGCACGTCCTCTTCGAGTAGACCGGCGGCCGCGTTCAGCAGGCCGGCCCGCTCGCCGAATCCGGTGGTGCGGTACTTCCGGAACGCGGTGTCGGCGGCGTGGAGCTTCTCCTCGATCTCCGCGTCTCCCAGCGCGTCGAATGTTCTGAGGGTCTCGCCGTTGGCGGGGTTGACCGTCGCGATGGGCATGACTTTGGCCTCCTTGCCTCGGTACTTCGACCGTGCAGCGCCGCGCGCCGTGCCGCAACGCGGGCGCTGCCGGGCGGACACCCTCCCGGCGCGGACGGCGTGCGGTGTG